>CAMDOA010000027.1 GCA_945903305.1 Chitinophaga pinensis
GATTGAAATATTTTTCAATACCATTTTCCTATAAAGAATAGTTTTATCCAACATCAAAAACCTGAAGAGGTTTATCAAGAATAATTCCGTGACATTATTTATTTCTATTTAATGTTTGCATAAGAGAAATTATTTACTGACTTTTGTGCCCCTTAAAGAAAAACCAAATCATGGCGCGTGTTTGTCAAGTTACAGGAAAGAAAGCATTGTCGGGACATAAAGTTTCGCATTCCAACATAAAAACCAACCGTAGATTCGAACCGAATCTGCAAAAAAAGCGCTTCTTCATACCTGAAGAAGGCAAGTGGATTACAATGAGAATCACTACTTCAGCTGTTCGTACAATTACAAAGAACGGAATTTCTTCAGTGTTGAAAGAGATGAGAGCGAAACAAAAGGCAAGTATTCAATAAATTACAATCAGCAATAAAATTGCTCTACAATGGCAAAGAAAGAAGTACGAGTTCAGGTGATTTTAGAATGTACCGAGCACAAAACCAGTGGTCAGTCTGGCACATCGCGCTACATTACCACTAAGAATAAAAAAACAACTCCTGAAAGACTGGAGCTGAAAAAATTTAACGCAACTTTAAAGCGTTACACTGTTCATAAAGAAATTAAATAATAAATAGTCATGGCAAAAGACGCAGGTAAAACCTCCAAGAATGCGAAGACCCAGAAAGATGCTGCACAATCTGCTGCTTCAAAAGCGTATGTGCGCGTAATTGTTTCTGAACGATCCGAAAAAACAGGCGCTTATGTGTACAAAGAAAGAATGGTGCACAAAGACAAAGTGAAAGAATACTTAGCTGGTAAGTAAGCTGAAGAAGTTTTAATATTCACAAGGCTTCTCTTTCTTCGGATGGAGAAGCTTTTTTTGTTTAACTGAACATGGGATTGTTTTCATTTTTTACAAAGGAAAAAAAGCAGGACCTCAGCGATGGTTTACAGAAAACCCGTGAGAACTTTTTTACAAAAATTACAAAAGCAGTTGCAGGCAAATCAAAAGTTGATGATGAAACGCTTGATGATATTGAAGAAGCCCTTGTTGCTTCAGATATTGGTGTTGCAACTACAGTAAAAATTATTGACCGCCTTGAAGCGCGTGTTGCTAAAGACAAATACCTCGGCGCTGATGCTTTGAACAATATGCTGAAAGAAGAAATCAGAAATATTCTTTCAGAGAATAATACTAAAGACCTGAACAGTTTCATTGAAGGCATTACCCAAAAACCATATGTGATTATGGTGGTGGGTGTAAATGGGGTAGGCAAAACAACTACAATCGGAAAACTCGCTCACCAGTTTAAGCAAGCCGGCAAAACTGTTTTGCTTGGAGCTGCAGATACTTTTCGTGCTGCTGCAATTGAACAATTAGGAATTTGGGCCGATAGAGTTCAGGTGCCGATTGTAAAGCAGGTTCAAGGTTCAGATCCTGCAGCAGTAGCGTTTGATACGGTACAATCTGGTGCAGCAAGTAATACTGATATAATAATTATTGATACTGCAGGTCGCCTGCACAACAAGGTAAACCTGATGAATGAGCTCACTAAAATTAAGCGTGTGATGCAAAAAGTTATTCCAGATGCACCTCATGAAGTATTGTTGGTATTGGATGCATCAACAGGTCAGAATGCAATTGAGCAAGCTAAACAATTTATGGCCGCCACTGATGTAACAGCCATTGTATTGACCAAATTAGATGGCACCGCAAAGGGAGGAGTGGTGATTGGTATTGCAGATCAATTTAAAATTCCTGTAAAATATATTGGTGTGGGAGAGAAGATGGATCAATTGCAGGTCTTCAACAAAGAAGAGTTTGTTGATTCACTTTTCAAGAACAACTAAAAAGATTTTTTTCGGCCATTTATTTTGGAGTTTCATTTATTTATTCTCTCTCGATTAATTCTGAAATATAATTTGCATAATACGGAGCTTGACTCAAACCTTTAGTTCCAAGACCATTCAGCATAAACATATTTTTATATTGCTGATGCTGTTTGGCAATTACTTCTCGATTTTTTGTAGTTGGCCTGATAGCAGTTTGATGATTAATGATTTCATATTCATCAGATAAAATATTGTTGACTTTATTTTTTATTTCATTTCTTTCCGATTCAGTTACCTGTTCGTCATCATTATTCCATAAATAAGTTGAACCTGCTTTAATGGATTTTTTATTGGTTGGAATCAGAAAGCAACCATTTCTTTTAAGAATATTTTTATTCCCATTGTTGTCATGTTTTAATGTAAGCACATCACCTTTACAAGGAATAATGTTTTCATTTTCAAAGAAAGGGTTTTTGTTTTTTTGATATCCTTCACAGAAAATAATATTTAATGCTTCGAAATTCTGATAACAAAAAACATCCTTTTTTATTTCAAGTTCATCATATTTAAAATCATCAATTGAAAAAGAATTGTTCGCAATTAAATAATCCCTGTACGCATCCAACATCAATTCACAATTAATCCATCCGGAATTTTTTATTTCCGTTGCCCCATACTCGTCTTTAATATTTTCAATTTGAGTAGAATTCAATTCAATTTGTTCTCTGAATTTTTCATACTTTATTCGGTCAAGTGTTTCTGCATTTTCATTTTCCGAATGAAAGAGATGGACAATATTTTCTTCATGCAAAAATTCAACTTTCAATAATTTTTCCATCTGCCTGAATGTGCCAATGGAAAAATTTTGTATCTCAAACATTGTAGCATCTAAGGTTTTTCTTTTCCCACTGATGGATGAAAACATGCCTGCTGCAATTCTGCTGGCGGTGTTTTTTTTTCTGAATCAATCACCATCACTGAGAAACCTTTTTGTTGCAATAGAAATGCAACCAAAGTTCCAGCAATGCCCTGACCAATAATGAGACTGTTAATTTTTAGAATAAGAATTAATTTAAAGAAGGCAATGAAAAAAATGATTAAAATACCGGAATTATAACAGGATAAAACGAAACAATAGAAAGAAATAAGAACATTAATCAAAACTTACAACGGATTCCAAACGGCCGACTACTTAAGCTTTCGCTGATCAATAAATTTTATAACCACTGAAATACTGAAATCCTTTTCATCATATATTATCATTTTAAAATACTGAATTTCTGTCTGAATATCTGCACTGCAATTCTACTTCATACAAAAGCCATCTTGCTATTGGCAGATGGCTTTTGTTTATAAAAATTCTCAGGAAATAATTTCAATGAAAATTACTGTTTAATAAATTTTTTATTTACTGTTTGAGTATCATTCATTTTTATTTCAGCAAAATAAATTCCTGAAACAATTCCTGAAATATCAAAAATGTCATGAGATACATTTTTCAACGATGATTTTTCAAGTATGATTTTTCCAAGGTTATCTATAATACGAATTGAACTGATCATGTTGTTGCCACAGTTAATATTCAATTCATTTAAAGCAGGAACAGGACTGATGAAAACAAATGCATCCTCAACAATATTGTTATTTATTGAAGTTCCGACACAAGCTTTTGGCTCAAGACCATGTGATTGAAAGTAGGGAGTAAAATCAGCAGCTGAAGATATAGGCCAAATATCCTGCTCAACAATCGAATGATCTGGAGCAATTAATATCATGGTGGGGAAAGCCCCAATGCCATAAGTACTGGAAAATGTTTGAGGACCGCCCGATGCACTACCTTGTGCCCCGCTAAATGCTTGCGGATATCCACCTGTTGCATTCATATAAGTGCTTTCCCAATTATGCATAACGGCATTGTTATCATCCCGGTTAATTGAAATAAAATGTACTTCGGCATTTGGTCCGTTACAACCATAAGTATTAAATGCCTCCCACAATTTCGGTGCACAAATTTGACATGGACCGCAGGCAGTGAACATAAAATCAATTAAAACATAAGAACCTGAGTTTAATTTGCTGAATAAATTAAATGAATTACCGTCAATGTCAGTGGCAGTAAAATCAACAGCAGTAGTCAGTGTTGTTTGTGCGAATGTTAACTGCGAAAAAAGTATTGAAGCAAACAAGAGTGAAAAAAATTTTTTCATTGTTTAAATTTGTTTTTAAGTATTGATTATTTATTAGAATGTTTTTTAAAAGGCTTTTGCGAGTTTAAAGCAATTTATTGAGTTAAGCAAACAAGTAAGCATTCAATTCATTAAAGAGAAGCTATTATATGACCAACAATTATTTTTTTATATCGCTGTATGAAAAAGTGGTGTCAGGGCATTCATAGGATTTTTTCATTTGAACTTTGCAAATTTATTCATAGGTTTAAAAAGCTCTGCTATAAATAGTATTTCTTTGCCGACCGAAATGAAAACCAAAACCCTACGCAAACCGAAAGTCCATGTTGTAACACTCGGC
This sequence comes from Chitinophaga pinensis, assembly GCA_945903305.1. Lineage (GTDB taxonomy): Bacteria > Bacteroidota > Bacteroidia > Chitinophagales > UBA10324 > UBA10324. The sequence goes on from CAMDOA010000027.1 coordinate 4,357, forward strand.
TGTTCGAAAAACACAGTTGACTCCGAAGTATTGATGGGGCAGTTGCGCGCAAACCATCATGAAGTAGTGCATGATTCGGATGACGAAAACAGTTCTATTGTTATCATTAACACCTGCGGTTTTATTGACAACGCGAAGCAGGAAAGCATTAACACGATACTGGAATACAGCGACCACAAGCGCGCGGGTCGCATTGATAAACTGATAGTGACCGGGTGCCTGAGCCAGCGCTACCGCGACGAACTGCAGCACGAAATGAAGGAGGTGGACTCGTGGTTCGGCACATCGGAGATGCCCCGCCTGCTGAAGACCCTGAAAGCCGACTACAAGCACGAGTTGGTGGGCGAACGGCTGCTGACCACACCATCGCACTATGCATACCTGAAAATTTCGGAGGGATGTAACAGAACCTGCTCGTTTTGTGCGATACCATTGATGCGCGGCAAGCACATTTCGAAACCGATGGAGGAAATTGAGGCGGAGATAAAACAATTAGTGAAGCAGGGTGTGAAAGAATTTTTATTGATAGCGCAGGAACTCACTTACTATGGTCTGGATTTGTACAAGGAGCGGAAACTGCCGGAACTGTTACACCGCATTGCCGACATTGATGGCGTGGAATGGATTCGTTTGCATTATGCATATCCGAATAAATTTCCGGTTGAGATACTGGATGTGGTGCGCGAGCGGTCGAACATTTGCAATTACTTAGATATTCCGTTTCAGCACATCAGCGACCCGGTGTTGAAAGCCATGAAGCGCCAAACCGACAAAGCGGAAATCACTGCATTGATAAATACGATTCGCGAAAAGGTTCCGGGCATTGCGCTGCGAACAACGATGCTGGTTGGTTTTCCGGGTGAGCGAAAGGAACACTTTGATGAACTGGTGGAGTTTGTCAAGGAGGTGAAATTTGACCGCCTCGGTGTGTTTACTTACTCGCACGAGGAGGGCACGAGTGGTTATGATTTGAAAGATGATGTAACAGTCGCCACCAAGAAGAAGCGCGCTCAGCAGTTGATGGATGTGCAGCAGGAAATTTCGCGCACTAAGAATGAAGAAAAGATTGGTCGCACTTTCAGAGTGTTGTTTGACCGCAAGGAGGGCGAGTACTTCATCGGGCGCACTGAGCACGACTCTCCTGAAATTGATAACGAGGTGTTGGTGAAGGAACCAGACACTTACCTGCGCGTGGGAGATTTTGCCAATATTAAAATTACCGGCGCCGAAGAGTTTGATTTGTATGGTGAAAAGGTTGATTAAATAAAAAGGTATGAGCAGCACACCGCAATACACTGTTACACCGCTCGATTATTCCGCAACAGGGTATTTTACAAAACTGATTACCGACTACCTGAAAGGTGATGCATGGCTGAAACAGTTTTATGCGCACGAACCAACAATGCTGTCGGTGGAAGAAGCCATTCGCACCAAGCGAAAACAGAAACTTTACCGAACAGAATTAGCAGATGCATTGCTGAAACAGTATGATGGTTTGTTGAAGGAAGGGGATGCTGCGCAAAAAAATATTCTGGCGTTGAAAAAAGAAAATGCGTTCACAGTAGTAACCGCACATCAGCCTAATTTATTTCTCGGTCCGTTGTATTTGATTTATAAAATCACTTCGGCTATTAAGATGGCGGAAATGCTGAACGAAAAATATCCGTCGGAAAAATTTATTCCGGTGTACTGGATGGGAAGCGAGGACCATGATGTGGATGAGCTGAATCATATTTCGTTGTTCGGGAAGAAAATAGAATGGAACCTGAAGCAAAAGGGAAGCTTCGGGAATTATAACACCGAAAGTTTAGGCGGTTTAATAGATGGACTGAAAGAAGTTGCCGGCAACTCGCCCTATACCGATGAGTTGATTCAACTATTAAAGTCAGCATACCTCGAAAGCAAAACAATAACCGAAGCCACACGAAAACTGTTACACCATTTCTTCGGCAAGCAGGGTTTAGTGATTGTGGATGGAGATGATAGTGCGTTGAAGAAAATATTTCAACTCATAATGCAGGATGAATTGCTGAACAGCACTTCAGAGAAATTAGTGAACGCGACCATTGTTAAACTGGAAGAGAAATATCCTGTGCAGGTGAAGCCAAGAAATATCAACCTGTTTTATCTGAAAGAAAATCTTCGGGAACGAATTGTAAAAGAAGGAGCGGAGTACAAAGTGTTGAACACCGAAATCACTTTCAGTCAGAAAGCAATACTGAGTGAATTGGAAAATCATCCGGAATATTTCAGCCCGAATGTGGTGTTGCGACCATTGTACCAGGAAATGATTTTACCAAACATTGCATTCATCGGTGGTGGCGCAGAGGTTTCGTACTTTATGGAATTCAAAAATTCATTTGAGCATTATAAAATCGCCTTCCCGATTTTGTTTTTACGCAACTGCGCATTGGTGATTGATAAATCATCAGCCGCACGAATGAATAAATTCGGTCTCACCGAAACATCTTTGTTCACCGATATAGAAGAGCTGATTAAATCATTCACACTGCAACAAGCAGGAGATTCTTTAGAAATGGATGAGGAGCGCCGCGAACTGGAAAAATTATTTCAGAAATTGAAATCAAAAACTTCCGCCCTGGATAAAACTTTAGAGAATCAGATTGCAGCAGAACAAACGCGCGTGTTAAAATTTATTCAGTCGCTCGAAGAAAGACTTTTAAAAACCGAAAAGAAAAAACACGAAGACAGCATTCAGCAAATACGCAAGCTGAAAGAAAAATTATTCCCCGACAATTCACTACAGGAGCGTCACGAAAGTTTCATTGCCTTTTATCTTTCTCACGGAGTGGAGTTCTTTACTATCATTTACGAGGCATTTAATCCTTTTGAAAAGAAGTTTACTGTTATCAGTATTCAATAGACTGATTCACCAATCTTGATTTTATTAGTAATAAAGGTGTATTGAAATTGGTATTTGGAAAATAATTATTAATATATGTTGCTACATTAAATGTAAGTACATATATTTGCCATATGAAAATTGAAGAAGCCATCAAGCAGAAGAAATTCAAAAATGAATTTCATAAAATGGCCGTGAATATTATTTACACTTCCAATTGGTTAAATGCTAATCATAGCAGAGTATTTAAAAGACACGATCTTACTGTTCAGCAATTCAACATCTTGCGCATTCTGAGAGGGCAACATCCAAAACCTGCTACAGTCAATTTGCTCATTGACCGCATGATTGATAAGATGAGTAACGCATCGCGTATCGTAGATAAATTAATTATGAAAGGATTGGTTGAGCGAACAGTTTGCCCGGAAGACCGCAGAGCAGTGAATGTTTTAATCACTGCCAAAGGATTAAAACTCCTCAGCAAACTCGATGAAGAAATGGAGGAGATGGAAGCGAGCATGAAAACACTCACTCAAAAGGAAGCAAAACAATTAAACGAACTGCTTGATAAACTGAGAGGTTGATTTTTCTAATTTAGAAGTTAAAAGCGAATAGTGATATGAAAGTGGAATATACAAATGGAGAAATTACTGTTGTGTGGCAACCAAAAATTTGTCATCACTCAGGTAATTGTGTAAGAAACTTAAATCCGGTATTTGATACAGGAAGAGTTCCTTGGGTGGATATGAATGCTGCATCAACAGATGAAATAATTTCTGTTGTGAACAAATGCCCTTCAGGAGCGTTATCAATAAAACAAAACTAAAAAACAATAGATAAGATGGAAAACAATTCAATTACAGAAATTCAAAAGATTGTTCTTGCAGAAAACGGACCTTATCTTTTGGAAGGGAAGTTTGTTTTTGTAAATCATGAAGGAGTTGAAACGGTTAAAGAGGGAAAAGTTGCTCTTTGCCGCTGTGGTCATTCAACCAACAAACCTTTTTGCGATGGAACTCACCGTCGCACTGAATGGAAAGCTTAAAAAATCACTAACAATCAAACATAAATTAAATCAATGAAGAAAGTTTTAGCTTTAGTAGTAGTCGCCCTTCTTTTTGGAAGCGCAATTGTAATTGGTTCTTACAATAAGAACAAAATCTTAATTCCTACAAAGGAAATCAGTTGGAACAAGCTTCCAACAGAAGCAACAAATTGGATTTGTGATGCCTCACATTCAAATGTAAAATTTACTATCACGCATTTAGGGATTGCGGAAGTAGAAGGAAAATTTAAAGTATTTGATGGAAAAATGTCACATTCGAAAGCTGATATGACTGATGCTCAAATTGAATTTTCAGTTGAAGTAGCTTCTATTAATACTGATTCTGAAATGAGAGATGGACACTTAAAGAGTGATGACTTTTTTAATGCTGAGAAATTTCCAAAAATGACTTTTAAAAGTTCTTCAATGACTTTAGTTTCTGGTAAGAACTACAAGCTCACAGGCAATCTCACAATACGCGATGTAACCAAAGCTGTGACTTTTGATTTGACTTATGGTGGAACAATGCCCGATGGGTACGGTAACACAAAGGCAGCCTTTGTTGCAACTACTAAAATTAATCGGTTCGATTATAACCTGAAATGGAATTCTTTAACCGAAGGAATATCAGTTGTAAGTTCTGATGTTGCAATCAAGTGCAATATTGAATTGAAGAAAAGTTAATATTTCTCTTAGAAATAAAAAAAGTCGCAATGAGTTTTCAATGCGACTTTTTTATTTCTTTAAATTGATATTATTTATTAGCCCCCATTTATACCATTAAATATTCTTCCCCAGCGAATCTTGCTGAAAAAGCTTCCGTCTTTATCCCAACTCATCCAGATGAACCATGCTTTACCTACAATGTGATCTTCGGGAACAAAACCCCAAAACCGTGAGTCGGCGCTGTTGTGACGGTTGTCGCCCATCATCCAGTAGTAATTCATTGCGAAAGTATAAGTGGATGATTCCTTGCCATCAATCACAAATTTATTGCCGCGCATTTCCAGTTTATGTCCTTCATATACAGTAATCACTCGGGTATAAAGAGCAATGTTTTCAGGTGTTAATGTCACGGTTACTCCTTCTTTTGGCAGTACAACAGGGCCATAATTATCTAAGTTGTAAGCAAAGTTTTTCGGATCGCCGGGGAATAAAGTTTCAGGATTAAATCCTTGTTGTAAAATCAAGGGTTCCACTTTTTTAACATTAGGTAATTTCTTAAGGGCTTCAACTCCTTCATCGGTCAAATGAAAATTATAAGTGCCTGTAGCATTGGTTGGGCCACCTTCATCAATATGCAATTCGTTTAAAACTTTTTCATTAATAGCGCTTCCATCAGTATAAACTAAGTAATCTTCCTGGCGATACGGTGGTTTCCAGTTCTTTTTTCCATTGATAAAAACTTCTGTATTGATTACTTGCAATGTATCTCCGGGAATAGCAATACACCGCTTGATGTAATTCTCTCGTTTATCAACCGGTCTAAAATCTTCCATCGGATAATTGAATACCACTACATCATTATTTTTTATACTGCTGAATCCCGGCAAGCGATAATAACCGAGTTTTATCCATTCGAGATACGATTTACCTCCGAACAATGGCATGGTGTTGTGCGCAAACGGAAAACTCAATACAGTCATTGGTGTGCGTGCACCATAATGCATTTTACTCACGAATAAAAAATCACCAACCAATAATGATTTTTCCATGGATGGCGTTGGAATGGTGTATGCTTCAATAGCGAATGTGCGGATGATGGTGGCTGCAATAACAGCAAACACCAGTGCTTCCACCCATTCTCTTGATTTTGATTTTCTTGTAGTACTCTTTCTCCAGAATTTCCAATTCATGTTTTAATTTTTACTATTTAAATGGTTATTTACAACGGACGATATAATGCTGATTTGTCTTTTTTATTGTGTGCGAAAGTAAAATTATATCAGCAACACGGATTTCTATTTTCTGATTTCCCCAATTAGTGAGTTATTGTCTGTGTTATCATTCAGCATTCACCAACATTTCTTTCACCACATCTCGGAATGAATAAAATCCTTTTTTGTTCAACGCCCACTCAGCTGCAACAATGGAACCTTCAGCAAAACCTTTGCGGTCAAATGCTTCGTGTGCAATTTGAATAGAGTCAATTTCAGAATAGTAAGTCACTACATGTTCGCCAATTGCATCACCTGTTCGGTTTGAAATAATGGCAAGCTTGGTGTCATCAGCATCCTCATCAGTCAACTCGGTTGAGTTGGTCCACTCCTTCATCCAATTTCTGTTTTCAAGAATATTATCAGCGAGCGTGATGGCTGTTCCGCTCGGCGAATCTTTTTTTTGTGTGTGATGTGTTTCTTCAATAAACACATGATATTTTTTTTGTGTCTTCATCAGCTTCGCTAAAAAATCATTCAGCATAAAAAACAAATTCACGCCCGTACTGAAATTGGTTCCATAAATTATGCAACCATTTTGCTTCGAACATATTTTTTTCAGTTCATCCATGTGTTCGTACCAACCTGTTGTTCCGATAATAAGTGGCTTGCCTGCTGATAAAACAATTTTCGCGTTTTCAATAACAGAAGACGGAATAGAGAAATCAATTACCGCATCACAATTGGCAAATTGATTTGGAGCTAACTCAATTCTATTTTTAGATGTGGCTACAAACACAATTTCATGTGTTCTGTTTTCTTTAATGATTGATTCAATCATCTTTCCCATTTTACCATAACCAATCAAAGCAATTTTCATAAGGTGAAGAAAAGATTAGTGAAGAAAAAACTCAGCGCCTTTGCGTCTCTGCGGTAATTCATAAATTCAGAATTTTAATTGAAAAGTTAAACCTGAAACTGCTTTATAAGAACTCACATTAAAAATTGTTGGATGAATATTCAAACTCAAATCATCACTGATATTAAAATCATACAAATGCGCATCAACCACTGCATCAATAATATTCAAACCATAAACCGCAACTCCAGCAACAATACTGTAATCCAAATACTTTCTGAAAATATCCTGAATATCCGCTTTGCGCGATTGGTCATAAAGCTCCGGATAAAAAGTTTCGCGCTTAATCGGATTCCACACAGTGAATGAAAGGATGTTATTCATCAGATTAGTATCAGCAGCTAAAATGTATGCGTCTTTAAAGTTTTTATAAATTGTGTAGTTGCGATAAACATAATATCCAACTGTTGCCGCCGATGCATAAACAATCGGCATTTTCCAGAATTTTTTATTGTAAGCCTGACCGGTTCCCGGTACAACTGCTGATAATATTCCGGCAAATCGTGGCGAGTGTTCCTTCGGAATTAAATGAAACGATTTTTTCGCACTCGTATCCCTCACACTTTTATTTGAAGTGGAATCTTTTTGTGCCAAACAAGTTGCACTGCTTAAAATAAATAGGATGAGAAAAGATTTTTTCAGAAAATTCATTCTGAATAATTAACGCCCTTCAATGATTTCTGTTATGCGCTCCAGGTCTTCATCACTGAAATACGAAATACTGATTTCACCTTTTCCGCCACGCAGTCTTTTCAAACCCACACGGGTGCCCAAATGCGATTGCAGTTTTTCCTGAATGCGCTTGTATTCATATGGAAGTGCCGGTGATTTTGGCAATGCAGTTTTCTTTTTGTTCGGAGCCGCATTTTCACGAACCATTTGTTCCACCTGGCGAACACTCAATCCGTTTTTAACGGCTTCTTTAAAAATGTGCAACTGCACCAATGGATTTTCAATGGTAATGAGTGCACGGGCATGCGCCATGCTGATTGATTTGTTTTTTATGGCTACTTGAATATCCGGAGGTAATTTCAGCAAACGCAAATAATTCGTAACAGTTGTTCTGTCCTTACCAACACGCTCAGCTAATTCTTCCTGTTTTAAATCACACTCATCAATCAATCGTTTGTAATTAATTGCAACTTCAATGCTGTTTAAATCTTCGCGGTGCGTGTTTTCAATCAATGCCATCTCCAGCATTTCCTGATCGTTGGCAATGCGAACAAAAGCCGGAATTTCTTTTATGCCTGCCATGTGCGATGCCTTCAGGCGGCGCTCACCGGCAATCAACTGATATTTATTTCCTGAAATTTTCCGTACAGTAATCGGTTGAATCACACCGTGAATACGAATACTATCAGCCAGCTCAGTTAATTTCTGCTGATCAAAATCAATACGCGGTTGAAACGGATTTACTTCAATGCCTTCCAATGGCAATACAAAACTCTGCCCTTGCGGAATTGCCGATTTTTCTGTTTGGCTTTTTGGTGATTGAAGTGATAAATCAATGTCATCCAACAAGGCGCGAATGCCCTTTCCCAACGCTTCCTTGCCCTTACTCATTTGGTTCAAGGTCTAATATTTTATCCTTTGTTTTAATTTTTGTCAAATCATTTTTTTGCAAAATCTCTCTCGCCAGGTTCAGATAATTTACTGCACCCTTGCTGTCAGCATCATACATCACTACTGATTTTCCAACGCTTGGTGCCTCACCTAATTTTGTATTGCGGTGAATGATGGTTTCAAAAACCAATTCCTGAAAATGCATTTGCACTTGCTCAACAATTTCGTTGCATAGGTTCAAACGCTGGTCATACATGGTTAATAATATTCCTTCAATGCTCAGCACCGGATTCAATCGGTTCTGTACAATCTTTATAGTGTTCAATAATTTTCCTAATCCCTCCAATGCAAAAAATTCGCACTGCACAGGAATCAAAACCGAATCAGCAGCACTTAAAGCATTCACTGTAATTAAACCCAGTGAAGGCGAACAATCAATGATGATGAAACGAAATTCTTTTCTGATTTCATCCAACACGCCTTTCATAATTTTTTCGCGGTCGGGATGATTGATCAATTCAATTTCAGCGCCCACCAGATCCAAATGCGATGGCAGTATATATAAATTCGGCGTATCGGTTTCAATAATGCAATCTTTAATTTTTGCTTCACCAATTAAACATTCATAAATACTCTTCTTCACTTTTTTCGGGTCGGTTCCCAAGCCGGAAGTAGAGTTGGCCTGCGGGTCGGCATCAATCAGCAGGGTTTTGTATTCAAGCACCGCCAGGCTTGCAGCGAGATTAATTGCAGTAGTAGTTTTTCCTACTCCGCCTTTTTGATTTGCAATACAGATTACTTTTCTCATTCAGAAAAAATTGAAAATTTTATTTGTGTTTTCAATCTCGGTCAAAGATATGCGCAATGAACACCATGCACCGGCGAACGAATTCTTTTTATTCACAAATTATACACAAAGCAAAAAATGCGATTGAAAAATATTTTGTCGCGTTGTTTTTTACTTTTTAAAATCAGTTGTTTTTACTGGCAATTTTTGTTGAAAAATATTTTTTTGAATCTGCTATTTAAATTTTAGAAAACTGATTATAACGCGAAGAGATTTGTCGTGAACAGAGATTTGACAACTTTCTAAAAGTTGTCAAATTTTTTTTCACAATCAACAACAACATGGCCAACACTTTTTTAATTTTTCATCTTTCATTTATAATTTATTAAACTACTTTTAAAACAAATATTTTTATGAAAAGAATTTTTACAACCCTCCTACTTGTTTTTTCTTTATCGTTTTCCAGTAAATCACAATGGGTAGCCATTCCGGATGGGCAGTTCGTTGCTTAGCTGCAAACAAGCTATCCAACTTGTATGAATGGGAATTTGATGGATACCACTTGCAGTGGGATTGTGAATGAATTAAATGTTACTTGCAGTAATCAAAATATTTCTGATTTAGCAGGGATTCATTATTTCGATTCAATAACTAATCTTGTTTGCTATGGTAATTTATTAACGACTTTGCCATCGTTGCCAAATTCATTGACTCAGCTTTATTGTACTTATAATTCATTAACGAGTTTGCCATCGCTGCCGAATTCATTAACTGACCTTTATTGTAATGATAATTTATTAACAAGCTTGCCATCGCTGCCGAATTCATTAGTTCAACTTCGATGTTTTAATAATTCATTAACGAGTTTTCCATCGTTGCCGAATTCATTAACTTATCTTTATTGTAATAATAAATCATTAACGACCTTGCCATCGTTGCCGAATTCATTGACTCAACTTTTATGTAATAATAATTCATTAACGATCTTGCCATCGCTTCCGAATTCATTAACCTTTCTCTCCTGTTATACTAATTCATTAACTAGCTTGCCATCCTTGCCGAATTCATTACATACTCTTATTTGCGGTAGTAATACATTAACGAGCTTACCATCCTTGCCAAGTTCATTGTATTCTTTTAATATAAATAATAATCCAGGAATTTTATGCATGCCTCCATTATTAAATTTTACTGGACCGGCATCTTATTATAATATTTCAAATACAGGAATTACTTGTCTTCCAAATTTAATTCAGCACACAGGATACATAGCTGCAATTGATACAATGCCAATTTGTGATGTGTTTAACACAAATGGTTGTGATGTTTATTGGAATGTTAAAGGAAAGGTTGTTAAAGACGGAGACAGCAGTTGTGTTACAACAAATGATAGCACTGGAATTCAAATGGTAAAAATGAATTTATATGATGGAGGTAGCAATTTGATTCAACAAGTAATTGCAAATTGGGGAGGAGAGTATTCATTCGATACTCAACTTGGTAATTATTCAACTTCTGTTGATACAGTAAATATTCCATACAATGTTTTATGTCCGACAAATAATAACATAGCAAGTAACCTCACTGCAATTGATTCAATGGATTACAATGTTGATTTCAGATTGACTTGCAAACCGGGTTTTGATTTTGGAGTTTGGAATGTAATTCATCATCCAAATTTCTTTCCCGGAAATATTAATCAAGTTCATGTAATTGCAGGAGATATAACTCAAAGTATTTACAATGTCAGTTGCAGTTCAGGAATAAGCGGAGAAGTAAAAGTTGTTATCAATGGACTCGCAGATTATGTTTCACCAATATCCGGAGCATTGACACCATCAGTAAACGGAGATACATTGATTTATACCATTGCAGATTTCTCATTGGTTAATTCAGCAACTGATTTTGCTTTTAATGTTATAACAGATACAACAGCACAAGGAGGAAATCAGATTTGTTTTGATGTAACAGTAACTCCAACAACAGGAGATAATAATATTTCAAACAACACACTCACACATTGTTTTGCAGTCACAAATTCATTTGACCCGAATGAAAAGGAAGTAAGTCCGGTTGGGAGTTTGGAATTTCCTATTAATGATTGGCTTACTTACACCATTCATTTTCAAAACACAGGAACTGCGGCAGCACAACACATTCAACTGCTCGATACATTGGATGCAGATTTAGATGCAAGCACTTTTCAGTTGCTTTCTTATTCTCATACACCAATGGTGCAGTTGTTTGGCAGCAAGGTTCATTTCAATTTTGTCAATATCAATTTAGTTGATAGTACAACAGATGCAGAAGCAAGCAAGGGTTATGTGAGTTACAGAATAAAACCACAAGCCAATCTTCCGCTCGGCACCACAATAGAAAACACCGCAAGCATTTATTTTGATTTCAACGCGCCTGTTGTAACTAATACCGTGAGCAATGTTATTTGCAATCCGATAATACCAACCAATATCAGTTACTCCATGTGTTCCGGTGCTTCTTATTTCTTCAATGGAGTTTACTTAACCTCAGCAGGAAATTACACAGCCATTTATAATTCAGTTATCGGCTGCGATTCGGTAGTTCAGCTTTTCCTTTTAGTCAACGGAGTAAACATGAGTGTGAATCAGTCAAACGATACACTCACCGCACTAACATCGGGCACAGTGCAGTGGTATGATTGCAACACACAACAAATAATTCCCGGAGCAACACAAACTGTTTTTATTCCAACCACATCAGGCATGTATGCAGGCATAATTACCGAAGGAAATTGCAGCGATACAACTGCATGCACACAAGTATTCACCTCAATAAACGAATTCACAATTAACAATTCACAATTCACCATTTCCCCCAATCCTACTGACGAAAACATAACCATTCAGCTTTCGCAATCCTGCAATAATTGCCAGATAGAAATCAGCAACACACTTGGGCAAATTCTTCATAAGCAATTAATAAATGATAAGGAAGAAAGTATAAATCTTTCTTTGCTGCATGCAGGAATTTATTTTGTTGCCATTCGCTCCGATAAATTCAGTGCGGTTAAAAAGTTGGTGAAACAATAATTAGTTATTCCAATTCCTCCACCTGCTTTTTAAAATCATATTGCAAATCTTCGTGCATGCTCGAAATAAACTTGTTAATCTTTTTTAACTGTGCTTCATATAAATTCAACATCGCATTGCTTTCCTGATATTTAATTCCGGAACTGTTCAGTTTCGTGCAATAATAAATCAGCAACTCCACAGCAGTTTGTGGTATTCCCGAGTAGCGAATGTGCTTATTAATGTTGCGCAATATTATTCGCAAGGTCTTTTTCGTAGTAACAGAGTTACACGAAGTGAACCCAGCGCACTGTAGATGCCGGGTCTCCGACTTGAGGGCCGGGATATATACCACCTAACTCCTTTGTATGAATACATGGAGAGAGAAACTGACACGAAATTTTTTATTGCAATTATTTTTCAATGAAGATTAATAAATTTCAGTGTATTAATATCCGGTTTATTTGTCGCTCCGTTGTCATTCGAAGTGAAACCCCTGGTAGAATATTTTTACAAATCTGCTTTTCATTTTCGCGCCACCGCATCAATACTTTTTTTATCAACACCCAATCCACGACAAACTGATTTTTGTCCACAGAATAATTTTGTAATTATGGAAACGACAAGGAATGTTTTCTATTCTTGTGGCCCTTTAAAAAAATGACTGAGCCAAACGACGATATAAAAATTGAACGCCCGCGGGCTATAACCAAGAGACACACAGAAACCGATTTATCGGCTATGCTGTATGGCCGCATACAGCCACAGGCGCGCGATTTGGAAGAAGCCGTGCTGGGTGCCATGATGCTGGAGAAAGATGCGGTTGCATTAGTCATTGATATTCTGAAGCCCGAAAGTTTTTATGTAGAGGCGCATCAATGTATTTACAAAGCAATTTTCAGTTTGTTCAACCGCTCGCAGCCGGTTGATATTTTAACAGTGACGGAAGAGTTGCGCAAGCAAGGTGATATTGAAAAAGTGGGTGGCGCTTTTACAGTTGCAGAGTTAACCAATCGGGTGGGTAGTGCCGCCAATGTGGAATATCATGCGCGGATCATCAGCCAGAAATTTATTCAGCGTGAATTAATTCGTATCAGTTCCATTATCATTCGCGATTCGTACGAAGACACCACGGATGTACTGGAGTTATTAGATAAAGCAGAGAAAAATATTTACGACATCACGGATAAAAATCTGCGTCGTAATTTCAGTTCCATATCAGAACTCATCACAAAAAATATTAAGCAGGTTCAAAGTCTGCGCGATAATAAACTCGACTTTAATGGTGTTCCATCCGGCTTTACTGAGTTGGATAGAATTACAGGCGGTTGGCAAAAAAGTGATTTGATAATTGTGGCTGCCCGACCAGGAATGGGTAAAACAGCTTTCGTGCTTTCATTGGCGCGCAATGCAGCTGTTGATTTTAATAAACCTGTTGCGTTTTTCTCATTAGAGATGAGTGATTTACAATTGACTTCGCGATTAATTTCCGCCGAAACACTAATACCTTCTGATAAACTGCGAAAAGGAAATTTAGAGGAATATGAATGGACTCAATTGACTTCGAACATTGAAAAACTTTCGGCCGCGCCCATTTTTATTGATGATACTCCTGCCATCAATATTTTTGAATTGCGCGCAAAATGCCGCCGTTTAAAAATGCAACACGATATTCAACTCATTGTAATAGATTATTTACAACTGATGAGTGGTGGCACCGGCGATAAATCGTTTAACCGTGAGCAGGAAATAAGTACCATTTCGCGTTCGTTAAAAAGTATTGCCAAAGAATTAAGTGTGCCGGTCATTGCACTTTCGCAATTAAGCCGAGCGGTGGAAACCCGTGGTGGCAGCAAGAAACCACAACTGAGTGACCTGCGCGAATCGGGAGCCATTGAGCAGGATGCTGATATGGTTATGTTTATCTGGCGACCGGAATATTATAATATGACCGAAGATGAAGCCGGTCAGCAATACAATGGAATGGCAGAAATATTAGTACAAAAACATCGTAATGGCGCGCTCGGAACTGTGCAATTGAAATTTATTGACCGGTTTGCCAAGTTCGAAGATTACAATGTATCACCTTTCTCATCAGGAGTTGCCCGCGAAGGGTTTACGCAAAATGAGCAAGGTTCTGTTCAGGTAATGCAATCGAAAAACTGGGATAATAAACAGGATGATGATGTGTCGCCGTTTTAATATTGGTTCAATCGAATTGATTAAATAGAATCAATATTCGTATTACAAACTAAAGCCGGAGTAAATTTATTTTATCGAATTTATTTGCCAATTCAATCAGCTAAAAAATGTTAGCTGACTATTTCACCAATGCATATTTTATCACCTGCCTGTATTCATTTGATTGAGCAGAAATAAAGTACATGCCGGCGCTTAGGTTTGAAACATTAAATGAATATTGCTGTCCTTGATTGGTTTGACCTGAATAAATGGTTTGCATAAATTTTCCATCCACTGAATAAATACTGATATTCATTTTTTTCAAATCGGCTTTAAAACCAAGTTGTAAAATTGAATTACCAGAAGCAGGAGCAATAAATTGAATCAGATTATTTACAGAATGAACGGTTGGATCTACCGAAGCAACTACTGATGGCGACATAATCCAATTAGTAATAATTGGGTCCATCGGATTTACTGTTTGTAAATGATGAGCAACCCAATTGCCTGCTTCATCAATCAAAAATTTATTAAAATTCCATGCCACATGCGCGTTGGCAACACCATTTAAATCTTCCCGCTGCAGCCATTTATAAACCGGTGCCGTGTCGGCAGAGATGGTGGCAATTTTCGACATCATTAAAAAAGTAACGCCATAAATTGAAGTGCAAAATTCATTGATAGCTGAATCGCTGTTTGGATCCTGACCGTTAAAATCATTACAAGGAAATCCGATAATTTCGAAATTGTATTGCTGGTACTGTGCATACAAATTTTGCAAATCATCAAACTGCGGAGTGTAGCCACAGAAGCTTGCCGTATTTACAACCATTACTTTTTTACCATAATACTGCGAGAAATCTACCGTGCTTCCACAAATATTTTCGGCTGAGTAGTTATGAAATGTGATGGGGCTTTGAGCAAAACTGCAAAAGCTTAAAATACTTACTGCGAAGGTTGTAAAAAATTTTATCATGAATTAGAATTATGAGGTGGTGAAATTAGTTAATTTCAATTGCGCCATAAGATTTTATATTCACCAGAAATATTTTAAAAGCGTGTTTCAAAAAATCAATTTGTTCTTTCTGTTATTATTTATTGCCGGGTTTTGTTCCTGCAGTCATTCAAAAAAAATGAAAGTTTCCACTGTTCAGCAAGCCGGGAAAGATGATTTAACAGTTGCATCGCCCGGAACTTGTATTGTAACAGCAACTGTGTTAGATATTTATCCGCCCGATTCAAGCTTGAAAGATTCGTGGTGTTTTAAATATTCATGCATGGCGCTGCTTCAAATTAATACAATAAAAAATTGCGGTGCCGGTGCAGCCGGCATGATCAATCTGGCAGAAAACACCGAAGTGTATTTTACTTTCACCCTCGCTCCTACTGATTCGGTTGATGCAACTATTCCGGTTCATTTACCCGGATTAAAAACAGGCGATAAAATTCTGACTTCATTACATATACATCCTGCAATGAATGACCGGATGAGTTATTCTGTTTATTCTTATAAATTAATAGTTGATTAGAAAATTGTTCTGATAAATTTGTTTTACTGAATTAAAAATTTCCGCATGAAAATAATTTTTTTAAAAAGCCTGATAATTACTTCGGTTGTTGTTTTAGGGTATCATTTTAATGAATCGAAATTAACTTATAAAAAATTTTTGTCGGGTGATGGAATGGAATTGAACGAAAGCAAAAACGGCTATTTGAACTGGCAGCTTCAACGGCTGGCAGATCCGGCTACAGGAAAAATCCCAAAGAATATCCGGGCACTTGAACTGGAATTTTCTTCCACACTACCTAACGATAATAATTTAAGAAGTTCCACTTTCACCAATCGCGGTCCTTGGAATGTTGGTGGAAGATCAAGAGCATTTGCCATGGATATTAATGACACTTCGGTTTTAATTGCCGGTTCAGTATCGGGTGATATATGGCGATCAACTGATGGTGGAAATTCATGGGCAATCGTATCGCCAGATGCTACTCCGTTAGGAATTACTTGCATTATTCAGGATAAACGACCGGGCCATAATCAAAACTGGTATGCCGGAACCGGCGAAGGATATGGCGCAAGCGCATCGGGTGGTGGTGCTTATTACTTAGGCGATGGAGTAATGAAGTCAACCGATAATGGATTGACATGGACAAAATTAGCTTCCACTTCCACTGCTAACACAACCGGCTTTGATAAAGAGTTTGATTTAGCATGGGGAATAGCCAATGACAACAGTAATTTAATTGAAGATGAAATTTATGCAGCTACTTATGGTTTAATATACCGGTCAGTAAATGGTGGAACAACATGGACAATTGTTTTAGGAAGTGCCACAGCTGCTGCTTCTTACTTTACTGAAGTACAGGTTACTTCCACTGGAGTTGTGTATGCCTGCATGAGTGATGATGGAATAAAAAAAGGAATATGGCGGTCAACTGATGGCCTTTCGTTCGCAAATATTTTGCCCGATAGTTTTCCAGTAAATTATAACCGCATTGTAATGGGCATAAATCCGCAGAATGAAAACGAAATATATTTTTTAGCAAACACACCCGGCGCCGGCACACCCGACACCAATTATCAGGGCGATGTGGAATGGAATTCATTCTGGAAATACAATTATGTATCAGGCGACGGCAGTGATACAGGTGGCGTATGGGAAAACAGATCGATGAATTTGCCAACCAATGGCGGCCCGTTTGATAAATTTATGTGTCAGGGTTCTTATGATATGGTGGTGGCTGTAAAGCCGGATGATGCGAACACAGTATTTATTGGGGGCACCAATATTTATCGGTCAACCACGGCATTTGCCGATGCTGCTAATACCCGATTCATTGGCGGATACAAGGAAGGCGCCACATTACCACAAGTTAAAGGATATGAAAACCATCACCCCGATCAACATGTTTTATTTTTTCATCCGAATAACCCAAACATAATTTTCTCGGCTAACGACGGTGGATTATTTAAATCTACTGATTGCATGGAAGATACAGTTCAATGGATAAGTTTTAATAATGGCTACCTGACTACCATGTTTTATACAGCTGCCATTGATAATGCTGCTGTCAACGATCCAATCATAATAGCCGGCGCGCAGGATAATGGAAGCTGGTTTACAAATACAATTACACCCACTGACCCATGGGTGCAACCACGCGGGGGCGATGGTTCGTTTTGTGCCATTGCTGATAATAAAACCACTTTTTATTTCAGCATTCAAAACGGAAAAATGATGAAAGCGAAAATGAATATTGCCAATGGCACAATTGATTCTTTTGCGCGTATTGATCCTGTTCCGAAACAAGATTATTTATTTATCAATCCTTATATTCTCGATCCGGTTGATAATAATAAAATGTATCTGGCAGGCGGCACCCGATTGTACCGAAATAATAATTTAGGTGGAATTCCCTATGCCAGTAACTGGGATAGTATCAGTACCAATTGGATGTATTTTCAGGATACTGTTATTGCTCCATCACAAATTTCGTCGGTGGCCTGTTCAACCATACCGGCACACACACTGTATTATGGCACCTCACAAAAAAGAATTTATAAAGTCGCAAATGCAAACACTGGTTCCCCAACAAGAACTGATATAACTTCCACTGCTTCCACCGCCATTTTTCCGGCATCGGGATATATGAATTGCATTGCAGTGGATCCGCACGACGCCAATAAATTGATTGTAGTTTTTTCAAATTATAGTGTTTACAGTTTATTCTATTCAAATGATGGAGGCAGCAGCTGGAAAAAAGGTGCCGGCAATTTAGAAGCATTCAGTTCAGGAGCTGGAAACGGACCATCGATGAGATGGGCAAGCATACTTCACTTAGCTGATGGAAATACTGCCTACTTACTTGCGACAAGTATTGGATTATTTGCAACCAATAAATTACAAAGCGATAGTACGGTTTGGGTAAAACAGGCAACTAATACCATTGGCAATTCTGTTTGCGAAATGATAGTAACCCGTGAATCGGATGGCCTGGTTGTTATAGCGACTCACTCACGCGGAATTTTTTCGGCAAACCTTACAAGCATTAATGATATTGTGACCATTGAAAATATTAGTTCTTCATCAATATCAGCAATCATTTATCCGAACCCGACTATTGATTACAGTATTTTACAAATTGATTCCAAGCAAGAAACAAATGCAAGCATTGAATTATATGATTTGTTGGGAAGAAAAATCAAAACTGTATATGTTGGAATTCTGACATCCGGTGAAAATAAAATTGGACTGAACTTTCAAACACTCCCATCAGGTTTGTATATGTGTAAAATTCATTCGCCCTATTTCAACAAAGCAATTCCGGTATCCGTGGTGCGCGAATAACTTTTAATTGCATTTAAGTTCCAGATAATTTTTGTGTAGCTGACAGTTTCAAAAAACCTTGATAAACTGAATTTATATTCTGTTAACTTTTTTTTGCAGAGGCTTGTCGGTATTAATTTTACTTTCATTTCCTTTTCTTGAATAGCCGATTGATAAAAATAATAATTGACTGGTATTCGGATACAAAGGAAAAAATCCATTATCAGAAACCTGTACATTGGAAGGTCTTAAAAAATCATATAGGTAATATTTAGCGCTGACATAAATACTTTTTTTCTGATAGCGAAGAAATACAGACGCATTTAATAAATCAGTATTATTCGAAAGAAATTCATGATGCTTTATTTTTTTATTGCCATTAAAAACTTTCTCTTTATAATCAATCATTAATTCGGCTGAGGCGCCAATACTTAAAAAGTTTTTTTTCTCCAGGTTTCCAAACCGAAATCCGAGAGGCAGTGTTAAACAATAAGTCCGTTGTTTAATGGTAATCGATTCGGTTGGCTTGGTTATTATTCCGATATTCTGCAATCCTAACCCGGTAATTAATCCGGCACTTTTTGAAAAATCAATATTCAGTATTTCTTCAAAATTATACCAGGCTGAAAACCGAACATTGCTTTTTATGAATTTATTGCTTGTATCGGTAACTAATCCGTAAGTAAAAATAAAATTGCTGCCATTGGTGAAGTAGGGTTTTTGAGCAATTGAAGTTTTAATAAATGCACTCAGAAAAACTAAAGACAGCAAACTGATTTTCATGCGACAATAATTTATGTTTAAAAAAAATTTCATTCCCCTTGTTCGTGTTTTAATAAAGGTTAATAATAAAAACAGAATTGTAATTTATTTATTGTTTTCAAAAAACATTTAATATTGACAGCTAAATAAAAAAATTTAAATCATGCTTATTACAACAACCAATAACATAGAAGGAAAAAAAATCACCCACTATCATGGCTTGGTAACCGGCGAAGCAATAATAGGTGCAAATATTTTTAAAGACTTTTTTGCCGGCATTCGGGATATTGTCGGTGGTCGGTCAGGGTCTTATGAAAGTGTTTTGCGGGAGGCAAAAGACAATGCCATTCAGGAAATGACACAACTTGCCGAACAGATGGGCGCCAATGCTATAATCGGAGTTGATCTCGATTACGAAACGGTTGGACAAGGTTCGATGCTGATGGTTTCGTCGAGCGGAACTGCTGTAACGCTTGAATAATTATTTAAGCAATAATTAATTTATAACGATTAACAGTTTTTTTAATTCGGATACTTTATCGGGTTCATTTTGCAATTCGTAGCCTGTAATTAAATAATTAATCAGCGATCGGATAACCTGCAGATTATTACAGGGAGCAAAATGGTCGGGTATCGGTTTTACTTCTAATTTATGCAGGTAATGAGTGATGTCTTCGCGCGAAAAAATCATTCCTTTATTTAAAGGGTTGATATAAAAAATAATATCACTTTGTATTTCCTGCTCGCTTTGTTCAGGATGAATGGGATGATTGTGATACGAAAGAATAAAATGTTGCGGGAGATCAACACCATACACCGGCATTTTTAAATGTGTTGCAACAACTAAATATAAAATGCCCAATGATATCGGGTTACCTCTTTTCGTTTCAAGCAGGTGATTTATGTAGCAATTTGCCGGGTTGGTGCCTTCACTTTCATTTCCTCTGAAACCATTGAGACTGTAAAAAACATGATTAAAAACATTTACCTGCTCAAGTGGTGTGAGGTTGTAATTCATTTCCAACCAACAATCTTTTCTTAATTTTTCAACCTGGTTTTGAATTTTCAAAATATTAATATCCGCAAATAAATGTTTGGCTACCAAAATGGCTCCCTGCAATAAATCATCCGCATGGTTTTTCGCCCATTCTCTCAAATCGGCATGCAAAGTATCGGTATGAATAATATGAATAACCTCTTCAATTTTTTTATGTATGACGGGGTCAAACGATTTTCCCCAATACTGCTCTAACGACGGAATAATTTCGGGCCCGAGTGAAATCAATTTATTTACCACAATTTTATTTACTTCCTGATCCGGATCATCGAGCAAATGAACAAGCGCTTTTAATTCGTTATGGCTTTCATCATTCATATTCTGAATTATTAGTTGGTGAAATGTAATACCGGCAACAAATCCATGTAAAACTCCCAAACCATTTATACCAACAGCTAAAAATAATTGGTGTATGAAAACAGACAATGGCCAATCAGGATTGATCGGCAGCTGTCATTATTTATACGGCAATATCAAATTCGCGAAGTGTTTGATTAAGCGAAGTTTTTAAATCGGTGCTCGCTTTTCTTTTTCCAATTATCAGTGCGCAACTTACATTATAATCTCCTGCAGGAAATTTTTTGGTAAATGAACCTGGAATTACCACCGAGTTTGATGGTACTCTTCCTTTATATTCAACAGGCGAATTTCCGCTCACATCAATAATCCGTGTGCTTTGTGTAAGTACCACATTGGCACCGAGCACTGCTCCTTCTTCTACCAATACTCCTTCCACCACAATACACCTTGAACCAATAAAGCAATTATCTTCAATAATAACCGGCGATGCCTGCACAGGTTCAAGCACTCCACCGATACCCACGCCACCGCTTAAATGAACATGCTTACCAATTTGAGCGCAAGAACCAACGGTTGCCCATGTATCAACCATAGTTCCTTCATCAACATAAGCACCAATATTTACAAATGATGGCATTAGTATCACCCCCTTTGCCAGGAAGGCGCCATATCTGGCTATTGCATGCGGAACAGCGCGAACTCCTATTTCCTTATAATTTTTTTTTAGTGGAATTTTATCATAAAACTCCATTGGTCCGGCTTCCATTGTAATCATATTTTTTATTGGGAAATACAACAACACCGCTTTCTTTAACCAATCATTAACTACCCATTTATCATCTTTTTTTTCGGCTATTCTCAACTCGCCCCTTTCCAAATGAGCAAGAACATTTTCAATAGCATCAATAGTTGTTTCAGTTTTTAACAACTCCCGGTTTTCCCACGCTTGCTCAATAATTTTTTTTATTTCGTTCATGTTCCAATTTTTAATTCAACAAAGTAAACAATGATAAATAGTGATTTCAAATTTTGTGAACATCAATCAATTAAAAAACAAATCATTCAATTAATTTTTAATAGTCGAAAATTTTTCACTCCGAACTTTTAAAAACTAAATAAATGATTTAGATAAATTATATCTCAGATAAAATCCTTACATCAAATTGCTTTCTTTTGCATTCGAAAAAAAAGCAAGTATGAAATTCGGAACCAAAGTTTTACATGCAGGAATAGAACCCGACCCAACTACCGGAGCCATTATGACTCCAATATATCAAACCAGTACCTATGTGCAGGCAGCACCCGGTAATCATAATGGATATGAGTATGCCCGCACGCAAAATCCAACACGCAATGCTTTGCAAAATAATCTGGCGGCATTGGAAAACGGAAAATTCGGTTTATGTTTCAGCAGCGGAATGGGCGCTACAGATGCCATTATAAAATTACTTTCTCCCGGTGATGAAGTAATCAGCACACATGATTTGTATGGTGGCACCTATCGCATTTTTACAAAAGTGTTTGAGAAATATGGAATTAAATTTCATTTTGTTCCGATGAATGATGTGAGTGGAATTGAAAAATTAATTTCCACAAAAACAAAACTCATTTGGGTAGAAACTCCCACCAACCCGATGATGAATATTATTGACATTCGGGCGGTGGCACAAATTGCCGGAAGCAAAAACATTATGCTTTGCGTGGATAATACTTTCGCTTCGCCTTATCTGCAAAATCCGCTCGACCATGGTGCTGATTTGGTATTGCATTCAGTGACAAAATATTTAGGTGGTCACAGTGATGTGGTCATGGGCGCCATAGTAACCAACAATGAAAAAATAAATGAGGATTTAAAATTTATACAAAATGCATGTGGGGCTGTTCCCGGTCCGCAGGATTGTTTTCTGGTTTTGCGCGGAGTGAAAACTTTGCACCTGAGAATGGAACGACACTGCTCGAATGCAAAAAAGATTGTAGATTATTTAAGCAATCATCCGAAAATTGAAAAAATATTTTATCCGGGATTAACATCTCATCCAAATCATGAAGTAGCAAAAAAACAAATGCGCGATTTTGGTGGCATGCTTTCTTTCACATTGAAAGGAAATAAAATGGACGATGCGTTGAAAATTTTATCAGGAACCAAATTATTCTCTCTTGCCGAATCACTCGGAGGTGTTGAATCTCTTATTGGCCACCCTGCAACCATGACTCATGCCTCTATTCCAAAAGAAGAAAGAGAAAAAAGCGGATTAGTTGATACCCTTATAAGATTAAGCGTTGGTGTTGAGGATGTGGAAGATTTGATTGCTGATTTAGAACAGGCATTGAACCTGATTTAACTTTTAGAACAGGGTTTCTTTTTATTGGTCATCATGTCACTAATGGTTGAATATTTTCATTGATAAGAATCATTCGCACTCCCAAATAATTTCATTATTTTTCGGAATTAATCTTTTCAGTTCAAAATTTTTAATTCACGAATCTCTTCTAAAAAAATTTTATGATTAAAAAAATTTTAATCGTCAGCGCATTCATTCAAATTTCAATCAGCTCTAATGCTCAGGAATGGATTGGCTATTCAGCCACAAATTATGCAGGCATTCATTCTGTCTTATTTAATCCGGCTGAAATTGTAAATGGTCGATATCAGTTCGACCTGAACCTTGCTGGAGTAAGTCTAGGTTTCGATAATAATTTTATCGGACTTAAACATCCGGGATTTTTTCTAAGTAAAATTTTAAAAGATTCAATTGATTATACCAGCATCGAAAATAATTATGCAAGCGATGCGTGGGATAAGGGAAAAATTAAACGGGTTGCCCGCGTTACTGTTGCACAGGATGCATTAGGTCCTTCGATTTTAATTCCGATTAATCCAAACAATGCTTTCGCTATTTCAACCCGATTCCGCAATATGGCAAACATCGACGGAGGGAAACCGGAATTATCAAAGCAAGGAATTGAAGAAATACATTTTGACGAATTACTGAAACAAACTTTTGATGGAAGCGGATATAGTGTGGATGCCATGGGATGGAGTGAATTAAATTTTACTTATGCTGCTGTATTACCATTAATGCCCGATAAGAAAAATCATTTTTTTAAAATGGGGGTGACCTTAAAAACTTTGCAGGGTCGTTACTCCGCTTATAATTATGGAAGTGATATTACTTATCAATTTGAAAACTCCGACACGCTGACTTTAGTAAATTCATCAGTAAAATATGGTCATTCTGAAAACTTAGAAGTAAAACCATTTACATTTTTAAATGCCGGTGTTCAAAGTTGGGGATTTGGTGGTGAGTTCGGATTTGTATATGAATTCAGACCTGAGTTTGAAAAAATGCAAACAAGGGATATGAGTGGAAATTGGGTAGAACGAAAAGACCTGAACAAGTACAAATTGAAAGCTGGATTATCGCTTATGGATTTGGGCTCAATAAAATTTAAAAAAGATCCGGACAGTTACGACTTCACAGCTAATGTATATAAATGGAATCTGTATCCACTTAGTGTAAATTCAATACAGGATTGGGACGACACTTTAAATAATCGCTGGCCAACCGTTGATCCTGGAAATAAAACTTCCTACACCATGAATTTACCAATGACACTCAACTTGTTTATCGATTATTATTTCAAGCATAATTTATATTTCAATGTTGGAACATCGTGGAGCCCGGTGATGAAAAAGAATTTTGAAAAATTACATGGTGTAACCGGAGTATGGATTACTCCACGATATGAAAACAAATGGTTTGGTGTAGGTATACCCATGTCGGTTGGTTCCATGAGTCATTTTGATGTAGGGTTGTTTGGATACATTGGCCCACTCTATTTTGGTTCACCTGAATTAATACGAAATTTAATTGGTGCTGATGTACGCGGTGTTAGAACCTATGCCGGAATAAAAATTCCAATTCCTCAACCAAAAACTTTAGAAATAATTGATCGCGATGGTGATGGAACTCTTGACCCCGATGATCATTGCATTGATGTTCCGGGACCAATAGATAATAAAGGTTGCCCTTACGGTGACATTGATAAAGATGGAGTTTTTGATAATGCCGATAAGTGCATTGATGTTGCAGGGCCTATTGAAAACAATGGTTGCCCTTATGGCGATAAAGATGGTGATGGTGTTTTAGACAATGCGGATAAATGCATTGATGTAGCAGGACCTATTGCAAATAATGGTTGCCCTTATGGCGATAAAGATGGTGATGGCGTACTTGACAATGCTGATAAATGTATTGATGTAGCCGGGCCAATTGAAAACAATGGTTGCCCATTTGGTGATAAAGATGGTGATGGTGTGTTGGATAATGAAGATAAGTGCATTGATGTTTCAGGGCCAAAAGAAAATAACGGGTGTCCTTTTGGCGATTTGGATAAAGATGGTGTGTTGGATAAAGAAGATTCATGCATCAACGCTCCAGGACCGAAAGAAAATAATGGGTGTCCTTACTTAGATACTGATGGTGATGGTGTGATGGATAAAGATGATGCTTGTCCGAAAACTCCGGGCATTGCCGAAAATCGTGGTTGCCCGGCGCTAGAGGCTAAGGAGGCAGAAATAATTAAGCGCGCATTCGACAATCTGGAATTTGATACCGGAAAAGATATTATCCGCAGCAGTTCATTCCCATCATTAACCGAGTTAGCTGAATTGTTAAAAAACAAACCATCTTATGGCTTGCGCATTGCCGGTCATACTGATAATGTAGGCGATGATGCAAAAAACATGAAGCTTTCAAATGACCGATCAATGGCTGTGAAAAATTTTCTGGTAAGTAAAGGTGTCGTGGCCGATAGAATTGTGGTTGAATATTATGGCGAAACAAAACCAATTGCTGATAATAACACTCCTGAAGGAAGACAGAAAAACCGAAGAGTGGAAATGACAATTATTTTTGAATAGAAAATTAAATTGAGAATGTTTGTGAAAGCGACTGATTGAAAAATCAGTCGCTTTTTTTGTTGGTATAATCACTCAAATACTTTGCGTCGGCATTTTTCATAAAATAATTTTAATAACCACAAAAATCACACAACTATTTTCTCTGTTATAAATTGCGCCCATTCCTTTTATTGTTATGCGAATCATTTTAATTTCCTTTTTTCTCATTTTAGTCTATACCGGAAATTCCTTTTCGCAAACACTCACACAAACCATTCGTGGAACAGTGATGGACAAGGACGGCAAGGCACCGCTAACCGGCGCAACAATTATTGCCGTTGAAACAAATCCTGTTATCGGAAGCATAAGTGATGATATGGGGAAATTCAAATTAGTTAGTGTTCCGTTGGGACGATACACTATAAAAGCATCATATCTTGGTTACGAGCAGGTAGTGTTGAGCAACATTGTTTTAATATCGGGAAAAGAAATTGTATTGATTATTGAAATGCAGGAGAAAATTATTCAGGGTCAAGAGATACTGGTTTTCTCCAATCGAAATCGCGATAAAACCAACAACGATTTAATCAGCATCAGCGGTCGAAATTTTCAACCCGAAGAAACCTGGCGATATGCAGGCACGCGAGCTGACCCGAGTCGAATGGCTGCAAATTATGCAGGAGTGGTGAGTGCGAATGATACACGCAACGATATAATTGTTCGAGGCAATTCGCCAAGTGGTGTGTTGTGGAAATTAGAAGGAGTGGAAATTCCGAACCCCAATCACTTCAGCGGACAAGGTGCCACCGGCGGACCAATGAGCATGCTCAATAATAATTTACTGGCGAGTTCTGATTTTTTAACCGGAGCTTTTCCTGCGGAGTATGGAAACAAAACCGCAGCTGTTTTCGATTTGAAATTGCGCCGTGGAAACAATGAACATCACGAGTTTACCAGCATGTTCGGAATCAACGGTTTGGAGTTGGGTGCTGAAGGTCCTTTCAATAAAAATCATAAGGGCAGTTACTTAGTCAGTTATCGCTACTCAACATTTGCGCTTTTCAATTTGCTCGGCATCAGCTTTGGTGTTTCAGGCATTCCAACTTATCAGGATGCTACATTTTTACTGAACTTTCCTACTTCAAAAAGAAATATTATTTCAGTTTTCGGAATCGGAGGCATGAGTAAAATTTCGTTACTCGATAGCGAGCGCGACTCAACTGATTGGCAATTTGTTGCGAAGGGCGAAGACATTGTTTATGAAACTAAGATGGCCGCTGTCGGAATTTCTTACACTCACTTTTTTAATACTACTACTTACAGCAAACTCACACTTTCAAGCGGCGCAGCATTGCTGCATGTTATGGTTGATACTTTAGGAATTGACAATTCGAAAAGCCGAACCTATGACAACAACTCAACCGATGGCAATGCAGCGGTTGAATATTTTATCTCGAAAAAAATTAGCGAAAAAAACCTGTTGAAAATAGGAGCAAATTATTCGCATCTGTTTTTTAATTATCACGAACAGAGTTACTGGCAAACAGAACAAAGCATGATTGACCTGATAAAAAATAATGGCAACACGGCAATGGTGCAGGCATACTCACACTGGCAGCATCGTTTCAGCGATAAAATGGTATTGAACACCGGTATTCACTTTCAGGATTTTTTATTGAACGGAAGTTATGCAGTAGAACCGCGCATCGGTTTCAATTATAAAATGGGTGAGCACAATCAACTTTCTTTTGGATATGGAATGCACAGTCAAACAATGCCGCTCATGGTTTATTTTTTTGAGCGTTACGATACTGCAACGCAGGTTTATACAACATCAAATCTGAATCTTGGTTTAATGAAATCGCAGCACCTTATTGCCGGTTATGATTTTAATTTCATAAAAAATTTCCGATTGAAAACTGAAATATATTATCAGTACCTGTATGATATACCGGTGAAGGGTAACGACAGCAGCAGTTACTCAGCAATAAATATGGGAGGCGATTATGGTTTCCCGAATGTTGATTCGCTGGTGAATAATGGAACCGGTTATAACTACGGCGCTGAGTTTACATTGGAAAAATTTTTCAGTAACCATTATTATTTTCTTATTACCACTTCTTTGTTCGAATCAAAATACGCAGGTAGTGATATGGTGTTGCGCGATACAAAATTCAACGGACACTATGTTCTAAATACATTGGTTGGTTACGAATTCAAGTATGGAAAAAATAAAAATCAGGCACTCTCACTTGATTTAAAATATACTCTTGCCGGTGGAAGAAGATACACTCCAATTGATTTAGCTGCATCACAATTTTTTAATGATGAAGTTTTAATTGATTCAAAAGCATGGAGCAAGCAGTTGCCCGATTACTGGCGCTTTGATGTTAAAATCGGATTTCGAATGAATACAAAACAAGCCACTCACAGCATTATAGCAGTGTGCGAAAATGTTTTCGGAACAAAAAATATTTTACAACAGAGTTACAACACCGGAATAAAAAATATTCTGACTGAATATCAGTTGAGTGTTTTTCCGTATGGTGCTTATCGGGTCGAATTCTAACAATAAAATTTGAGACTTATATTCTGGCTAAATTTTATTAATTTAGTATAATCCAGCTTCCGTCAGATTTAAATTTCAAATGAGCAACCTTTAAATCAGTCGTAAATATTTTTACTGTATTATCCCCGGCAAATTCACAATGATCCTGTCCGTTAATAGTTGTAAATAATTTATAGTCCACTTCAAATTCTGCTTTCTTAAATATTTTAACTTCAAAAGTTTCAGGGGTTATTCTCGACCCAATCAATACTTCAGTTTTTCCATCTCCGTCAATATCTAATTCTGCTGACTGACCAAATATGCAATCGACACATGGATCAATCAAAGGTGTCGCTTTACCATTTTTAATTAAATCGAAATTCATTCCTTCCTCCAAATTCTTCATCATCACCATCTCTCCAGTTTTAAATCTGGTTTGAGGAAGCGCAGAACTTCCTTTCTTTAGAATGGTAAAATTTTTTACTCCAGTAATTATTTGTTGTCCATAATTTGAATACGATATTGAAATTAGTAAAAAAAATAAAAATGATTTTTTTTTCATGAATGAAATTTAAGTAAAGTTGTAAGAAAAAACTATGCCGCGATATTATTGAAAAAATTTTGAATTTGTTGCAGCAATATTATAATTGAAATGAACTCAATAAAAAAACCCTGACCCAGCATGCTGAATCAGGGTTATAAATATGGCGACGACCTACTCTCCCACATTGTTGTGCAGTACCATCGGCGCAGCGGAGCTTAACTTCTCTGTTCGGTAAGGGAAGAGGTGAACCTCCGCGCTAAAGCCACCATAAACTCTTAA
>CAMDOA010000028.1 GCA_945903305.1 Chitinophaga pinensis
TTTAATCTCCGTCACATTTGGGGCGATGCAACTTGTGGCAGCGATTTGGTGAACGATACACCTACACAACAAACTTCAAATGGCGGATGCCCTTCCTTCCCTCATACTACCTGCAGCAACGGAGCAAATGGAGACATGTTTATGAATTACATGGATTACACTTATGATAATTGTATGAATATTTTCACAACCGGACAATCAACCAGAATGAATGCAACACTTGCTTCAGGCGGTGGTCATTATTCATTATCAACTTCATTGGGATGCACTCCACCAAGCGGTGGCGGAACTTGTGGTACTCCTGTCAGCTTAAGTTCAAGTGGTGTTACCACATCAGCTGCTACTTTAAGCTGGGCTACAGTAAGCGGAGCAACTTCTTATAATGTGCAATACAAAATTTCTTCTGCATCAACCTGGACAACTACTACATCAACAGTTGCATCAAAATCATTAACTGGATTAACAGCAAATACAACTTATAACTTTCAGGTGCAGGCGGTTTGCGCCACCACCGGTTCTTATTCGTCGGTTGCTTCATTCACAACTTTATCATCAGGAGGTGGATGTACTGATATTTATGAATCGAATAATTCTGCTTCAGCTTCTAAACTTATTCCGGTTAATACTGCTGTTACTGGTTTAATCTCCACATCAACCGATATTGATTGGTTTCACTTTTCAAACACCAGCTCGTCAACTAAAATCAAAATCACTTTAACCAATTTGCCTTTTGACTATGATGTACGGCTTTACAATTCAAGTGGAACCACACTACTTGCAACCAGTCAAAATGGTGGCACAACCAGCGAAACAATTATTTATAACACCACAACTGTTGGAACATACAAAATCAGAGTTTATGGTTATGGCGGAGTTTATAGTGCAACAAGTTGCTATACATTAAATGCATTAATCAGCGGCACAAACTTCCGGACTATAGATAATGGTACGGTAGAAATAATTCCTGCTGAAAATATTTTGAACTTGTATCCAAATCCTGCTGCGAATAAATTAACTGTTGATTACAACTCAACTGTTTCTGAGAACATCACCATTAATGTATATGATGTTTTAGGAAGAAAAGTTTACAGTGAAATGAATACTGCCAATGCCGGGTCAAATACTTACTACCAGGATTTTAATAATCTGGAAAATGGATTTTATATTCTTGAAATTAATAATGGTACAACTGCAACCATTAAGCGTTTCATGATGGAAAAATAAACAGGTAAAGCACCAACCTGAATCAGAAGCCTTTCGGAGAAATCCTAAAGGCTTCTTTTTTTGTGTCAACTTAATCGCACAGCAATATTTTTCTGTTGGAAATATGAAATTAAAATTGCCTAATGGGCAATGATTGAAATCTTTTCTTTGAGAAAATTTTAAAGTGATGAAGAAGAAAATATTTCTGTTTGGAATTGTGAGCATGAGTTTACTCGCAGCATGTGTACCCGCCCGTAAGTTTGAAGATGCTCAGGCAATGATTGAAAAACTGAATGCGGAGAATAAAAACCATAAAGAAAAAACCGACGAGCTTACGGCAAAAGTGGAAGACCTGAACAAACAGGTGAATGATTTAACCAATGCACGAAAAGATTTAGTGGATGACACCACTAATTATGGAGTACAGTATCGCAAAATAATGGCGATGAATAAGGAGTTGAATTTTTTGTATGAGAAAGTAATAGATCAGAATAAACAATTGCTTAATAACAGTACGAATGAGTCGCAGAAATTTCAAAATCAGTTGGCTGAAAAATCTAAACAACTGGATGAAAAAGAAAAAACACTGAATGAATTACAAAACACTTTGCAAAAACAACAAACAGATTTAGACCAACTGAAAAGTGATTTGGAAGCGAAGAATAAAAAAGTGATGGAATTGGAAAGTGCGCTCACAAGAAATGATTCGCTGATGAATGCGCTGAAGAATAAAGTATCGGATGCTTTAATGGGTTTCGAAAATGCAGGGGATTTAAAAGTTTATACCAAGAATGGGAAAGTGTATGTGTCACTTTCTGAAAACCTGTTGTTCAAATCTGGAAGCATCATTGTTGATCCGAAAGGAAAAGATGCCTTGAAAAAATTAGCAGAGGTGTTAAATAAAAATACCGACATTAAAATTTTAGTGGAAGGTCATACTGATAATGTGAAACTCGCCGGAACAGGAGCCATGAAAGACAACTGGGATTTAAGTGTGTTGCGAGCTACTTCAGTTGCACGGATATTAATGGTGGATGGAAAAGTTAATGATGCACGAATTACCGCATCGGGCAGAGCAG
Organism: Chitinophaga pinensis; assembly: GCA_945903305.1. Taxonomy (GTDB): domain Bacteria; phylum Bacteroidota; class Bacteroidia; order Chitinophagales; family UBA10324; genus UBA10324. Next base: position 2,283 of record CAMDOA010000028.1, read on the forward strand.
ATTCAGAACCGGTGGCTACAAATGAAAATGCGGATGGCCGGGGAAAAAATCGACGCACTGAAATTATTCTTCAGCCAAACCTTTCAGAAATAAACAGCATACTCGGCACCAAATAATTTTTTTTCGATGATGTTTAAATACAATGGTTGAGAAGTATGCTGCTTACCAAAAAACAGACTGAATTCCTTGTATCATTACTTAGTCACGAAAGTGTAAGTTGTTTGTGAAATATTAATTCTCTGCTACAGTAATCAATTGCAACACACTTTATTCGCTGCGCACATTATTTCATGTCAGTAAAAGTTCAGGGGCTTACAAAAATTTACGGCGAACAAAAAGCCATCGACAACATTTCGTTTGAAGTGAAGCCCGGCGAAGTGCTCGGTTTTCTTGGCCCTAATGGTGCCGGCAAAAGCACCACCATGAAAATTCTTTCCGGCTTCATTCCACAAACCGAAGGCAAAGCTTTTGTTTGTGATTTTGATGTGGAGAAAGATTCGCTCAACGCAAGAAGAAAGGTTGGTTACTTACCCGAAAACAATCCGCTTTATACTGAGATGTATGTGAAAGAATTTTTGTTGTTTGTTACCGGATTGAATGGAATTAAAGGAAAGCTTCGTAAATCAAGAATGGAAGAAATGCTGGAGGTAACTGGGCTGAAACTGGAGATGAATAAAAAAATCGGCGCCCTTTCAAAAGGATATCGACAACGAGTTGGATTAGCTCAAGCACTTATACATAATCCTGAAGTTTTAATTTTAGATGAACCCACTTCCGGTTTAGACCCCAATCAGTTAGTGGAAATCAGAAACCTGATTCGTGAGCTGGGAAAAGAAAAAACGGTAATACTTTCCACCCACATCATGCAGGAAGTGCAGGCATTGTGTCATCGTGTAATCATCATTAACAAAGGAAAAGTGGTAGCCAACGACACTGCTGAAAATTTACAGCGAACAACATCAAATGAGGTTGTGGTGAAAGTGAGTTTTAAAGAAAGTGTGAATGAAAAATTGCTGATGCAAATTGAAGGAGTGAAGCGCGCAAAAAATGTTGGAGCAAATAATTTTGAATTGAATTCAGATGCCGACATTCAGGAAAAAGTTTTTCGTTTCGCAGTAGAAAACAAACTCACCATACTTTCATTGCAACAGGAAAAACAAAACCTCGAAGAAGTTTTCCGGCAATTGACCAAGTGACAATATGAAGATTTGGATATTTTAAATTTGAAAATGAAATACAGATTGCAACAAACCCGAAACTAAAAACTCGAAACCCGAAACCCGAAACAACATTTTTAATGCTTATCATTTTTAAAAAAGAACTCAGCAGTTTTTTCAGTAGCATAACCGGTTATGTGGTCATGATTGTATTTCTGCTTGCATTGGGATTATTTGTTTGGGTTTTCCCTGATAGCAATGTGCTTGATTATGGATACGCTTCTCTCGATCCGCTTTTTTATTATGCGCCATGGATTTTTATTTTCCTGATTCCTGCCATTACCATGAAATCTTTTTCTGAAGAAATAAAAACAGGAACAATAGAATTACTAAGTACACGACCTGTTACAGATTTGCAAATAGTATTGGGCAAATATTTCGCTTCACTTTTTTTAGTGGTGTTTTCCATAGCGCCAACACTTTTATATTTCTACACCGTTTATCAACTCGGTAGCACAAAAGGAAATATGGATATTGGGGCCACATGGGGTTCTTACATTGGATTAATTTTTCTGAGTGCCACTTTTGTAAGCATTGGCATTTTTACTTCTTCAATTACAAGTAATCAAATCGTGGCATTTATTCTTTCTGTATTTCTATGCTTCTTTTCATTTCAGGCTTTCGATTTATTGAGCAGGCTGATTTTTTTTGCAGGAACAATGGATACAATTGTTCAAAATATCGGAATAAATTATCACTATCAATCAATCAGCCGTGGAGTAGTTGATACTCGCGATGCATTATATTTTATTTCATTCATCGCCATTTTTATTTTAATGACACGCACATCCTTACAAAGCCGGAAATGGTAAAGTGAAATCATGAAAAACGAAAAAAGAAAATCTGGTAAGCAATCTATTCTCTTCCGCCTTTTGGTGGTCATTGGCATAATTGTATTGTTGAATTTGCTTGCATCAAGATTATTTCTCCGATTAGATTTAACAAGTGATAAGCGATTTACCATCTCTGAAAAAACAAAGGAGATGCTTCGTAATTTGAAAGACGGAGTGTTTGTTAAAATTTATCTTACAGGGGATATGCCTGCGGGCTTTAAGCGCTTGTCGAATTCAACGCGAGATTTACTGGATGAAATGAAAATTTATGCTGGTACAAATCTGCAATATGAATTTGAAGACCCGCTGGAAGGAAAAACAGAAAAGGAAAAAAATGAAATATTAAAAGAGTTGGCGCAAAACGGATTAGAGCCAACCAATGTAACCGTGAAAGGCGAGGATGAATACTCACAAAAACTGATAATACCCGGTGCGGTGGTTTATTTTCAGTCGGGAGTCGGAGTTCCGGTAAACCTGCTCAATAACGAGAGCGGAATGAATTCGCAACTTGCCTTAAATAATTCTGAGGCACAATTGGAATACAAGTTTTCATCAGCCATAAAAACACAACTGTCACCAACCAAAACAAAAATTTCATTTCTGCGTGGTCATGGCGAAAAAGAATTATACTACTTATATGATTTTGTAAAAACACTGACCTCTTTTTATGAAGCCGATACATTGGATATTACTAAAGTCATAAACATAAAAAAACAAGCTGATGTTTTGATTATTGTTCAGCCAACAAAAGCATTTGACGAACAAGACAAATTCAAGATTGACCAGTTTGTAATGAATGGCGGAAAAGTTTTGTGGATGTTAGATGCATCAAATGCTTCGCTCGATAGTCTCACACAAAAACCGGCCATGCTGGCAATTAATTATTCGTTAAACCTCGACGATCAATTATTTAATTATGGCGTGAGAGTTAACGCAGGTTTGTTAATGGATTTAGCCTCCAATCAGATTCCGCTATTGGTACAGAGAAACAATTCGGCAACCAATCAACCGGAATTTAATTTATTTCCATGTCCGTATTTTCCGGTAGTAATGAGCGAAACATTGCATTCCATAACCTACGGAATTGATGCAGTAAGCACACTGTTCCCCTCAACTATTGATACCGTTTCAAACAAGGAAATAAAGAAAACAGTACTGCTGCATTCATCAAAATATGCTAAACAAGTATTTACTCCTTATATGATTGATATGCGCGAATTGCGCAAAAAACCGGATGTGGGTTCGTTCAATAAAAGAAATTTATCGGTAGCCGTTTTGCTCGAAGGAAAATTCAAATCATTATATCAAAACAGAATGACCGATGCGCTACAAAATATTTTACGCGATTCATTAAAAACACCTTTCAAAAACAATAGTGATGAAAACGCAATGATTGTTATTGCTGATGGCGATATGGCCAGTAATGAATTCAATAAAAACGGACAACCCTTTTCATTAGGTTATTATAAATACACGAATGATTATTTTAATAACAAAAATTTTTTACTCAACTGTATTGATTACCTCACGAATAATCTGAATCAAATTGAAACAAGAGGCAAGCAGGTAAAACTCAGATTGCTGGATACCCAAAAAGTAAAAAAAGAAAAAACAACCTGGCAATTAATAAATATTGTGGTTCCCATTCTGTCAATTTTACTTTTCTCTATGGTGATTTTTATTTTTCGCTTAAAAAAATATTCACGATTATAAATTTATTTTGCTGTAAATAATTTTTATTGATGAAAAAAAATCTGCTGTATCTCCTAGCTTTAATCGTCGTAGTATTTGCAGTTTATTATTTTGTTTTCAGAAAAGGAAACAGCACACTTCCGGTAAATGAAAAGAATTTTGCAGTGGATGATACAGCACGCATTGGAAAAATATTTATTGCCGATATGAATAAACAATCGGTTACGCTAGAGCGAAATAAAAATGGTGGTTGGATAGTAAATGGAAAATTGGCTGCGCGTGCCGATGCTGTTAGCGTATTATTGAAAACAATAAAACAGCTCAGCATAAAATATCCGGTATCAGAAGCTGCGCGGAATAATGTTTTAAAATCACTGGCAACTAAAAATTGCAAGGTTGAAATTTATGATTTAGAAAACAACCTGATTTCTGCTTACTATGTAGGCGAAGGAGCCAATAATTTCAATGGCACCTATATGAAAACGCTTGATGGTGAAAATCCATATGTGGTTAGTGTTCCTGGTTTTCGTGGGGTATTAACTGTTCGATTTATAACAGATATTGAACAATGGAAAAGCCGAAGCATATTCAGTTTACCCGTACATCAATTAAAAACCGTAACAGTACATTATCCAAAGCAAGTGGATAGTTCATTTATCATCAATGTTTTTGGAATTGATTCATTTCAATTATTGAATTTTAAAACAAAACAATTAGTCAAAAGCAATCAACTAAACAAGCAAAAAATTGAAATGTATCTCTCCCTGTTTCGGTTTATAAATGCTGAAGCATTTGAAAACAATAATCCGGCAAAAGATTCCATCTTATTACAGACTCCATTTTGCGAAATAATAGTTTCTGATATTTATAAAAACAGTTATAAAGCTTCTTGTTACTATAAATCGGTCACAATAGAAACGATGCAGCAATTTTCAAGCACCGGAGAACCGATGCCCTATGATGTAGATCATTATTATGCACTGATCAATAATGGAAAAGATTTCGTGCTGATACAACAGTTTCATTTTGGGCGGCTTTTTCAGAAAATTGAATTTTTTAAAAACAACTAACAAATACTCAAATAATTTTTTATGGATTTGTTTAAAGATTTAAGTACCGATACCTGGCTATATATTATTTTTTTATCCATACTGATTATATCATTAATTATTGATTTTGGAATTTACCGTAAACCCATTGCTATGAGTTATAAAAGTGCGGCCCTACAGAGTTTTTGCTGGGTTTGCATTGCGTTATCATTCGGTATATTAATTTATTTGAAAGAAGGAAAAGAAATTGCGCTTCAATATGTATCGGCTTACCTGATGGAATACACCCTGTCAATTGACAATATTTTCGTCTTTGTTTTAATACTTACCTATTTTAAAGTTTCAGATAAGTATTACCACAAAGTTTTATTTTATGGAATAATGGGTGCTGTAATTTTCAGAACCATTTTCATTTTATTAGGCATGATGATAGTAGAAGAATTTTCATGGATATTATATATTTTCGGATTACTGCTTATTTACACTGGTTATAAAATATTAATGAGCGGTCAGGAACCGGAAGTGCATCCTGATAAAAATCCTGTTTACAAATTGATGAAAAAATATTTCAATATTTTGCCCGAAGAAGGTGAAGGAAAATTTATTATTCATCGCGATGGCAAAAAATATTACAGCATTCTTTTTTTAGTTGTTGGCGTACTTGCCAGTACCGATTTGGTTTTTGCTATAGATTCCATACCCGCTGCTTTTGCAGTATCACAACACAAACTGGTTGTACTTACTTCAAACATTTTTGCAGTAATGGGTTTGCGTGCTATGTTTTATTTATTAATGGGGGCTGTAAATAAATTCGATTATCTGCAACAGGGAATATCGTTTGTACTGATGTTCATTGGAATAAAAATGCTGATCGGAATTATGGATTGGCACATTCCAACCGAGATGTCATTATTAATCATAATAGTAATGCTGGGGTCATCAATTTTATTATCTGTTTTAAAAAACAGCGATAAAAAAAATTAGCGTGCATTTTACTTTTTCCGGTCAGTAGATTATTAGTTATTTTAATAAAGTTACATCTCCCGAATTTTCAACCACCACCCCATCAATAAATTCTATTTTATAATAATAAACATATACACCAACATTCAGATTAACTGATTGGTAACTTCCATCCCATGATTCACCAGGGTCTGCGGTTTCAAATACCATTTCTCCCCATCTGTCAAATATTTGTAGGGTATAATTTAATATTATTCCACTAACCTTTAAATTAAAAACATCGTTCCTTAAATCATTATTGGGAGTAAAGGCAGAAGGCACCCAAACAGTTTCGGGTGGAATAACATTAATGATAATGGATTTTGAAGAGGAACATCCGTTTGCATCCGTCATTTCTACCTGATAAATTGTGGTATCAGAAGGAGTTGCTGTTGGTGACGAAATGACTCCGCTGTTTAATGTATTATCAGGTGTCCATAAATAATTAACTCCACCAGAGGCAATCAGTTGAATAGACTCGCCTCCATAAATTGCAGCACTGTCAATATTAGTGGTTATCCAGGTTCCTTCATTAACTGTAATGTAGTTGGTATAAGTTACAGTATCAGCAAATCCAATTATATCAAAAATTATTAAGGTAACCGGATATACACCTGCATTAGGGTAGCAAACATAAGGCGGGTTTTGAATGGTGTTTGAATCGGGTATAGCACCCGGAAATTTCCACAACCATCCGATTGGTGAACCTGCGCTTATAATTGAATTAAAACTCACACAATCTCCTTCACAAATAAAATCATCTGACACTGTAAACTGTGCATTCAATAAATTGCAATAGGTTATGATTATATAATTTGTCAGCAATAAAGTATCCGCTCCAAAAGGGTTAGTGACAATTACCGATACATCAAAAGTATCGGGCAGCGCATAGCAAATTGGTGGCGGGTTTTGACCACTAAATGTGCTGGGTGTTCCGCCGGGAAACGACCAATCCCAGGAAGAAGCACCCACACTTTGATTTGAAAATGTAAAACAATCGCCATTACACCCGGTAGTAACTGCTGAAGAAAATGCGGCAAGTGGCACACAGGTAGAAACAGTAATATAATTACTCAATAGCAGAGTATCTATTCCATAAATATTAGAAACTATTAACTCAACATCATATGTACCGGCACTTGCATAACAAATTTGTGGTGGATTTTGACCTATAAATGTTGAAGGAGTTCCACCCGGAAATGACCATGACCAGGTACTTGCTAAAACACTTAAATTGGAAAATGTTACACATTGCGTTGTGCATATTGCTGTCAAGGCAGAATTAAATAAAGCCGTTGGTGGTGTACAGTTACTAACAGTTATATACCCGATTTTTGTAAGTGTGTTAAAATTCACTCCATCATCAACTGTTAACTCAACATCATAAACACCCGGAACATTATAACAAATAAGCGGTGGAAACTGCCCTATAAAAAATGCCGGAACACCGCCCGGAAACACCCAATTCCAACCCGTAATATTTACGCTTGGAATACTCGCATCAGTAAAGGTGATACAGTCAGGACTGCATAATGTGGTATCCGAGGCCGAAAAAATTGCTGTCGGTAATTGACAATTTAGCACCGTAACATAATTTGGAATATATAAAGTATCGGAGCCAAATCCATTGGTTACAATTAAAGTTACATCATATGTTCCGGCGGTACTGTAATTAATATAAGGCGGAGCTTGTCCTGAAAAAGTAGACGGAGATCCTCCTTGAAAAGTCCACTCAAAACTGGTAGGTGTTCCTAATGATAAATCTGTAAATAAAATGGAATCGCCTTCGCATATCGGAATATTAGGTGTGCTGAAATCGGCTACGGCGCTAACACATAAACTAACGATAACTAAATACGAATTACTTACAGCGGGTGTTCCACAATTATCGCTTCCGGTAAGCGTAACTACAAAGCTGCCGTCATTGGGAAATAAAACTGTTGGATTTGCAAGAGTTGAAGTGTTTGGCGAACCACCACCACCAAAGTCCCATGACCATACGGTTATTGGACCAAATGAGGTAGAACTGTTAAAGGTTACGGAATCACCATTACAAGGCGTTGAAGGGCTCCAGGTAAAATTTGGAAAAAATGATATTGCCTGACTGTAAACTACTATGCTATCAATAGCTACCGAAGGGTCAACTCCAAGTCCATTGTTATCATTAATCCAATTAAATCCGATTTTCACATTCGGATTGTTAACTGCAGATGCGGGCAAGGCCACATCAAGCATATCCCATTCTCCCTGAGGAATACAGTTTAATGGGGTTTGTAAATTATTAATAATGGTGGTCCATGTTAATCCATCGTAATAAACCAATTCAAAATAATCTTCATTCACTATACCGCCTGATAAATATTTAAATTTAAGGTAAACAGGATCCCCGGAACAGGAACAATCAATAGTCGGCGACTCAGCTCGTTTATGAGTCATTGTATTAAATGGTGCACCTCCGGCAAAATAGGCAGCCCCCGGATCAACAATTATTACGGTGGAACCAATATGAAGCGTAGCATTTCCCCCTGCACCACCCGGACAACTTGTGCCACATTCACCTATTAGATGACCTTCTTCCATGCAACTTACAAACCAAGTGTTTGCATCGGCTCCATTCCCTCCTGTTGAAGCAACAGTCCATCCATTGTATCCATTTGCTAAAGTTCCCTGAACTGAAGGAGCAGTAAATTCTTCAACCCAGTGCGTAGTTATTTGCGAATTTGCTTTTTGACCAAAAAGTATTGTACTAAAAACAAAAAAAGTAAAAAGTTTTTTCTTCATTCTAATTACATAAAATTATTCCGCGATAAATATACTCCTGTCAGTTTAATTCTTAGCAATTCAATTCATTATGAACAGGAGTACAGGCTCATATCTTTATAATTAATATTACATCTTCAACAAAAATAAACCATTTGAAAACTGAAGTAAAACACCTTGCAGCACAAATTCAACACGAAGTAGTTGCATTTCGCAGACACATTCATTCCAATCCCGAACTATCAAATGAAGAAATAAAAACAGCAGAATTTATTTCAAAGAAATTAACCGAATGGGAAATTCCTTATACAGCAAAAATTGCCGGCAACGGAATTTGTGTGTTGTTAAAAGGAGAATTAGAAGGTGAAAAAGTTATTGCTATAAGGGGGGAATTAGATGCATTACCAATTTTTGAAAAAAATGAAGTGCTCTATAAATCATGCAACGATGGTGTGATGCATGCATGCGGTCACGATGTGCATTCAGCTGCCTTGCTTGGCACACTTCGCATTCTTCAGCAATTAAAATCACAATGGGGTGGAATCATTAAAGCAATTTTTCAACCTGCGGAAGAAAAATTACCCGGCGGCGCAAGTGTAATGATTGCCAATGGAATTTTAGAAAATCCAAAACCCGATTGCATTTTGGCGCTTCATGTTTTTCCAACATTGGAATTTGGAAAAGTGGGTTTTCGCGAAGGACAGTACATGGCAAGTGCCGATGAAATATATATAACTGTTAAAGGTAAAGGGGGGCACGCAGCCATGCCGGGCGAATACAACAATCCGATATTTATTGCTGCGAGATTATTATACGCGTATGAAAATTTAATTGAAGAATTAAAAACTCAGTCAATTCCGACTGTCATTGCTTTTGGAAAAATTACCGGAGCCGGTGCCACCAATGTGATTCCTGATGAAGTAAAAATCGAAGGCACATTCAGAACCATGGATGAAAACTGGCGAAAAACAATTCATGAAAAATTAAAATCCATTGCACAAAAAATTGCCGTTGAAACTTCATCAACCATTGAAGTGAAAATTGAAATCGGTTATCCATGTCTTTATAATAACCCAACACTGACTACCCGATCAAAAATGGCTGCGGAAGATTTTTTAGGAAAAGAAAATGTGGTTGATATTCCGTTACGAATGACTTCTGATGATTTCGCTTTTTATTCTCATGAAATTCCGGGTTGCTATTTCAGGTTAGGTACCAGAAATGAAGAACGCGGAATTATTTCTCCTGTTCACACTGCCACTTTTGATATTGAAGAAAAAGCATTGGAAACCGCAACCGGAACAATGGCGTGGATTGCATTGCAGCTTTTAAATTCAAAATGATTATTCTCATTAGGTTGCGCACATTCTGACAATTAAATTTGCGGCTCCTAAAAAATGAGTTCAGCCACTAATATTCACCCCATATTTCATCGCATTCTTCAACGCAGCGATAAAGAGCAATTGCTCCGGCAAACTGCGTGTGTTATCTGGTTAACAGGCTTGAGTGGTTCCGGTAAAAGCACCATTGCCGAAGGGTTGGAAAAAAAATTACATGAAAATAATTTTCTGACTCAAATTCTTGATGGCGATAACATTCGTGCAGGAATCAATAGCAATCTTGGTTTCAGTGAAACAGACCGTTTGGAAAATATCCGCCGCATTGCTGAGGTATCAAAACTATTTTTGAATTGCGGTATAATCACCATCAATTCTTTTGTAAGCCCTACCAGCGAAGTTCGGAAATTGGCAAAGGAAATAATCGGCGAAAATGATTTCATTGAAATCTATGTCAACTGTCCTTTAGAAATTTGTGAGCAACGGGATGTGAAAGGTCTTTATGCAAAAGCACGCAGAGGAGAAATTAAAGATTTTACCGGAATCACCGCTCCATTCGAAGCACCTGTTTCACCTTCGCTTGAAGTAAAAAGTAACGAATTAACCATTGAAGAATCGGCTGAGAAAATTTTCTCATTCATTCTTCCACTCATCATAAAAAAGTAATTCATGAGAGCATATAATTTAACACACCTGAGAGAATTGGAGTCGGAAAGCATGTTTGTGTTGCGCGAAGTGGCTGCACAATTTGAACGACCTGTTCTGCTTTTCAGCGGAGGAAAAGATTCCATTGTGGTATCGCACCTTGCACGCAAAGCATTCTGGCCGGCACCCATACCATTCAAGTTAATGCATGTTGATACCGGACACAATTTTTCTGAAGCAATTGAATACCGTGATTGGTGGGCGAAAGAAATTAACGCCACATTGGTGGTTGCATCTGTTCAGGATTCGATAGATAAAGGAAGAGTGGCTGAAGAGAAAGGATATAACGCAAGCCGTAATGTTTTGCAAACAACCACGCTGCTTGATGCTATTGAAGAAAATAAATTTGATTGCGCAATTGGTGGTGCAAGAAGAGACGAAGAAAAAGCAAGAGCCAAAGAGCGGTTCTTTTCACATCGTGATGAATTCGGACAATGGGACCCGAAAAATCAACGGCCTGAGTTATGGAACATATTTAATGGTCGAAAACACATTGGCGAACACTTCCGTGTTTTTCCAATCAGCAACTGGACTGAGATGGATGTGTGGCAATACATATTGATTGAAAAAATTCCTTTGCCAGGTTTATACTTTACACACAAGCGAAAAGTATTCAACCGAGATGGAGTTATCTATTCAATGAGTAATTTTATGAAACTGAAACCCGAAGAAAAAGAAGAAGAAATGATTGTGCGATTCAGAACGGTTGGCGACATGACTTGTACAGGTGCTGTACTTTCAGAAGCATCAACTGTTGAAGATATAATTGCTGAAGTAGCTGCTGCACGAACAACCGAAAGAGGATCAAGACAAGATGATAAACGCAGCGAAGCCGCAATGGAAGACAGAAAAAAACAAGGATATTTCTGATTTGACACTTCGACAAACTCAGTGTGACAGCCTTGTCATCCTGAGTTCAGTGAGAAAGCATTTGTCATCCTGAGCTTGTCGAAGGATGATGATGAGTTTCAAAAAACAGATTTTTAATTATTAAAATTTAATTTCTAATTTTTTTTTAATGACCACAAAAAGTTATTTAGATATGGAACTGCTTCGCTTCACAACGGCTGGCAGTGTTGACGATGGAAAAAGCACATTGATTGGAAGACTGCTTTACGATTCGAAATCAATTTTTCAGGATCAGCTGGAAGCCATTGAGCACACAAGCAAGCAACGCGGCGAGGAAGGAGTAAACCTTGCATTGCTCACTGATGGATTGCGTGCCGAACGCGAACAGGGAATTACCATTGATGTTGCGTACAGATATTTTGCCACACCAAAACGCAAATTCATTATTGCCGATACTCCCGGCCACATTCAATACACACGGAACATGGTTACCGGTGCGAGCACTGCAAACCTTGCAATCATCTTGGTGGATGCACGAAACGGAGTGGTTGAACAAACCCGTCGTCATTCATTCATTGCATCGCTGCTCGAGATTCCGCACATTATTGTTTGCATTAACAAAATGGATTTAGTGAACTGGAGCGAAGATGTTTTTGAAACCATAAAATCAGATTACACATCATTCGCATCAAAGCTCGATGTTCGTGATATTCATTTCATACCAATCAGTGCATTGAAAGGAGATAATGTGGTGGATCCATCACAAAATATGTTGTGGTATAATGGCAGCACATTGTTATATCTATTAGAAAATATTCACATTGCTTCTGATGTCAATCACATTGATGCACGGTTTCCGGTTCAATATGTTGTTCGACCTTACAGCGATAAATATCACGACTACCGCGGCTACGCAGGCAGAGTAGCCGGCGGAATTTTTCGCCCAGGTGACGAAGTGGAAATTTTGCCAAGTGGTTTCAGTTCAAAAGTAAAAAGCATCGATACTTTCGAAGGGCCACTTGCTGAAGCATTTGCTCCAATGAGTGTATGTATAACTCTTGAAGATGACATTGATATCAGCCGTGGTGATATGATTGTTCGGAAAAATAATAAACCTGAAATTAGTCAGGATGTGGATTTAATGATTTGCTGGATGAATGAAAAACCCATGCAATTAAATGGCAAGTATGCTTTTAAACACACTACTCGTGAAGCCCGATGTGTAATAAAAGATGTAAAATATAAAATGGACATCAGCACCATGTCTCGTTTGTCGGATGATAAAAATTTAGGGAAAAATGACATTGGTCGAATAACCATTCGCACTACTATTCCTGTAATGTTCGATAGCTATCGTAAAAACAGAATTACAGGTTCTATTATTTTAATTGATGAAGCAACCAACGAAACTGTTGGTGCCGGAATGATTGTTTAACTGGATTGGTTAGTGAATGTTAAAAATTAACCTACATTCGTAAAACCATTTTGAAATCAGCCCATTACATATCAAGAGGAATTGCAGCAGTTTTATTGCTGGTAATGATTCATTCGCATTTATGTGCGGGGCTTTGTGCATCGGGTTATTATTCGTGTTGCAGTGATGGAAATGAAATTGCTGATTGTTGCAAAAAGAGTTGCGATGAAAACAAAAATAAAAAACAAGATAGCGGTTGCCAGAAGGAACACCTTGCATTGTTTGGAACATTCGGGCAGTTTCATTTTATAAAATCAATTAAAGCAAAAATTTTTCAACCATTAGTTTCTCTTTTAAATACGGAGAAAAATATTCTGTCTGTTATTTCAACAGAAATTCATTTTGCGTTTAACGGATTTCATCCGCCACCACCGAAAGAGAATATTATTATTCTCAATCAGAGTTTTCTTATTTGATTTTTATTTCCATTTTTTTCTGACAGATATAATTATCTGTCCGGAATTATTTATGCTAAAGTCAAAATAACAATTTTTCAACCATAATAAATTTCAATCATTCAAATTAATTATTTCCAAAATGAAAAAATCAATTTTCTTATCAATTGCCTTGATGTTCGTACTTACGATTTCCAAAGCGCAAACCGCCTTTAATTTTACTGCCACTGATTGTGCAAGTGTCAGTCACACTTTATTTACCGAGCTCGATGCAGGAAAAACAATTGTAATGGTTTGGGTAATGCCTTGCGGCGCTTGCATTGGTTCAGCAGTAGCTGCTTCAAACACCGTTGCTACAATGGGAAATCCAAATGTTGTTTTTTATCTGTTTGATGATGCAGGCGGAAGTTGCAGCGGTTTGACGAGCTGGTCGTCATCAAACAGCATTAATGCAACTGCCACATTTGATAATGCAGGCAACACCAATGCACAATCAAATTATGGTTCGGGTGGAATGCCTAAAACTGTTGTTGTTGGTGGTGGAACTTCTCACACTGTTTATTTTGCCGAGAACGGAACGGTTACTACTGCACAACTTCAAGATGCAATCAATAATTCTCTTTCAGCCATTGCAGCTGTTCCTGATTTCAAAGTGGTTACTACCGAAGTCAATCTGTTTCCAAATCCTGCAACTGCTTCAACCGAGTTTACATACACTTTGACTAAAGCATCTCAAGTTTCAATTGAGTTGTTCAATACTCTTGGACAAAAAATAATTTCTTCTCCTTCAAAACTTCAGATTGCCGGACAACAAACTTTCGAAATCAACTCCTCAATTTTAGAGGAAGGAATTTATTTCGTTCAATTGACTGCCAATGGAGAAACAACCACTACCAAGTTCAGTGTTGTAAAATAATTTTCAGGAAGATTAATCAAACTAAATTTTTTTAATAAAAAAACCAAATGAAAAAATCAATTTTCTTATCAATTGCTTTGCTGTTCGTACTTACGATTTCCAAAGCGCAAACAGCCATGCAATTCAGTGGAATGGATTGCAATAATAATGCTGTTGATCTTTTTGCCGACTTAGATGCAGGTAAGGCCGTAGCACTTCATTTTTATATGCCAAGCTGCGGTAGCTGTCCGCCTTCGGCACAAAAAATACAGGCAATGGCAAATAATATTAATAGTCAATTTCCGGGAATGGTAAAGGGTTATGCCTTTCCGTTTCAGAATACAACTTTATGTTCCTATTCATCAACCTGGGTATCCTCAAATAATTTATCAGATTTATATGCTCCAATGGATAGTGGTGAAGTTCAGGTTGCACATTATGGAGGTTTTGGAATGCCAACAATAGTTTTATTAGGCGGTTCAAACCATCGCACCATGTTTTCTACTCAAAATTTTGCAACAAGCGATACTACTATAATGCGAGATTCGATTCTGGCATTGTTCGGAATTGTAGCAGGCATGAATGATTTACAAACCAATGTTTCTTCATTTGAAATTTATCCTAATCCGGCAACTGATATTGTTTCAATTAATATTTCATTAACAGAATCATCAGTTTTAAACATTGATGTAACAGATATTACCGGAAAACAAATTGCTATTATTGCCAATGAAAATCAAATTGGATTAATATCGAAACAATTCAATACCTCAGCATTGGCAAATGGAATTTATCTTGTTCGATTAAATGTGAATGGAAAAATTTCTACTCAAAAGTTAACCGTTGCACATTAACCATGATTTTATTTTTCAAAAAATTATTTTTAACAGTAGCTGTAATTTTTACAGCTACTGTTTTTGTATCAGCTCAAAATCAACTTTTCATTCCGCCTGTATTAACCGGAACTACTTTTAATTTGAATGTTCAAACCGGCACACAAACATTTTATATCGGAACAACAACACCTACTTATGGAATTAACGGAGCATGGATGTCGCCAACTTTAATAGTAAACAAAGGAGATAGTATCACTTTAAATGTTATAAATAATTTACCTGTAGCAACCACTATGCACTGGCATGGGCTGCATGTTGCAGCTATGAATGATGGTGGTCCGCATCAAATAATAAATGCATCAACTACCTGGAGCCCGACATTTAAAGTAAGGAACAATGCCGCAACTTTTTGGTACCATCCGCATGGCGAAGGAAAAACCGAACAACAGGTTTCAAAAGGATTAGCAGGTTTATTTATTGTAAAAGATGCTGCTGAAGCACTAATAAATCTTCCACGAACTTATGGCGCTGACGATTTTCCAATCATTGTGCAGAGTAAATCGTTTGATGTTTTGCAGCAAATTGCCATTGCCACTGATATGGATACTGCCTTGTTTGTAAATGGAACTTTGAACCCATTTTTAAATGTGCCGGAACAAGTAGTTCGGTTTCGTTTATTAAATGGAAGCAGTTTACGATCTTATAATTTTGGATTAAGCAACGGACAAAATTTTTATCAGATAGCCACTGATGGTGGATTATTAGATTCAAGTATTTCGCTTTCACGATTAAAATTAAGTCCAGGTGAGCGGGTTGAAATACTTATTGATTTTTCAGGCATGCTGTCACAATCAATATTTCTGCAAAGTTTCGGGTCAGAATTACCAACCGGAATTTATGGTGCCGATACTGTAGGAATGGGAATGGATTCCATTCATGAATATGAAGAAAATTATTTGAACGGAATTGATTTTAATTTATTGCAACTAAATATTGTTGCTGCAATTGCAAATCCGGTTACCACAATTGCTTCATCATTAATTCCATATAATCCTATAAATAGCAGCAGCGCAACTAATTTCAGAACCATTGTAATGGATACTTTAAGATTATTGCCAATGGATCAACCCAATTTGGCTGAAGGGCCTTTTGGTATGAACAATCAAACTTTTCACATGGATAGCATTAACGAAATTGTTTACCTCAACACCACAGAAGTATGGACATTGAAAAACAAAACATTAATAGCACACCCATTTCATATTCACGACATTCAATTTAATATTCTTGAAAAAAGCGGGCTTCCTCCATCACCATCAGAAAATGGATGGAAAGATGTAGTGCTTGTTATGCCGGGCGATAGCGTAAAATTTATTACAAAGTTTGAAACATTCGCTGATAACATAACACCTTACATGTATCACTGCCACTTGCTGCATCACGAAGATGATGGAATGATGGGTAGCTTTTTAGTAATCGATACTTTCAACATTTCTACAACTGAAATAACTCAAAGTACTTCTGTAAAAATTTATCCCAATCCTTCCGGAATTAATGTAACAGTTGAAGCAATGCAGCTTTACGGCAGCACTATTACTATTAATAATATTCTTGGAAAAGAAATTTTCAGAGTCATGGCAGCAAGCAGCTCTCAAAAAATTAATGTCAGAAATTTTGCCGATGGAATTTATTTTTTAAAAGTGATGAATAATAATAATCAGGCAACGATTAAAAAATTTATTGTTTCTAAAAATTAATAATGAAAAACATTGAGCATGAATAAATTTATTTTCTCTGCACTGATATTGATTTTTTTTGTAACAGATGCTCAGTCACAAATCAGTTGGAATAATACCATTGATGTTTCTCCAAACACATTCGGCAATCTGCATCCGCGCATTGCAATCGATGGAAATAATAATCCAATGATTTTATGGGGACAATCATCCACTAAAGTTTGGTTTTCAAAATTGAGCGGAGCTGCTTTTATAACGCCCGTTCAACTGAACCCATCAACCATTCCGGCATTTTCTATTTCATGGGCAGGATCTGATATTGCATCGCACGGCGATACAGTTTATGCCGTGTTTAAAGAAAACCCCGAAGCAACCGGTCATGTTTATATTGTGCATTCTTACGATGGTGGAATAAATTTTTCTGCTCCTGTGCAGGTCGATAATATTGCCGATAGCATTTCAAGTTTTCCAACCATTGCCACTAATGACGATGGAAATCCGATTGTTGGTTTTATGAAATGCAATTCCGGCTATACAGATTTCAGATGGGTGGTTTCAAAATCTGCCGATTTCGGAAATACTTTTTCAGCTGATGTAAAAGCAAGTGGCTTTTCCGGTGGCGAAAATTGTGAGTGCTGTCCCGGCACCATTGTTTGCGATGGCAGTACAGTAGCCATGTTGTATCGCGATAATCTGAATAACATAAGAGATACATGGGCCGGAATTTCAACTGATGGCGCCAATACTTTTGCAGGAGGAATTAACATTGACCAAAATAACTGGATGCTGATGTCGTGCCCGTCAACTGGTCCCGATGGAATTATTATTGACGACACACTCTATTCAGTTTTTATGAGTACTCCGGCGGCAAACGATTTAATTTATTGGAGCAAAGCATCAATCAGTAATTTACAATCAGCCGGCGCAATGGAACTGACCGGCATGTTTACAGGATTAACACAACAAAACTATCCGCGCATGGCATCGCATTACAATGCGGCTGCAATTGTTTGGAAACAAGTTGTGAGTTCAAAAAGCCAGCTTGCAATTTATTTTACTTCAGATATTCACTCAGGATTTAATAATCCATTCGACACAATAGCAGCAGGACCATTAAATGAAATTGTGAATGCTGATGTAGTAATGCTCAACGGAAAAATTCATGTTGCCTGGCAGGATAATGCAAGCGGAACAGTGAAATATAAAAGCGGAACTTATTCATATGCTGAAAACATTAAACCTGTTTCCGAAAAATTATTACTGAATGTATATCCGAACCCTTCTTCAACAGTTTTAACTATTGAAATTCCATCTTCGCTTCAATCATTGTATGCTTATGAGATTTATGATATTAATGGAAAATGGATAAAAACTGTTTGGAGAAATTCATTCAAACAACAAATTGACATCAGCGATTTAGCTGATGGAATTTATTTGCTGCAGCCGTGGGCATGCTACTGGAAACCTGAGCCACAAAAATTTATCATTCATCATTACAAATAAATTTAAACCAATAATAATGAATAAAACAATTTACTCTTTTCTTGTTTTCATTTCACTGTCCACGCTCGTTTCTGCTCAAAGTGGAATCACATGGGGCATGGGAATGAATGTCAATACTTCTGCAACGGGGAATCTTCGTCCACGCATCACTACAGATGGCGCTGGAAATCCTGTAATCATTTGGGGAAAGAGCAGCGATGAATCCTGTTACATCTCACTATGGAACGGAACTGCTTTCACAACACCAATGAAAGTGAATCCAACTTCAATGACCATCGCTGCCATGAATTGGGAAGGTCCCGAAATCGCATCCAAAGGCGATACTGTTTATGTGGTGATGAAAGAAACTCCTGAAGGCGATTTAACAAGCAAAAGTTACATCACTCGCTCGGTGGATGGTGGCATGTCTTTTTCTGCGCCTGTCATGCTTGATAATTTTCCGGATAGTCTTTCCCGCTTTCCAACTGTTACAGTGGATGCAAACGGAAATCCGATTGTGGGTTATATGAAATTCAATTCAACATTTGGCGATGCCCGCTGGGTAGTTGCTAAATCCACTAACCTCGGAAATACTTTTTCTACAGATGTTAAAGCAAGCGGTTATTCGGCAATGGGTGCATCGGTCTGCGACTGTTGCCCGGGCGGTCTCACTTGTACAGGCAACAATATTGCAATGATGTATCGAGATAACAATAGCAATATCCGCGATACATGGGCGGGCATTTCTACCGATGGCGGAAGCACTTTCCCTTCCGGTATGGCGCTCGACATGGAAAACTGGATGCTCATGATGTGTCCTTCATCAGGTCCCGATGGAGTATTCATCGGCGATACACTTTACAGCACATACATGAATGGCGCAGGCGGAACCAACAAAGTTTATTTCAGCAAAGCATCTGTTTCAGCAATGACAAACACCGCAGGCACACCAATTACAGGAACCATTGCAGGATTAACCCAACAGAATTATCCGCGAATTGCAAATTCAGATAATGCTGTAGCAGTGGTTTGGAAACAAATTGTAAATGGCGAAAGTCAGTTGCTTTTGCGATTCAGCGAAAACATAACAAATGGACTTTCTGCTGTGCTTGATACGGTTGATGTAAGTAATATTACCAATACAGATGTGGCACTTGCAAACGGAAAAATTTACATCGTATGGGAAGATGATGGAAGCGGAACAGTTAAATTCAGGAGTGGAACTTATGCCGTTCCAAATTCAATTTCTGTTGTTAATGAAAATGAAGCATTGACAGTTTATCCAAATCCGGCTGGTGATTACATCAATCTGGATATTAAAAAAATTCCGGGATGCTATGGATATTCCATACTTGATATTTCAGGAAAAATTATTTTAAAATCAGACTTTAAGTTAAATAGTACAATCAATAAAATAAATGTAAGCGGATTGACTGGGGGCACTTACATGCTTCAACCTGTTGCTTATTATTACCAACCTGCGCCAATCAAATTCATTGTTCACCAAAATAAATAATTGTGTTATGAAAAAATCCTTCCTCACCTTTTCAGCAATATTGATTGTTGTGTTTTTTATTGCATCGTGCAATGGAACAACAAGCACCACTGAAACCAAAACCAATTCTACCGATTCGGTTAAAGTTGCTTACACCTGCCCCATGCACCCCGAAGTAACTAGCGATAAACCAGGCAGTTGCCCTGAATGCGGGATGGATTTAACCGAAAAAAAATAATTGCCGATAAATTTATGTATCACTAATATCATTTTAATTGTTCCAATTCGTTCTGATATAAATAAAAAAAATGAAAATCCTGTTAATCCTTTTTAGTTGCATAGTGTCTTATTTTTTTTCTTTTGCGCAGATTGACGCAGAAAATTTTGTTCGCGGAAATCTCATTATTCAATTGAAACCTCAAGCTTCAATTAATTCTCTCCAACCTTCTTTCATTATCAACCAAAATCAACAGGTCAAAGTTGAAGTAATAAAATGTTTAAGCAGTAGAATGAAAATTTATCTGCTTTCTTTTGATACATCAAAAGCAAATGAAGCGGTGATGATTGGGGTGCTTCAAACCAATTCACTTATTTCCATTATTCAGTTAAACCATAAAGTTGAACAAAGGGCATTGCCAAATGATACTGAATTTAATCAAATGTGGAGTTTGAATAACACGGGTCAATCAGGTGTTATTGATGCCGACATTGATGCACCCGAAGCTTGGAATATTACAACCGGCGGATTAACCTTTTACAACGATTCAATTGTAGTGGCCGATATTGATGGTGGATTTGATTTAAATCATCAGGATATAAATTATTGGAGAAATTATAACGAAGTTCCAGGCAATGGAGTTGACGATGATGGAAATGGCTACATTGATGACCATCGTGGTTGGAATGCATACAACAGTACAGGTACCATATCTTCAAACATGCATGGCACACACACAGCCGGAACAATTGCTGCAAAAGGAAACAATGGTATTGGAATAACCGGAATTGGATGGAATACACAACTGATGCCCATTGCAGGTTCGGGTGGAGATGAAGCTACTGTAATTGAAGCATACGGATATGCACTTGATATGCGTGCGGCTTATAATACCTCCATAGGTACCGGTGCATTTGTGGTTGCTACAAATTCTTCCTTCGGAGTAAACTTCGGACAGCCGGCTGCTTATCCTCTTTGGTGCGCCATGTATGATTCTCTTGGCGCGTATGGAATTTTAAGCGCAGGAGCAACTGCTAATTTGAATATCAATATTGATTCGCAAAGTGATATTCCTACAGCATGTGCAAGTAATTACTTGGTCACTGTCACCAATACAACATCAAACGATACCCGAAATTCTTCTGCAGCTTTCGGATTAAATACCATTGACCTTGGAGCGCCCGGAACAGATATTTTATCAACCATTCCCGGCAATTCATATAATACACTTACCGGAACATCTATGGCCACACCGCATGTTGCCGGTGCCATTGGTTTGATGTATAGTTTGCAATGCAAAAATTTTATGGATGCTGCAAGGAGTAATCCTTCGCAAACTGCTTTGAATATTAAAAATTTTTTTTTGCAGGGTGTTGATACTATTCCGGATTTGTTAAATAAAACTGTGTCGGGCGGACGATTGAATTTGTATAAATCTTTGAAGTTGCAAAGAAATTTTTATGGTTGCTTTTTTTCGTCAGTTGAAAATATGACAAAGGAATTTGAAAGCATTCATGTTTATCCTAATCCGGCAATGAGCCTATTGACAGCACAATTTATTTCAATAAAAGAAAAAAATATCCGTGTTATTATTTTAAACTCTTTAGGGCAAGAAATTATTTCCAAGACCATTCATATCAATCCGGGAATGACTGAAGAGAAAATTGATATTAATTTTCTTTCTCCGGGCATTTATCTCTTTTGCCTGCATGATTTGGTTACCGGTTATTCTTCAACTGCTTCATTCAGCAAACAATAATCCGGTAAAAATTCCATTCACAAGAAAAATATTGCTGCAATAATTTTCTGTATACGCTCGACTCAAGCTACGATACCAGCAACAATTCAATTCAGATTGCAGTGCGCAAGTGCTCCTTCAGTGTTGACCTCGTGCACCAGACCGACCACAATTTCCTGAATACGGTTTCTAAGAAAAAACATTAGGGAAGTGATAGCAGAAATTAAAAAATCAATTTCGAGATTTAGTTCGCAACCACTTTTTGTTTTTAATTGAACTAATGAATGCTTCGCATTTGGGGATTTGAAAATTTGAAGATGAGTTTCAATTTTTTACTTCCAATATCTGACATCCAATTTACTACCGGCTCAAGTACATACTCTTCTCCTTATAAAGCTGTCGGAAGATTGGGTCGTATAAATCTTTTATAAAGCGGATGGATTCGCCGGTTGATTTCATTTCGGGGCCGAGTTCTTTATTTACATTCGGAAATTTATCGAATGAGAAAACAGGCTCCTTAATGGCGTAGCCGGTGAGTTTGCGGTCGTACTTAAAGTCTTTAATTTTTTTCGCACCAATCATTACCTTGGTTGCAATGTTTAAATATGGAATCTGGTATGCCTTTGCAATGAAAGGAGTTGTTCGCGATGAACGAGGGTTCGCTTCTATCACATAAACTTTTCCTTTTTTAATGGCGAACTGAATATTGATGAGTCCGATAATTTTTATGGCTCGAGCAATTTTTCCGGCATACTCTACCATGCTGTTCACTACTTCAAACGGTAAATCAAATGAAGGTAGCACCGCACTGCTATCACCACTGTGAATGCCTGCAGGTTCAATGTGTTCCATCACACCCATTATGTGAACTTCATCGCCATCACTGATTGCATCTATCTCTGCTTCTTCAGCACGGTCGAGGAAGTGGTCAATCAGAATTTTATTTCCCGGCATGTGCTTCATCAATTTCAGCACTGCGGTTTCCAATTCTTCATCATTTATTACAATGCGCATACGCTGACCGCCGAGCACATAACTCGGCCGAACAAGCACCGGATAACCCACCCGATGCGCCACTTCAACAGCATCGTCAACCGACATTGCCACTCCGTATTCGGGATATGGAATTCCCAACTCTTTCAGCAAATCAGAAAACGCGCCGCGGTCTTCAGCGATGTCCATGTTCTCGAAACTGGTTCCGATAATTTTTATTCCGTTTGCGTGAAGGCGCTTCGCGAGTTTCAATGCAGTTTGTCCGCCGAGTTGCACAATCACACCTTCGGGTTTTTCCAACTCAATAATTTCAATCAGGTGTTCCCAGTACACCGGTTCGAAATACAATTTATCAGCAATGTCGAAATCAGTTGAAACAGTTTCGGGATTACAATTGACCATGATGGCTTCGTAACCACACTCGCGAATGGCAATCAATCCGTGCACACAACAATAATCAAATTCAATTCCCTGCCCGATTCGATTTGGCCCTGAACCCAATACAATAATTTTTTTCTTTTTGCTGACCACACTTTCATTCTCACTCTCAAAACATGAATAATAATATGGAGTGCGCGCTTCAAATTCTGCAGCGCAGGTATCAACCAATTTGTAAGTGCGGCGAATGTCGAACTCTTTTCTTTTTGCATACACATCTTCGTCGGTGCAATTCGTAAACAGAAATGCAAGTTGCGAATCGGAGTATCCCATCTGCTTTGCTTCGAGTAAAACTTCTTTCGGAACATTCTGCAAATTGTACTTGCGCAATTCAGTTTCTGTTTTCACCAACTGATTTATCTGGTCGAGAAACCACGGGTCAATGAGCGTGAGTTTCTGAATTGTTTTTACTGATACACCGAGTGTGAGCGCATCTTTTATTCTGAACAATCTGTCCCAACTCGGATGTTGAATGCGGTCTAAAACTTCTTCTGATTTTTTGCTGTATAATTTTCCATCTGCGCCCAAACCAATCGAATCATTCTCCAGACTCTGACAAGCTTTCTGCAATGCTTCAATAAAAGTTCTGCCGATGCTCATCACTTCTCCAACCGATTTCATTTGCAGTCCGAGTGTTTCATCGCAACCGGGAAACTTATCGAAATTCCATCGCGGAATTTTTACCACCACATAATCCAACGCGGGTTCAAAATATGCTGAAGTAGTTTTTGTAATTTGATTTTGCAATTCATCCAGACGATAACCAATCGCGAGTTTCGCTGCAATCTTGGCAATCGGATAACCTGTTGCTTTCGATGCAAGCGCTGATGAGCGCGACACACGCGGATTAATTTCCACTGCCAATAAATCTTCTGTTTCAGGGTCGAGTGCGAATTGCACATTGCAACCACCCGCGAAATTTCCCATGCTGCGCATCATCTTGATGGACATGTCGCGCATACGCTGATATGCAGTATCACTCAGTGTCATTGCAGGCGCGCAAGTAATGGAATCACCGGTGTGCACACCCATCGGGTCGAAATTTTCTACTGTGCAAATGATGCACACATTGTCGGCGCTGTCGCGCAATAATTCCAGTTCAAATTCTTTCCAACCAAGAACAGCTTTCTCTACCAACACTTCGTGAGTGGGAGATGCCTTCAATCCACGCTCGAGAGCAGCATCAAATTCTTCGCGCTTGTGCACGAAGCCTCCGCCGCTTCCACCGAGTGTATAAGACGGACGAATCACTAATGGAAACCCAATCTCTTGTGCAATCTCTTTTCCTTCCAACATCGAGTTCGCCACTCTTGAAGGAGCAACGGGCACACCGATTTCTCCCATGAGACGACGAAACACTTCGCGGTTTTCTGCGCGCTCAATTCCTTCAATGTCCACACCAATCAACCGAACATTATATTTTTTCCAGATGCCCATTTCATCTGCTTCCTTGCAAAGATTGAGAGCAGTTTGTCCGCCCATAGTCGGAAGCACCGCATCAATTTGTCGTTCTTCGAGAATCTGAATTATGCTTTCCGGTGTGAGCGGCAACAGGTAAATATGATCTGCCGTCACAGGGTCAGTCATGATGGTTGCCGGATTCGAATTGATGAGCGACACTTCAATTCCTTCTTCGCGCAACGAGCGTGATGCCTGCGTTCCGGAGTAATCGAACTCACATGCCTGCCCGATGATGATGGGACCGCTGCC
This sequence comes from Chitinophaga pinensis, assembly GCA_945903305.1. Lineage (GTDB taxonomy): Bacteria > Bacteroidota > Bacteroidia > Chitinophagales > UBA10324 > UBA10324. The sequence continues at coordinate 27,136 of CAMDOA010000028.1, forward strand.
AATGATGAGGACTGATTTTATGCTGTTGTCTTTAGGCACAGTTTCTTGATTTGGAAATTTGAAGATTTGAAGATTTGAAAATGAAAAGCAGTCGTGATAAAATATTTTCGACTGAGTGATAATTAATTTTTCCTTTCATCTCAGGCGACAAATGTAATAGAGAATGCCGCGAATGAAAGAGGTGTTGAAAGGTTGTGGGAAAGAAAAGACAGTTGATAGTTTGAAGAAGGCATTTTACTGATTTGACAACTTTTAAAAAGCTGTCAAATCTTATACGCCGAAGAATTGAATTCGGAAAAAATTTTCTTTATTTTTCTTGCCCAAAACAAAAATCTATATGAAACGATTACTGAAAATTCTTAAATGGACAGGAATTGTACTTGTTCTTCTCGTGCTTGGAATTTGCGCAGCAGTTTATTTTATGTACCCTGCTAAATACAAAGTTCCGTATCCTGAAATCGCAGCCAACAACGACAGCGCAGTAATCGCTCACGGAAAATACCTGGTGTATGCCACAGCACATTGTGCTGAGTGCCATGCGTTCACAAGAGAAAGTTTTAACGACTACAAACCCGGCGATATGCCTCCACTTACCGGTGGCATGCCATTCAATTTTCCCGGAGCTGTTGCTTATGCGCGAAACCTCACACCTGATAACGAAACAGGAATTGGTAAATACACCGATAAAGAACTTGCACGGATCATCCGGTACGGTGTAAAACCAAATGATGAAGCCATTATGCCCTTTATGATGTATGGTGATTTGAATGATCAGGATTTAACTGCTATTGTTTCTTACCTGCGTTCGGTTGCACCGGTTAAAAAACAAATACCCGAAAACGAAATCGGTTTCCTGATGAAGGGAGTCATTTTATTTTTTATGAAACCATTTATGCCAACCGGAGAATTTACCAAGCCAATTGAAGCTGATACCTCAGTAGCTTATGGAAAATATTTAGCTCACGCGGTTTCCGGTTGTGTGTCATGCCATACAAAAATGGATGAGATTACAGGGGAGTTAATCGGTCCGTTATTCGGTGGCGGTGGAAAAACTCCAAGTGTTACAGAAGAGCCCGGAGTGTGGGTTTTATCACCAAACCTGACTCCGGATCCTGAAACCGGAAAAATGTATGACTGGAGTTTTGAACTTTTCAAAAATCGGTTTAAGCAAGGTAGAACTGTGAAGGAAAGTATTATGCCATGGGAAATGTTTCAGAATTATTCTGATGATGATTTGAAAGCAGTTTACAAATACCTGCAATCAATTCCTGCTGTAAAAAATGAAGTGAAGGAAGTGGTGATAAGAGAATAAAAAATTACCGCCTGATAACAATCTTCTTCCATTCTGTTATTTTACCAAAATTAATTTTCAGAAAATAAATTCCGGCTGCAAGCAATTCTACATTTATAATTTTTGATGGTTGAATTACTTCGGCTTGATAAACTTCTTTTCCGAAAACATCGAAGATTGATATTGCATAGCCAAACATATTCTCACCGGAAATTGCAAAATGAGAAGAGCATGGATTTGGATAAATTAAGAAATTATTTTCTCTCGTTTCCGGGTTTTCTGTTCCAGAAATTATATCTGCAAGATAAAGATTGCCGCCTGTTCCGAAAAATCGTTCGTCGCTGAGGTAAAACTGATTTTTATTTTTAAGCAAAACCGATTCCTTCTGCGTAAGCGATGTAAATGCATAATGTTCGGGTGTAACTGAAAAAAAATGATTCTGCGAATAGTTTCTGAAAATATAAACCGACTGATAGGCCAACAAAATAAAAGTGGAGTCTGTTTCAGAAATATCTGCCGAGGTTACTTGCTGATTGGTGTAAAAACTATCAATCAACTCAGCCACATAATTTCCGGGAACGGCAGGCAAGCGATAACACTTTGTGTAGCCCGTGCTGCTCGACGAAATATTTTTTGAAAACAAGTACAACGAATCACCTGAATGAATCATGGCCTCGCAATCGAAATTCAGATTGGCGCCCGATGGAGGAAAAGCATTTTGGTCGGGATAAGAAAATGAAATCGTATCTGCAAAGACGGTATCGGTTCCCGATGCAAGCGCATAAGTTGATACACGATAAATCCGGAGATTGGTTCTGGTACAAAAATTATTTCCGAAATCACCAATGAACAAAGTGCCATTGTGGTCGTTGGCCAAATCTTCCCAATCAACATTTGATGCTCCTGCAATAACAGTTGAATCAATCAACTGTCCGTTTAACAAATAATGATAGAGCCTTGGTTTTCCTCCACTGTCGTTGTGAGTCCAAATGGAAGTCGAATCTGTTTGTTCGAGTCCGGAAGTTTCATTGCAAAATGGTTGAAGAGAGCCAAGTGTTTGCAACGAAATGGTTTGTGCAACGCACTTCGATAAACTCATTGTGACAATGAATATTGAAAAAAAAAGAACGAGGTGTAACAGTCCTTTTTTCATTCCTTGTTAAAATAAAACGGACTTGCCTGTGCGGCGGGTACAATCAACAGTTCGTTAATGTTTACATGCATCGGTGTATTAAAGCAATAGCTGATTACATCAGCAATATCATTTGCATTCAGTGGTATGTATCCCTTGTAAACACTTTTCGCTTTCTCCTTATCACCTTTAAAACGAACTTCGGAAAATTCTGTTTCCGCTGCACCGGGATGAATGGCGGTGACACGGATTTTCTTTTTCAGTAAATCAATCCGCATGGCTTGTGTGAGAGCATCCACCGCGAACTTGGTGGCGCAATACACATTGCCTTTTTCATACACATATTTTCCGGCAGTGGAGCCGATGTTAAAAATATATGGATTCGTGCTTTGCTTCATCAATGGCAAAACCGCTTTTGTTACATAAAGCAATCCTTTCACATTGGTATCAATCATAGCATCCCAGTCTTCGAGTTCGCCGTCTTCAATTGTTCCGAAACCATGCGCTCCGCCGGCATTATTCACGAGCACATCAATGTTTTTCCATTCATTGCTTAAAGAATCAATGGCACTTTTTACTTCATTTTTCTTTCGCACATCGAAACATAAAGTCAGTACTTCAGATTTGAATTCGTCTTGAATATTCTTGCTGACTGCCGCCAATTTTTCTTTTCTTCTTCCTGTAATAATTACACGATGCCCTTCTGATGCAAATCGTTTGGCAATTGCTTCTCCAAAACCTGATGTTGCGCCTGTGATAAATACCGTACTCATAAAATTAATTTATGGCGAAAAATAATCTGTGAAAGTGGTGTTGACTCAAATAATTATTCAGATAAAATTTTCTTTGCGAGTGGAAATATTTTCTCTATCCATAATCCATACTGCTTTGCTGATGGATGCAAACCATCTGAAGCCGCGAGTGATAAATCTGTTGTTGCATTTCTGCTTATGGAAGTGATGTTACAGTAAGGGCATCCGGAAATTTTTGCTTCTTCTTCATTCACTTTGTTGAAGGCATCAATCTCATCAGCAATTTTTTTCCGGTCTCTTCCTTCGGCGAAAGGCATTACTCCCCAATCCGGAATGGAAATCACAATTACATGAGCGGGTTTGTTGTTTGCATATTTTATTGCGAGATTGAGCAATTCACGAAATTCTTTTCGGTATTCGTCAATAGATTTTTCGCGGTATTGATTGTTTACGCCAATCAGCAATGTCACTAAATCGTAAGGTGGTGATGGAGGATTTTCATTTATTCCTTTCATCAGTTCATCAGTAGTCCAGCCGGTTGTTGCAATAATTTCGGGATTAGAAATTTCTATTCCGGATTTTTTTAACAACGCTTGTAACTGGTACGGAAAATTTTCTGCTGACGGAACTGCTTCACCTATTGTGTAAGAGTCGCCGAGGTTGAGCATTCGGTAAGTTTTCATGGAATTAGTTTCAGTGTATGACGAAAGTAAAATTGCAGCTAAACAAAACAAGTTGAAAATTATTTTGACTGATTGCATGTATATGCTATTTAATTTTCTTGTTTTTAAAAATATGGCACTACACCGTCGCAGATTTTCCTTGGTCTGTGTCAATCCAAATAAATTTTTACTGATTGCCACGAAAGTTTAAGCTGGAAATCTGTGGCTTAAATTCGTCTAACTTCAACCTCCAACTAATTCAAATTATCTCCTCTCAAATCCCTGAACCGCTTCCGCGCCTCAATCACATAAATGCTTCCGGGATACTTGGTCATAATTTCTTTATACAATTCCATCGCCACGGTTTTATTATTCAAATATTTTTCCTGCAATTCGGCTAACTGAAAAATGGCATCATCGCCCAGCAAATCGGTCGAATAATTATCGCCAAGCAACTGAAACATCTCAGCCGATTTTTCAAAATTCCGCTGCTGTAAATAAATGCGCGCCTTCGCAAACAAAATATCATCAAGCAACGATGTCTCCGGAAACCTTGCTGCCAGTGAATCAAGAGCAGTAATGGCTTCCGGATTTCTATTCTGATAAATCAGCAAGTCGGCACGCGCATAAAAACCCATCGCATCATACGAAGTATCAAGGCCGGTATTATCTTGAATGAAAACCGAAAGCGCAATGGCATCATTCGAAATTAATTCCGAAGTTGAACCCTTCAACACATCCAATTGCGCTTTTGCCCAATCAAAATCACCGGTGTAGTAACTCACCTTCGAATTCAGAAACCGCGCCTCCTCTCCCAACTCATCATCCTTGTAATCCTTATCCACCTGACCATACATCAGCATGGCATCCCAAACTTCATTATCCATTAAAAAATAATCGCCCAAATCCAGTTTGCACCGCGCAATAGGTTTACTGTCGTTTGTGCGAAGCTTAATGGTGCTGTTCAAAATTGCGATGGCCGAATCAAGATTATGAAAATAGCGCGCATACAAATTTGCCAGTTCCCGTTGCGTACCAATTGTTCCAAGCCCTCTGCCGAATTCATTTAAATAAACTTCGTAACCGCTGCGAAGCGTATTCAAATCCTGTTCAGTATAATTATTCGCTACAGTAATTTTTGTTTTCAGCGTTTGCAGCAAATTGGTTTTCGCGGCCATGTAGTAACCACCCTGCGTTCCATACTCAGCAATAATATATTCATAACATTTTGCTGATGCATCATAAAAACCTTCGGCAAAAGCCGACTGCCCCAATTGAAAAACCCGCGCGCCCTGCTCGCGGTTTCTTTTGTCCAATGCCCTTGCCTGCACCAATGCGCCATCAAAATCTTTGCGCTGCACAAACATCCACAACAACATTTCCGGATACACATTACTGTCCGCATTTTTCTGAATGCGCCGGTATAGTTGTGTCTGCAATTCGGTTACATAAACTTGTTCTTCCAATAAGCCTTGCAAAAATCCCTGCACATTACTCATGTTATTTTCATTGTTATCCAGAATATCTAAGTATGCATTCACCGTGCCGGCCACATCGCCCTTCTTCATATAAACCGCTGCCAGTTCATAACTGAAAAACGCATTACTGTTCAATAATTTTCTGCCCTTCTCGTAAGTGGCAATGGCCATATCATACATACCCGAATTCAAAAACAAAGTAGCCAGCACAAGCACCTCACCGGCATCAGGCGCCAGATTATCAATGGCGCTGTTAAATTGTGCCAGTGCATTTTTCTCATCACCGTTCAACTGATAAACCTGTCCGAGGTCAATGTAGAATCCCGCATTTTTCGGATACCGCTTCAATTGTTTCTTCACCACTTTCACCGCATCATCATAATTTTTTTGCGCCACCAGCGTGTTATAATACCCCTGATAATAATTCCGGTTATCAGCATACTTGCTGTATAGTTTTTCGTAAAGCACCAGCGCCTTATCAAAATCTCCCTGCCCGTAATAATACTGTGCAAGGTTAGCATCCTGCACTTCCGTTTGCGCCATTGAAATTATAGGGAAGAGGAGTAGTAGAAATAAAAGTAGTTGCTTCATGATTTCAGATAACGAAAAAATTG
>CAMDOA010000029.1 GCA_945903305.1 Chitinophaga pinensis
ATATGAATCCTTATGGATGGGAGGCTGAATACGATGTGTGGTTGAAAAAACAAATTGACGAACGAAATTTCACCAACCTCATCAACTACGAAACCAGTCACAAACTCGGCAAACTTGCTGCACCAACACCCGACCATTATGTTCCCGTGCTTTATAGTTTGGGTTTGATGGACACCGTTGATGAAATAAAATATTTTTATGAAGGCGAACCATCACTGCCGGCATTCAGCGAGCGGAGTTTTATTATAAGCAGTTAAAAATTCCGGGTACAAGACATAAACAAAATGAGAAATAATTTTCTCTTCTTTGCTACATGTCACTCTACATCAACTCGCTCAACTCCGGAAGCAACGGAAATTGCTACTATGTCGGCAACAAGACCGAGGCTGTGTTGATTGATGTTGGAATATCATGCAAAGAAATTGAGCTGCGCATGAATCGCTTGCAACTGCCGATTGAAAATGTGAAGGCCATTTTTATTTCGCACGAACATATCGATCACATTCGCGGTGCGGCACAACTAAGCAAAAAATATTATTTACCAGTTTATATAAAACCGCGCACCTACAAACATTCAGGCATTCACCTCGACAGAGCATTCGTACATAATTTCAACTGCAACGAAAAAACAACCATCGGGAATCTGACGGTAACACCATTCGATAAACATCATGATGCACAAGACCCTGTAAGTTTTGTGGTGGAACACAAAGGCATTAAAGCAGGTGTGATAACTGATCTTGGCATTGCATGCAAACGGGTGATTCATTATTTCAAACAGTGTCACGCATGTTTTTTGGAAAGCAATTACGATGAAAAAATGTTGAGTGAAGGCAGCTATCCGCAGCGATTAAAGAATAGAATCAGTGGAGGCAACGGACATATATCGAACACACAAGCGCTCGAACTTTTTATCAGGCACAAACCGAAGTACATGAGTCACCTGTTGCTCGCGCATCTTTCAAAAAATAATAATCATCCGGGGTTGGTGCATGAGTTGTTTTTAAAACATGCAGGCGATGTAAAAATTGTTATTGCATCCCGCGATGAAGAATCAGCAGTTTATGAAATCACACATCAATTAAAAAGCGAGGTTATTCCACTGGTAGTGAAAAAAGAAATGGTGCAGTTGAATTTGTTTTGAAATGACTTTTATATTTACAACAACAAAAATTTTTTATGCTTAAACATTTACTCCTCATCGTTTTTATTTCTGTGCTTGCAACAACTAATTCCAAGGCACAATGGAGTGCGTGTGGTTCAGGATTCGACTCACAGCCATACGACATGGTAGTTTACAACAACGAATTATATGTGAGCAATGTTGATAGTGCCGGCGGCATTCCTATCACCTGCCTTGCAAAATGGAATGAAACCAATTGGTCTGCATTCGGGGGTAGTGGTCCTGATGTTAGCGGAATCGCTGAGATGATAGTATATAATGGCAACCTGGTTGTTTCAGGTGGCTTCACAGCAATAGATGGATTCCCTGCAACCCGTATTGCCATGTGGAATGGTTCTTCGTGGGATTCACTCAGCAGCGGATTGGATGGAGGTATTTATAGCATGACAATATTCAATGGTGATTTAATTGTAGGAGGAAATTTTTCTAATGCAGGAGGTGTAAGCGCTAAAAAAATTGCGAAATGGGACGGCACTACCTGGAGCAATATGCATGATGGTTTCGATGGGCCGGTCGAGGCTTTTGCGGTTTACAACAATGAACTATATGCCGGAGGTAATTTTATTCGATCAGGGCAAGACACCATGTATTATATTGCAAAATGGAATGGCGCAGATTGGGATTCCCTCGGCAACGATGAGTTGAACGGTGAAGTTTCAACACTCGAAGTCTATAATGGAAGCTTGTATGCAGGTGGCGATTTTGATTTCGACAGTGTCAACTATGTCGGTTATTGGGACGGGGTTGTATGGAATGGTTGCAACAATGGTGTTAACGATTGGGTTTATGATTTGGAAGTTTATAATGGCGAACTTTATGTGGGCGGATTTTTTGATGAGGCATATGATGGCACCGACATCAACTTTGTTGGCAGATGGAATGGCAATTCATGGGCTGTATGCGGTTCAGGTATGGATGAAGAAGTGGATGACTTTTGTGTTTTTAACGGAAAAATTTATGCAAGCGGATACTTTGAGCATGCAGACGGAATTCTAACCAATTACATTGCCGGATGGTCGGTACCAAGTGCAATAGATGAAATAAATAATGATGATCCTGTTTCTGTTTTGCCGAATCCAACTGCTGGAAAATTCACTTTTGATTTTGCGGATGTGCAGACAGTACCGATGAAAATATTCAATGCACTTGGTGAAACAGTTTTTGCAGACAATCGCTTCAAAAGAAATTCTGAAATTGATTTGAATGAACTTGCCCCCGGAATTTATTTTGCTCTAATAAATTTTAAAGACAAACAGGTACGGAAAAAAATTGTTTTGCAATGATTTTTTTTGAGCCGAAATGCCTGAAAACAAAAGATGAAATTTCAAATGACCTTAGACGACTGGAATTCACTTCTTTAAAATGAAGTTTCAAATTCTTAAAAAATAAATGGCGGTTAATTACAACTACGATAAGAAACGATTCGAAGCTTTTATTGATGCAATCATTGCGATACTGCTAACGATTCTTGTTCTTGAAATCCGTGTGCCTGATAATGAGGAACATCAATCACTTTCTACTGTTAAGCAGGTTGCCTCGTTGCTTCCTGTTTTTGTTTCTTACATCGCATCATTCCTGTTGATTGTTGGCTTTTGGTTAGACTTTCACCTTCTGTTTTTGAACATTAGTCATATCAGCAAGCGATTCATTTTACTGAACATGCTGTTCATACTATCTGTATCATTTGCACCTTTCACCACAGCATATTCAGGCGAACATTACGATGATTCATTTGCTGTGGCATTACTCATGGCTAATTATTTTTTCACGAATTTGCTTTTTGGCTCTCTCTATACCTATGCAATGAAAAAGAATTTAGTTGACCAGCAATTCTGGATTGATAACAAGTCAGCCGGAATTTATTCTGTACTAGGAATTATTGTGATATTAGCGGCTATCCCGCTTGCTTATGTTCATACCTATATTTCATTTACTCTGGCCCTACTTGTTTTTGCGGGTCACTTTTTAAAAAAGAGATAACAATAATAACAATAAGAAATAGCTGAATAATGTCCGAATCAAATCCCAACTCCCGCCTCGAAACATTTTGTGATGGTGTGTTTGCCATTGCACTCACGCTGCTGATTATTGATATTAAAATTCCTTCTGACAAGGAGATTCACGGCACTCAGGATTTCTGGAAGGTGCTTTATGAAATGCTTCCTTCTGTTTGCGCTTTTCTTTTAAGCTTCTTTGTCATTCTCATTACATGGGTCAATCATCATCAAACGATGTTGCTGGTTCATAAAACAAGCACCTCCTTTATTTATGCAAATGCTTTATTACTGCTCACCGTTGTGTTCATTCCTTTCCCGACTGCGTTGATTGGTGAATATATTTTCACTAACCACCCTTCTCCGGCTTTAATTCTTTACAATGTAACCTTAGCGCTTGGTGCAATTAGCTGGGTACTCATTAGTGTATCGGCCCTGAAAAATAACTTAGCAAAAAGCGAACATGCTAAAAAAATGTTACGCCAAAATAAATTTTTCGGTTTTTTTGCTTGCGCGCTTTACCTCGTTTGCGCCTTCATTTCAATTTGGTTTCCTCTCACCATTGCGGCAGTAACAGTTATTATTTGGCTTTTCTGGTTTGTATATGGAATTTCTTTGAAGCACGAATAAAATATTTTCAATCATGGCAAAAGCGATTTTAAAAACACAGAAAACAGAATCGAGCGTCGAAGATTTTTTGAATTCGGTAAAAGATGAACAACAACGCACTGATAGTTTCGCCATTGTAAAAATGATGCAACAAGCAACCGGCGAAAAACCAAAAATGTGGGGCGCTGCAATTATTGGCTTTGGAAATGTGTCGTTGAAATACGAAAGTGGTCGCGAGCTCGATTGGTTTAAGATCGGTTTTTCGCCTCGCAAACAGTCGATCACCCTTTACGGATTAATTGGTTCCGAAAAACAACTAGAGCAGTTGAAAAAACTAGGAAAACATAAAACCGGAAAGGGATGTTTGTATATAAATAAACTGACCGATGTTGATGCAACAGTGTTAAACACCCTGATAAAAAAAGCGGCAGATAAGAAAAAATAAAATTATGACAACCGAAAAATCAGCAAACATATTAGGTACATCATCCAATCTTCTTGGATTTTGTTTAGTAGTACTAACCACTTTTAAATTTTCAGGATTTAATGTTGAATCGGTAATTGATGAAGTTACAGGAGTGATTTCTGTTTTTTTGGGAATGAGTTGCTTGCTTTCATTTCTGTCAATGTACTCAGCAAAAGAAAAATTGAGTGAACGATATGAGCAGTGGGCGATAAGATTTTTTATAGTTTCATTAAGCTTGTTGTTCGTCACCATTCTGATGATTGCTTTTTCTATTTTCCTCTGAGAATAAATATTGAAGCATGAATGACTTGAAAATGATTGCACAAGAATGGTTCAATGCATTTAACAAACATGACATTGAAATGCTGCTTGCATTGTATGATGAAAATGCAGAACACTACAGTCCGAAATTGAAAGTTCATCAACCCGAAACAAACGGATTAATAAAAGGCAAGCAAGCTTTGCGAAATTGGTGGACAGATGCATTTCAGCGACTGCCGAAATTGAATTATGAAATCATTCAGCTCACGGCAAATGATGAGCGTGTGTTTATGGAATATACGCGACGCACACCCGAGGAAGAAGATTTAAGAGTGGGTGAGGTGCTTAAAATAAAAAACGGAAAAATTATTTCTTCGCGTGTGTATCATTCATAATTTGAAATGAAATAATTCTTCGCTGCTCTATTTTTTATTTTACTTTTAAGCAGAAATAGTATCCTCAAAAATCTTTTTTATGGCTGCATATGGAATAGAAATTATCTTGAATCGTCAATTGGCCGATTGTCTTTCGGTGCCGGTTTTTATTACCGACACAGTAGGGAATCTTATTTTTTACAACGAACCCGCTGAAAAAATTCTGGGTTCACGATTTGAAGAAACCGGAGAAATGAAAGTGGAAACATGGGGCACCATATTTAAGTAGAAAGATGATGAAGGAAATTTATTACTTCCCGAAAACCTGCCGCTTGTCAGAACACTGCGCGACCAATATCCTTATCATAAAACTTTTTGGATTGAAAGCCTGACCGGAAAATCAGAACGAATTTCTGTTACCTCGTATCCCATTATCGGACGGGCCGGCGATTTTGTTGGAGCAGTTGCCATTTTCTGGGAAGCAAGAGACTTATGAAAATTTCTTTGAGAGGCGTTCGCGGATCCATTCCAACTACCGGTGCCGACACCGCAATTTATGGTGGCAACACTTCGTGTGTTGTAGTATCAGAAGGCGATTGCCTGCTCGTACTCGATGGTGGTTCGGGCATGCAAAAATTTAATCTGCACAACAACACTGCTATTAAAAGAATTGACATACTGCTTACTCATCTTCATCTTGATCATATTCAGGGGCTCGGATTTTTCAATCCGTTTTTTGATCCAGATATGCATGTACACATCTGGGGGCCAAAAAGTAAAAGCAGCAGTTTGCATTCGCGACTCAGCAGGTATTTGTCGCCTCCATTGTTTCCGGTATCGCTTCGCGACCTTCCTTGTAAACTCACTATGCATGACATTGAAAACAGTTCGTTTGAAATCGGTCCGTTCATTATTGAATCGCGATACATAATTCATCCCGGAACCACAGTCGGATTTCGCGTTAGCAATCGTCGTTCTGTTTTTACATATCTTCCCGATCACGAACCGGTTCTGGGTTCAACAGAATTTTTATCAGATAAAAAATGGATATCAGGTTTTGATTTGGCATTAAATGCCGACTTGCTTTTACACGATGCACAATATACTAAGCAACAATATTTAAATAAATTCGGATGGGGACACAGCAGTATGGACGATGCAATTAAGTTTGCTGCATTAGCAGAAGTCAAGCACCTTTTGCTTGCTCATCATGACCCCCATCATTCTGATGATCAACTCAACCAATTTTTTGATGAATTGAAAAACAACAACAACTATACTTTTAAATATGAATTAGCTGCCGAAGGAATGAATTTTGAATTGCCCTGAAAACTATATTCTGTTTAAGTACAAAAAATATTACCGATAACATTTTGAAAATTCTAAAGTTTAATCCGGAGACCATGCGTTGTATAAAGTTTTATCATTGCCAAACAAATTCAAAATAAAAATAAAAAAATGAACAATCAACTATTAGTAAAAATGGTGCTCGATTCATGGAATGCTAAACTGAAAGAAACAGAAGCATTGCTTGTTGCGCTCACTGATGAACAATTAATGAATGAAGTTGCACCCGGGCGCAATCGCGGAATTTATTTACTCGGTCACCTCGCCGCCGTGAACGACAAGATGATGCCGCTGCTGAACATGGGCCAACAAATGCATCCCGAACTGAACGATACTTTTTTAAAAGAGGCGGATAAAACAGTGGCAGAAATTCCGTCGGTAAATGAATTGCGCGAGCATTGGAAAAATATTAATTCAATATTGGCTGAACTCTTCAACCAACAACAAGCAGATGATTGGTTTCAAAAACACACATCTGTTTCTGCCGAAGATTTTGCAAAAGAACCACACCGAAATAAGCTGAATGTCATCATCAGTCGCACCAATCATCTTGCATATCACAACGGGCAAATGGCATTACTGAAAAAATAAAATGGAAATAGGAGTTGACAGTTTCGCCGCAATGATGAGTGGCAATGAAGAGAGAGCGATGAGCGATGCCAATGCGATTTCACAATTACTCGCACGAATAGAACATGCTGATAATTGTGGTTTGGATATTTTTGGAATTGGCGAACATCACCGAAAAAACTTTTTGGATTCAGCACCTACTCTAATTCTTGCCGCTGCTGCGGCACGCACAAAAAATATTCGACTCACGAGTGCAGTAACGGTTTTAAGCGCTGCCGATCCGGTTCGGGTGTTTCAGAATTTTGCTACGCTCGATTTAATTTCCAATGGCCGCGCAGAAATGGTGGCAGGGCGCGGTTCGTTCATTGAAGCATTTCCACTATTCGGTTACAACCTCGAAGATTATGATGAACTGTTCGATGAAAAAATAAATCTCTTACTGAAAATCCGTGAGAGTGAATTCATTACATGGTCAGGAAAATTTCGTCCACCACTCCGCAATCAACCTGTTTATCCGCGACCGCTGCAAGAAAAACTTCCGATATGGATTGGTGTTGGTGGCACTCCCGAATCTTTTATTCGCACCGGTTCACTTGGTTTGCCATTGATGGTTGCAATCATTGGTGGCGAAACACATCACTTTCGTCCGCATGTTGATTTGTATCGCGAAGCAGGAAAGCGAGCAGGATATTCACCAGAACAATTAAAAGTTGGTGTGCACTCACTCGGTTATGTTGCCGATACAACCGAAGAAGCAATCGCAGATTTTTATCCCGGCTATGCCGCATCAATGACCAAAGTTGGGAAAGAACGAGGCTGGCCGCCAATGACTAAAGAAAGATTCAATGCACAGATGGGGCCACGAGGTGCATTGCTCGTTGGTAGTGCTGAAGAAGTAGCAGAAAAAATTCTCCGTCACTCCGAAGCGCTTGGCGGAATAACACGATTCACCTTTCAAATGGATACCGCTGAAGTGCCGCATGAAAAACTTATGCATGCCATAGAATTAATTGGCTCAAGAATAAAACCATTGGTAAATAAATAATTTCTACCGAAAATTTATTTAAGAAGCGAGTTCACAAAAAAGAAGCGGAGAAAATTTTCTCCGCTTCTCCCTTTAAAAATCAAATTAAGTCAATTGCTCAAACCATATAAGCAAGAATCATAGCAACAAGAAACAGCGACACTAAATGGTATCCGGTATTAATACAGAACAAGGTCCATGATTTTTTTTCCCATACCGTTGAACCAAGGTCGCCTGGAAAATAAAAACCCATCCAGGTAAACACTGCTGCCATACCAGCATTTTGCATTGCCGACATTTCTGCAGCGCCCGGCACAAAAGTCCATGCAGCCATGTTGTGAGCAAAAACATAAGCCATCAGAAAATTTCCAATAATCATGAACACCATTCCCTTCATCATTTCAGAAGAAGGTGGTTTTTGGTTTGGGTCATATCCCAATTCTCTTCCCCAGATCTTACCAAATAGCGGGGTGTACCACAAGTAACCGAGGACAAAGTTTGCCACCACCGCTATTGCGACAGCCAGCATGTTGATGTGCATTTCATTCATTATTTATTTATTTTAAGGGGTGATTAATGCTACCAATATAAAAACAGAAATTACTTATCATTCATCATCGTTTGCACACTTCTGTTTATATTGTCTTGAATTTTTTGCAGAGAGAAAACTTTATTGGAACAATTGCAATCAAAACATTTCTATTTTCGTGAACTAATTTTTTAGTTCATGAAAAATTTTTTACTCATCAATTTTTTGCTTTTGTGTTTTGCGATGAACGCAAAGGCGCAATGCAACCCGACCATACCAACCAATGCGGTAGTTGTAAATTCTACGGATACCATTAATGGTGGCTTTGATCCAATATGGGTTTGCAGTGGTGATTCGCTTCACACCGATGGAGGATTTCACAACATTTATCTTGAATCCGGATCAGTAATGACTTCAGGTGGCGGCATTGATACCATCTATGTTAAATACGGAGCTTCGCTGTTTTTAAACGGCGGAATTCATTACATTATATATGATACTATTTCAGATTTATATAGTCTTGGAGGAATTCCAACCCTCGATTCTTCCTGTGGCCCGCTTATATTTGATTACACCAATGCTCCGGTGAATGGCTGTTTTGTAAATCCAATAGCAAATTTTATTTCGAACGACGATACTTTTTGCGCAGGCACTTGCATTAATTTTTCAAATCAAAGTGCAGGCGCGATATCGTATTCATGGAGTTTTTCAGGGGGAAATCCCGCAACAAGTACCGATGCAAACCCAGCAACTATCTGTTACAATGCGCCGGGAAACTATGATGTAACACTCATTGCCATTAACGGAACCGGCAGCGATACACTTTCATACACCAACCTCATTCATGTTGATTCAATTCCGGTCATCTCCGTTTCTTCACTGGAGATTTGCATCGGTCAAAGCGGAATACTGGTGGCAAGCGGGGCAGAAAATTACAGTTGGGCTCCACCGTCAGGACTAAATACAAATACAGGCGATACTGTAATTGCCAATCCGAACACCTCATCTTCTTATACCGTTTCGGGCGTAAATAATGCTGGATGCTCAAACCTTGCCTTCACTGTTGTTACAGTGAACCCGCTACCTGTTGTTCCCATGCTTATACAAAATGGCGATACTTTATTTTCTTCAACCGGATACTCCGGCTATCAATGGTATTCCGGGTTAACATTAATTGTTGGCGCCACTAACTATTTCTACATCGGAACACTAAGCGGCAATTACCACCTTGTTGTAACCGATGATAAGGGTTGCGAAGCAACGGCAGATATTGATTTTGTGTTTAATTCAACGAATGATTTTGATATTTGGGGAGGTGATATAGAAATTTTTCCAAATCCTTCAAGTGGTTTTTTCATTCTGAAAATTTATTCTGGTCGAACAGGGAATTTTCAAATAGCCGTTTCTGATGTTCAGGGAAAAGAAGTTTTTTCTGAAGTTTATAAATATCACAAAGAAAATCCAGAAGTGTTTTTTGATTTAAGCTCTCAGTCTTCAGGTGTTTACTTTATTCATTACTCATCTGATACAATTCAACTGCATAAAAAAATAGTGTTGCATCATTTTTAAATTGAACAGCGCTGTTTTTATAACTTGATTTTTTAATCTTCATAATTTTCCTGGTGATAAAAAAATTTCTGCTAAATTTTTCGGTCAGCGCACTGCCGAACAAATAGCTTTTCTGATTTCATGTTTCTTGAAAAGTAATTTCGCCTCCCGTAATTTATTTATCAGCGGTTGTTGCATAGAGCAAATGTAATTCTAGAGATAGAAAAAATAAGCTGGAGCTTTTAGTTGCCTGCATAGGAACACTGTTGAATGATAGGTGTAAAGAATAATTTTCGAACTATTGTGTTAAAGAAGTGAAGCAAATTTTGCACAATGGTTCGCTTGATGCCTCGTTGAATGATAAAGGGGAAGAATAAATTAGTTTTACATAATCAGTATCGGCCTGTCAATATTTTCAATTAAACCGTGAGTATGATTTGTGATAAAAAAATCATGCAGTTTTCCGTGTCGATGTTTTGAGATGGCAACCAGATTAACATCTTCTTTACTATGAACATAGTGTTTGATTGCCCTGACAATATCACTTGAAAAAAGTGTTCTCAATTTACTTTCAAAATACGGTTGAAAGTAATTTATCTCTTTTTCTGCCTCGAAAACATGCTCTTCTGTTGAAGCTTCATGATCGGGTTTAACATGAACAATTTTAACCTCTGGTTTGAATGGCAATATCAGATCTCGAAGCAGGTAAAAATTATTATCGCCATTCAGTTCTTCAAAGTCGGAACAAACGACTACCTCTTTGAAAGAATTAAATTCAAGTTCACGCTTAATAATAAGGATTGGAATCTCAAATTTCTCTATTTCCTTTTTAAGCTTATCAAATAATTGGTTTTTCTCTTTGTAATAATGAAGCCCAACCAGAAGAATATAATTATTTTCTTTTGGTAACTCTTCGAATAATCCAATAAATCCTGTTACAGAAGTTACATGAAATTTAACTTTTGAATTGACTTCCGAATCTTGTTTGAATTCGGCGCTTTTCATTCCTTTTGATAGATAAACTTCAAGGGGCAACGAACAGACTAAAGCAAGATTTAGTGCATATTCGTAAGTACTTATTGAAAGTGTTGTATTCTCAATAAATACAGAAAAATATTTTAAATGATTAAGCATTTTGAATTTAGTAGTTACTCCATTACAATCAGCAACTGATTCTTATCTACCTTATCTCCGGCTTTTACCTTCAGTTGTTTTATAATTCCGTCGCCCATACTTTTTAATACATTTTCCATTTTCATGGCTTCGAGCACAAGGAGCGAGTCGCCTTGTTTTATGGTTTGCCCTTCTTCTGCTAATATTCTTAAAACCAGTCCGGGCATGGGTGCTTTCAGTTCGTTTACCTTTTTTGAGAGCGCTTTATCCATTCCGAGTTTCTTTAGCAGCTGATCATATTCATCTTCTACTTTCAGCTCAATCGGTTTGTTATTTATTTTCAGATGAACGGTTTTGTTTTCAGTATCCACTTTTAAAAGTTCTGCTTCAAAACTTTTTCCTTCAAACAAAATATGATAAAGTCCTTCCCGAATTTTCCTCATGTCCCAATTCCCCGACTTCCCATTAACCAGAAAACCTTCCTTATCAAATTTAATATCAAACTCTCCCCCTTTCTTGCTCGTAACTTTATACATATTGTGATATTACACGATAAAGATAATTCCTTTAGGTTTGTTTCCGAATACAAACTTAACAATGAAATTCTTTTCAATAAAAACAGTTCTCTCCTTTCTGTTATTTTCTACAATCATCATATCATTAAATTCAGGGTGCAGAATTTTTCGTGGTCGCGATTATTATCCAAAAGATGTTCCTGTAATTGAATATGCTTCGGAATACAATAATGAAGTAGAAATCGAAGGGCTTTCCCCCGGAGTGTATCAACCATCGTATACAATTGTTAACGATATAATCTCTACAAAACTCGAGGTGAGTTTCGATTGGGACAATCAATACATGCCAGGTAAAGCAACCATCACTTTCAAGCCCCGCTTTTATCCAACCGATTCTTTAACTCTTGATGCAAAGGGGTTTGATATTTATAAAGTAGAAATGGTTTCCGCTTCCGGAAACAAGCCTCTGACTTATGTTTATGACTCGTTACAGCTTCGTATTTTTTTAGATAAAACTTATACACGAACCGATACATACACTTTGTTTATTGATTACAAAGCAAAACCTAATGAACGGCAGAGTGTCGGCAGCGCTGCAATCACTGACGCAAAGGGTTTATACTTTATAAATCCGAAAGGAGAAGAACCGAACAAACCAAAACAGATTTGGACACAGGGCGAAACAGAATCGAACTCGGCATGGTTTCCAACCATTGATAAGCCGAACATGAAAACACTGATTGAAATTTCCATGACCGTTGATACACAGTATGTAACACTTTCGAATGGTTTAATGCTTGCTTCAAAAAATAATAATAACGGAACACGAACTGATCACTGGAAGTTGGATTTGCCCATTGCGCCTTACTTAGTGATGATGGCGGTTGGTGATTTTAAAATAGTGCGCGACAAGTGGCGCAACATGCCCGTGGATTATTATGTGGAAGCGGAATATGAAAAATACGCTAAAGAAATTTTTGGAAGAACTCCGGAGATGATTGAATATTTCAGTAAGTTGATGGGAATTGATTATCCGTGGCAAAAATATTCTCAAATAGTTGTTCGCGATTTTGTTTCGGGCGCAATGGAAAATGCAAGTGCAGTTGTTTTCTACGATGCGCTCAATCAAACACACCGCGAAATGATAGATGGTAATCATGACGATATAATCAGTCACGAATTATTTCATCATTGGTTTGGTAATATCGTAACCTGTGAGTCGTGGGCAAATATTTCATTGAACGAATCGTTCGCTGATTACGGTGAGGCGATTTGGGCTGAACACAAGCATGGAAAAGATGCACATGACCTGCAGATGCTCGACGATAAAAATACTTACCTGATGGCCACTGCAAACAGTCCGGTTCCGCTTATTCGTTATCACTATAATAACCCGGACGATTTGTTTGATGCAAACAGTTACCAGCGTGGCGGTTGTGTGCTGAATATGTTGCGCAACTATGTTGGTGATGAAGCATTCTATAAATCATTGAATGTATATCTCATCCAAAATAAATTTAAAACAGGTGAGGTGCACAATCTTCGTTTGGCATTTGAAGAAGTAACCGGCGAAGATTTGAACTGGTTTTTTAATGAATATTATTTATCGCCGGGCCATCCGGTTGTTAATATTTCATATACATATAGTGATGAATCAAATGCTGAGTTTGTAACCATTGAACAAACACAAGACACCACTGCCGGCACTCCTGTATTTCGATTACCCATTGATGTTGATGTTTATTCAGGGGGAGAAAAAAAGCGATATCGTATTGTAATGACAGAAGCGAAACAAACTTTTTCATTTCCTGCTAACACAAAACCGGATTTGATTAATGTAGATGCAACAAAAAGTATTTTGTGGGAGAAGAATGATATGAAAACTGATTCGGTATTTGTTTTTCAATACTTACATGCGCCCTTGTTTATGGATAGATATGAAGCGCTCGAACATTTTCAAAGCGAACAGGATTTAGATGAAGCATCGCGACTTTCGCTTATAGCTGCGTTGAATGACAAATTCTGGTTCATCAGAAAAAACGCTGTTGAATTGATTGCCCTGGATGATGAAAAAACTATTGAGCAGGTAAAACCAATTCTAATTGAATTAATAAAAACAGATCCTAAACCACAAGTGCGGTCTGTTTCTTTAACTAAACTGGGTTCTCTCTATGATAATGATTTAATAAATACCATTACTGAAATTGCGGCAAAAGATAGTTCGTACGATGTGCTTGGAACTACGCTTACTATTTTGAAGGAAAACAATTTCGATAGAGCCTACACACTTGCCACTTCATTGAAGAATGAAAAATCAGATTATTTAATGTATTCACTTGCAGATGTTTTAGCAACAAAAGGAAATGCCGATGATTACAATTGGTTTGAACAAAATTTAAATATGGCAGGATTTTATGAAATGTTTTCGCTTTTGAGTGCAATGAAAACATATCTTTTAAAAACAAATTCTGAAACAAGATTGAAAGGAATTAATTTGCTTGCCTCCATTGCCCTGAATGATTCAAAAAGCATGTGGGTGAAATTATCAGCCTCCGGAGCTATTTCAAATATTAAAGATGACCTGGAGAATAGGCTTGCCGAAAACCCGGAAATAGATAGTGACATTCAATACATACAAAAGAAACTGGACGAAATAATTGATAAGCAGGATTCTGATTTGAAAATTGAAATTGAAAAATAATTTTAGTCAATGGCATTAATAAAATCTGTTCGTGGTTTTACTCCCGTGTTTGGAAAAAATATATATCTAGCCGAAACCGCCGCTGTAATTGGCGAAGTGACAATGGGTGATGATTGTTCGGTGTGGTTCAACTCGGTTGTGCGTGGTGATGTACATTGGATTCGAATTGGAAACAAAGTGAACATTCAAGACGGAGCAATTATTCATTGCACTTATCAAAAAGCCCCAACAACCATTGGTAATAATGTATCAATCGGTCACAATGCAATTGTACATGGTTGCACGCTGGAAGATAATGTGCTGGTAGGTATGGGCGCCATTGTAATGGATCATGTAGTAGTAGAAAAAAATTCGTTGATAGCTGCAGGCTCTGTAGTGCTGGAAAATACAAGAGTGGAATCAGGAACCATTTACGCAGGAGTGCCGGCAAAAAAAGTAAAAGAAATTAGTCCCGAACATTTCGAACAAATAAATATGCGCATTGCAAATAACTATGTGATGTATTCAGAGTGGTTCAAGTAAGTATGAATTCCGATGCAGGAAGTTGGTAGTAAAAGAAAATTATTTTTTCATTTTTCCCATTGACGGAGCTCCGACTTCTGCATCAATTTCCAAGTCCCAGTTTGGCCGAACGGTAATTTCTTTATTGTATATAATTATTTTTTCGGGTTGCTTTTTTTTCCAGTAGTCACCCGAATCCCATTTACCATTTCTGTTTTCATCGCGAATAAATTGCAGTTTATACGAACCCGGTATCAATGCTTTCAATTCAAAAACATTATTTCCGTTAACCAATTTCCACTCCCTGCTGATTGTATTTACTGAAATAAGTTGTGCGATGTATTGATTTAAGCTGTCTTTACATTTTATAGTTATGGTCAGGTTTCCGGCAGCGGTTTCTTCAAGTTGACTGAATGAGAAAGCCATGCTGTCATTTATATTTCCATAAACATCTTCAATTAATCCGGCGGGAATAATCATTTTATATTTTAGGGGAGAAAAAAATTCATCCTTACAAAATGCATAAGGCAACTGAGTTAGCGAATCAATTTTTTTTATGAATAAAATATTCTTCGTTTCATTAGTTGAATCAATAAATAGGGTTGGAAGAATGTCAGTCGAAATACTTTTTAACGGGTATGAGAAATACAATTCGAATTTTTGTTTTGGAAAAAGTCCGTAACTGTTTTTTGAACCAAACAAATTTGTTCGGATAGAAAATTTAGTATTCAATCCTTTCGTTTGCACTGAAGAAGCATATCGAAGCTTAACGCCAACTGAATCTGATTCATTATTCATTTGTAATTGAAAAAAAACACTGTCTGCTTGCGTTGTATTTATCCAGGCATAAACAGTATCACCTGTTTTGTTATTCGATTGAAAAAGAATTTGGGTTGAATCAGAAATTGTTTTAATCGAAAATTCTTTAACTAATCGGTTGAATGCGAACGAAATTTTTTTGTTGTCGGATGTAAATGAAGAAAGTAAAACTGTTTTCTCCTGAGGGGTTAGAAATGAATTTAAAGAATAGAAAGCCGCTGTGTCGTGAACAAAAATCAGGGTATCAACAAATGCAATTTCTTCATTCGGTTGGTCAAACAAATAATTTGCGTTTTTATCACTCAGGCAAAACAACCGGTAACGGCCTTCATGCAAATGATCTAAAACAAATTGCCCGCTTTCATCGGCACGGGCAAAATAATCGGGCTTGCTTTTGGCCACTACAGAATCTTCGGTTGATGAATACAGCATCACTAAAAATCCTTTCTGTGGCTTTTGTGTTTTCGCATCCGATAAAATTCCCTGAATGCGAAAAGAATCAATCACCGGTCCGGTTGAAAAAACATAGTTGTATCCCTCCAGTTTATTTCCCTCTGTATTATCAGTAATGGAATTACCGAAATGGAGAGTGTAAGTAGTGTTCGACTTTAATGAATCAGGAAGTGTAATGATCAGGTTTTTTTTTCTGGTCTTCCACTTCAGGGGTTGAATAGCAATCGGCGATAAATAAATTTCAGCAGCAGGATTATTGAGAATAAAAAATTCATCGAACGAAATTTTTATTTCATCGCCCTGAAAATTTGTTGTTAAGTTTTTTGGGTTTGAGGAAAGCACTTTCGGGGGCAAAGCATCTCTTTCTCCGCCGGTTGGCGCCACCACATTGGCGCATCCACAAATAAAAATAATTAAGAATGACAGGGCTGTTTTATTAAAAAGTATTAAAGCCCGTACTGAATTTTTCACAGTGTATTTAAACGATCGAGCAGCTCCTTTTTGTATGACTTGCCTACAGGTATCAGTTTATTCTCTACTAATAAAATATCTTCTGAAATTTTCTTTATCTGGTCTATTCGTACAAGATAGGAACGATGAACCCGTATAAATTCGGCTTTCGAAAGTTTTGATTCAATGTTTTTCATAGTACTTAAAACAACATATTTCTTTAGTGCCGTTATAAAATTAACATAATCACCTAAAGCTTCCACCCACAATATTTCTTTTGTGTTGATATAAATTAATTCAGAGTCAACTTTAATAAAAATGTTTCCTGCATTTATTGATTCGAGTTTTGATGGGGCAATATTTGCCTTTGCCTTTTTAACGGCCATTAAAAATCTTCCGTGATCCACGGGCTTCATCAGGTAGTCGGTTACTGCAAATTCAAACCCCTGAAGTGCGTATTTTTCTTTTGCAGAAACCATTATTACCTGTGGCCGGTTGGTTATGCTTTTTAAAAAATCTATGCCACTCATTTTGGGCATTTCTATATCTAAAAAAATCAAATCCACTTCGTTTTTATCCAGGTAATTAGTGGCCTCAATCGCGTTTTTACAAACACTTGCCAACTCAAGGTCGTCGGTTTCATTAATACATTCACACATTAACTCGCGTGAAATTTTATCATCATCAACTACTAAACATTTCATATTTTAAAACAGTATCTGCCAAAAATAATATTAACTTCTAAATATCATTTTCTGAAGCTAAAAGATGTAAAATAAATTTAGTTGATAAATCGGATTTGTTATTTTTTTTCCGGATAAGTAATTTTTCTTTCGGTTTTAATAGCCCCCGGCGAATCAAGATATTTAAAATATGCGCTGATATCGGTTAAGCAAGTGTCTTTACTAAAAACAGCAGCTGCACCTTCCGATAAAATATATGATAATTCTTCTCTTTCGGGTTGAGTATTAGTAACAACTATGTGTCTTGTTTCTTTTAATTTATTTTTTGTAACTAAAAATTTTAGCGATTGCATACCTGAGGGGTCGCTTAAGTTAACTTCTGAAATTATAATATTGGGTGATTTATTGGTTCGTTTAATCCACTTATAAGCTTCAAACATTTCATTGAAACAATGTACATTATTTGTTTTTTGAAAGGCTTTTATAAAAGATTCCTGTAAATTTTTATCCTGATTAACGAATACTACCATCATAATTTTTCGTTATTTATTTAAGCGATTCCATTTAAAATTGTTTCTACCTTGTTTTTTAATTCTTCGGGTGTAAAAGGCTTTTGTAAAAAATCACTTGCACCCAGCCTGAATGACTTCATGTAATTATCTGTTTTTGTTTTCCCTGTAATAATCATACAAGGTATTGTTTGCATTTGTTGGTTGCTTCTCATTTTCGTCAACAACTCGAATCCATCTAATACCGGCATTTCAAGATCTGCTAAAATTAGATCGGTGTGATTTCCATTATTTAACCATTCAAATGCCATGCTGCCATCTTCCTTTGTTACAACATTGTATTCTTCACCAAGAAAATGTTCTAAGAGTAAACGAATGTTTAATTCATCGTCAACAATGAGCAGTGTTTTTTTCATTAATTAATTGACTTAATGTTTCTACTTAACATTTTCTTAACACCCAAATCTATTTATTACTTTAAAGGTTGGGAATTAATTCCGATAAGGTGGAATTAATATCTGCTAAATAGCCCTAATGTGCCGTTTATTGATTTTTAAAAATCAAATAAACCTTAATAAATTCAATAATAAACTTTTGTATTTTGTGTAATAAATTTTACTACTTAATAGTGCTGTAAAACAAATGAGCCCTACGAATCTCGTCCATAGCAGGATTCAGAAGGTGGTTAAGGTTTTCAAAAACAGCCGGAAGGGTTTCCAATTCTGTTTTCGCGTCTGCATTTTTTTCTATTTTTAAAATCAATTCATTCAATTCCTGATTACCTAATAACCCGATATTTGGTTTCATTTTATGTGCAAGGCCACGAACAGTTTCCCAATCGCCATTCGGAATTGCTTCGCCAATTTGTTGAACAGCAGGTGGTGTTTGATTTATTAAAAGCTGTAACATTTTAACTAAGAAATCATTTTTTCCTCTTGAGAATTCTTTCAGATTAATCAGATCAATAATAGTTGATATAAACTCCTTTTCCACAGTTGATAAATTTTTAGTTAGTAAATTATTTTTGTCGACGGCGTTTCTTTTTTCTTCCGAAATATACTGCCAGATTTTATTATTTAAATCAAGTGGTTTAAATGGCTTTGTAATGTAATCGTTCATGCCTGCTGAAAAGCATTTTTCATTGTCGCCTTTAATTGCGTTTGCAGTCATGGCAATGATTGGAATTTTACTGATGGATTCATCTGAATACTTTCGAATGATTTCGGTTGCTTCCAAACCATTAACCACCGGCATTTGAACATCCATTAAAATCAAATCATATTTTTTCTGACGGAATTTGTTCACGGCTATTTCGCCATTATCGGCAATATCTATTTGTGCGCCCCATTCTGCAATTAAGTCGTTGGCCAATAACTGGTTGACCATATTATCTTCGGCTAATAGAATATTTACCCCATTCAACTGATGATAAGTTATGGTTGTTGTTGCTATAATTTTTTCAGTATTTGGAATTTCAAATGTTAAATCGAAAATAAAACTTGATCCCTTTCCGGGTTCACTTTCAATCCAGATTTTTCCATTCTGTGCATCCAATATTTTTTTAACAATGCTTAATCCCAACCCAGTGCCCCCGTATTTTCGGGCTGTGTCTTTATCTGCCTGCTTAAAACTTTCAAAAATGGTTTCGGTTTTATCGGCCGGAATTCCAATTCCGGTATCATCAATACTGAAACGAAGGTTAATTGAATTGTTTTTTTTCTCTAAACATTTTATTCGAATAGTAACCCCCCCATCTTCGGTAAATTTGATTGAGTTACCTACCAGATTAACCAAAATCTGATTTAGCCGAACAGGATCACCCAATAATTTTTTAGGAATATTTTCTTCAACATCTGAGTGTAAATAAATTCCTTTATCCAATGCACGATTACCGTAAGTCTGATTGATGTTGTAAAGCAATGATGATAAATCGAACTCAATATTTTCAAATTCCATTTGCCCGGCAACAATTTTTGAAAAGTCGAGCAAGTCGTTTATAATGACTAATAAATGTTCTGACGATTGTTTTATGGCGGTGATGTATTGCGATTGCTTCTCATCTAATTTTGATTTTTGAATGAGTTGAGTTAAACCAATAATACCATTCATGGGTGTGCGGATTTCATGACTCACATTAGCCAGAAAACTTTCTTTTGCTTTTGAAGCGGCTTCGGTGGCTTCCATTGCCATCACAATTTCCCGCTCCTTTATTTGTTTACTCATGGCGCCTGATAT
Source organism: Chitinophaga pinensis (assembly GCA_945903305.1). Lineage (GTDB taxonomy): Bacteria > Bacteroidota > Bacteroidia > Chitinophagales > UBA10324 > UBA10324. Next base: position 19,885 of record CAMDOA010000029.1, read on the forward strand.
TGCTGCGGCTGCAGTTCGTAAGATACTTTCTTCAATATTACTCCATTCCTGTTCGATGTGGCAATTATCAAAACCAATAAAACCACTGAATCGCTCATCAATAAAAATCGGAACAATAATCAATGATTGTGTGCCTCTTGGTTGTAAAATTGCTTTTTCATTTTCAGGAAAATCGCGAACATTTCCTTTAATTGCTTTTCCACTGCTTAGTTCATACTGCCAGCGCGGAAGAAAATTTTCATATAAAATATTCTGAAGTTTTGTTCTGTTTATTCTGAATGAATCAGTTTCATTTATCCATTCATAACGATGGCTGAATGTTGTTTTACCGGAATCACTATCTGTCTTGTTTTCATAAACATAAACCCGGTCAACGCGGGTTGCATTTCCAAGCATTTTTATTGCTCCCTTTATTGCTGATTGAAAATCTTTTTTCAACAACAAACTACTGCAAGCTTCTGTAACACCACTTAGTAAATTATCTTTTAGCCTCAACTCATCGGCTAATTTTTTATCGTCTGTAATATCAAGTATTCTTATTATACCATAATTCTCTCCTTGTATTGAAAAGTTTTCGCGGGCAATGTTTACCCAAATATTCTGTCTTCCTGATACCTGTAATTCCAGTATGGCCATTGACTTATTCAACTCTCTTCCAATTAATTCTTTTACCGGATGATAACCGAATTTCTCTTCATCATCAATATTGAAAAGTGAAAGCGCTTTCTTATTTATTCGAAGAATTTTATCTTCTTTCTTCTCTACTATAATAATTGCATCAGGCGATTCCTGATAAAGTGATTCTAATAAATAGGTTCCAAGATTTGTTTCGTCTTCAGCCTGAATTTTATTTGAAAGCAAAATGGAAATAACGGAAAATAAAAGGCCGGATGAAAAAATATAGTATGATGCATCACGCGGATCTAATAAATTAAACGATGAAATGGTAATGGAGAGAATGGAGAATATTAAAAACAGCCATAAATCTTTAAGCCTCTTAAATGTAAAACTGAAAATAAACACCACCATTATAAATCCGATGTAATAAAACACCTGAAAATTATTGAGCCACAATAAATAAGTAAAATGTGCAACCGCACTGAAAGATATGATGTATAAAATTTTATTGAGATAATTGAGAAATATTTTTTCAGAAAACGAGAGGAAAAAAATTCCAAAACACATAGCTGAAATCAGTACCCTTAATAAAAACGAATCGTGACTTTCAGGATAGGCATAACTAAAAATAAAATAGAAAACGGGATATGTAATTGCGCCAACTAAACTAAATAGGCGATATAAATTTAAGGTATGTTTTGCCTCGGTTTCTCGTGGTTTAAAATCTAATAGTTTATGCGATGCAACATCAAGCATTTTTAATACAATTTGTGTTTTATTAGTGTTTATCAATGGGCTTATTCGTGACCATTACTAAATAGTTTCTTTGATTATAGATTTTAAAAGGATATTTAAAGGTAATGTGACTTAATTCAATGATTTACTTTTGCCTCACTCAATCAAAAAAAATTAAAATGACTGTTGAACAACTTTATACCAACTGCCTGTCAGAAGCCGCCTATTTTATTACAAGTAATGGCGAAGCTGCAGTTATAGACCCTTTGCGTGATTATCAGACTTATATTGATATGGCTGAAAAAGCAGGAGTTAAAATCAAGTATGTATTTGAAACACATTTTCATGCTGATTTTGTGAGTGGTCATATTGATTTGTCTTCAAAAACAGGCGCCCAAATTATTTATGGACCAAACGCAAAAACTGATTATACAATTTATGAAGCAAAGGATGGTGAAAAATTTAAAATAGGTAATTGTGAAATAGAAGTGCTTCACACACCAGGTCACACTCCTGAATCAAGTTGTTATTTATTGCATGATGAAGAAGGAAAACCATATTCAGTTTTTACCGGAGACACCTTATTTGTTGGAGATGTGGGTCGTCCTGATTTGTTTGGAGCAAAAATTACCAAGGAGGAATTAGCTGAAATGCTGTATGATTCCTTAAATAATAAAATTAAAAAGTTGAATGATGATGTGATTGTTTATCCTGCTCATGGACCCGGTTCATCGTGTGGTAAAAATTTAGGAAAAGAAACTTTCAGCACTATTGGTGAACAGAAAAAACTGAATTATGCATTAAAACAAATGACTCGTGAAGAGTTTATTGAAGAAATTACCTCAGGTTTATCGGCTCCTCCTGCCTATTTTCCTTTAAATGCGCAGATTAATAAAAATGGGTATTCTCCTTTAGACGAAGTTATGTCACGAAATTCAAAAGCATTAGAAGTTGTGGAATTTGAAAAGGAAATTAATAATGGTGCGTTGGTATTGGATACCAGAAATCCGGAAGAATTTGAAAATGGATTTGTGAAAGGTGCAATTAATATTGGTTTAAACGGCCGATTTGCTGAATGGGTTGGAACCTTAATAGCTATTAATCAACCACTACTGCTTATTACCTCTAAAGGAAAAGAAGAAGAAACTATTTTAAGGCTGGCGCGCGTTGGGTATGAAAATGTGAAAGGTTATTTAAGTGGTGGTTATAACACCTGGATGAACGCCGGAAAACCTTTAGATATGGTTTTAACCATTGATGCTGAAGAATTTGAATTGGATCTGAAACATGAAAAAGATATTATAGTGGTTGATGTACGAAAAGAATCAGAATACGATGCCGGACATATTGAAAATGCAGAGAATTGTGTGTTGCAAAACTTTGATGCTTCTATTTCAGATTTAAATTCTTCTGACCGTTTATATATTCATTGTCAGGGAGGCTATCGCAGCATGATTGCCGCGTCAATTTTAAAAAGAAAAGGTTTTGATATTGTAAAAAATATAAAAGGCGGTTATTTAGAAATAGTTAAACAGGGAATTCCTGTTGAAATATCGCAACCTTCTTTAAATTAAAAAATTAAAAAAACATTCTTTCGGCGGCTATTTTTTTTAGAAGTGTAAATTGAAATTTATTTTTTACTCTCCTTATCAACAGTATAAATAATTAATTAAAAAATAAAAATTATTATTATAAACTATTAAGGGTGTGAATTGGTGTATAAAATTTTTTTACCGATGACACAAACTCAGTTACCACCATTTTAATAACACTATTCACATTTTCATCCACAAACAAATCCCCTGTTTATCAATCATTCATCCGGTTTATAAACAAAAAATAAATAACCATTTTTTAAAGAAATATTAATAAGTTAATCCAAACAAGGTTTTATATAATTTGTTGTTGTGTGGGTTTATTCACAACAGTTAACCACACCATTAAACATCAATTTTATAACTAAGAAGTTTTAGTGGTTTTTTCGTTGGTTTACTAACAGGTACTAACATTATTTTCGTTTGATGTTGGTAGTTTAAATACACACTTTTAAAGTGTTTCACAGTTTTTTTAATCTAATATTTTCCCTGAAACAAACTGATACAGATTAAAATTTTTCTTCTTCATTTCCTTTTTAATATCAACTAATAATTGAGCGCGGTTAATGTGCTTGGTTTTATGATTTATAATCAATTGAAGCGCCTTTTCTGCCATTAATAAATTTTTACGCTCGTTGTGATTGGCGCCGGCAAAATGATTTTGAATTTGTTGAATCAGTTCATCAACACCTTCACCATTTATGGCTATGGTTTTAATAACAGGAATTTGCCACTCAGTATCTGATTTTTCATGAACCAGTAACTCTAAATTTTTTACAAAACGATTCACATCTGCTCTATCAGCTTTGTTTACTACAAAAATGTCGGCAATTTCCATTAAACCCGCTTTCATGGTTTGCACTTCATCACCAGCTTCAGGAACCAAAACAACCACAGTAGTATCAGCAAGCCCGGCAATCTCTACTTCGCTTTGACCCACACCAACAGTTTCAATAATAATAAAATCAAAAGCAGATGCCCGAAGCAAATCAGTTACTTCAATAATTTTTTCAGCCAGTCCGCCAAGAGCGCCGCGAGTAGCTAAGCTTCTGATAAAAATATTTTTGTCGTTAAAATGTTCGCTTAACCTTATTCTGTCACCAAGCAATGAACCAAAATTAAATGGAGAAGTAGGGTCAACGGCAATAACTGCTGTTTTTTTCCCTTGTGCCGAAAGGTTTTTTAATAAAACATTTACCAATGAGCTTTTTCCGGCGCCGGGAGGCCCGGTAAAACCAATAACCGGAATCTGATAATTAATAGTCAGTTGATTTAAAAGTTGGTGACCAACCTCCGAATTATTTTCAACCAAACTGATGGCACGCGCAAGCGCTTTAAAATTTCCGATGTGAATTTGCGCCAATAATTTTTCGGATTGATTCATTTATAAAAAAATAATCACGCGTCGAGTTGAGACTTAATTTTTTCGCGAATGGAAGAAAGCATTTCAACAGATAGTTTTTTACGCCCCACTTTATTAAAAATATAATCTTTAAAATTTTTTTCGATGTGATAAGATTCAAGGCAGTGATTACAAATGGAAACATTCGCCAGAAAATCTTTTTCTTCAGTATCACTCATTTCTCCATCGAGCAAGAGCATGACTTTTCGCATAAGCTGTTGGCAGTTGTGCCGATCGATTAATCGTTGTTTGGCGTCCATTTTATTTATCTGATTTCATTTATTCCTTTGGTTTTTGCATAGGCGCGTAATTTTTCTTTCAACATATTGCGTGAACGATGCAGGCGCGAACGAACAGTTCCAACCGGTATATCAACAATTTTTGCAATTTCTTCATAGGTAAAATCCTCGACATCACACAACAGAATCACTGTTCTGAAATCGGCCGGCAACGAATTTATAGAAGCAGTAATTTCATCTCCCATCATGTTTTGAAAAACATTGGAGCGCATATCCAAACTTCCTATTCCGGTGGCCTCGTCACTATCCTGGTAAGCAATGTAATCTTCGTAATCGGTTTCATGCGGAGCCTTGACCTTTTTACGGTACTCATTAATGAAACTGTTTTTGAGAATTTTGAACAGCCATGCCTTTGCATTCGTTCCTTTCTCATACGAATTAATAAAACGATACGATTTTAAAAAGGTATCCTGTACAAGATCGTGCGAATCATCTTCGTTATAGGTTAAATGATAAGCAAAATTGTACAATGCATCGGCATGAGGGAAAAATTCCCGCTCAAATATCAGTTCGTTTTCTTTTTTAATTATTTCTTCAGTACTCACGATTTAAAAATAGTTTAATTCGGGTTTATTTTACAACCACAAAATGAAAATACTCTTATCCTGGTTTATTATCAACAACAAACCCGACCACCTAAAACTGGGTTTGTTTTTTCTGCTCACTTTCTTTGCAGGATTAATTTTTTCTCACGCGCTGCAAAGTATAAGTATTGGGTTATTAATTGCTAATACATTATTCAACAAAAATGTGAGGGAAAATATTTATGCGTATTTCAACGACTGGGTTTTACTCATTCTCTCACTTTTCTTTCTCACTTTTTTACTGAGCGGAATTTATTCTGACGATAAACAATACTGGTTGCAAAAATTAAATGTTCGGCTTGCGTTTGTTTTAATTCCGATTGGAATGAGTTCACTTCGGAATATGACACATAAAACTTTTCAATGGATGTTGTATTTTTTTATGTGGATGATTGTTGCATCAAGCATAGCGGTGCTGGTTAATTATTTTGAAAACTATGATCAGATAAACAGAATGTATTCAGCCGGACACACAATGGAAACCCCATACAGCCATGTCCGATTCAGTTTAATGGTTTGTTTTTCTGCTTTTATCGGATGGTATTTATTCCAGGGAGATTTTCAACCACTTTTCAGAGGCGAAAAATACCTGACTCTGATAGCCGCGGTTTTTTTAATTATTTTTTTACATGTGATGGCAGTTCGAAGCGGATTGCTCGCTTTTTATTTATGTGCATTTTTTCTGTTGCTCCGCTACCTGTTTCTTTTTCGAAAATGGAAGCAGGGATTTTTAGCACTGCTGTTATTAATGTTGCTGCCATTCGTTTCCTATAATTTTTTCCCGTCGGTGAAAACAAAATTTCAGTACATGAAGTACGACCTCGACCAGTATTTTTCTTTCAATCAAGTAGTGGATCTGAGCGATGCAACGCGATTGCTTTCTATGAAAAACGGAATTGAAATCTGGAAAGAAAATATCTGGTTTGGAGTAGGTGCAGGTGATGTAAAAAATGAAGCGCTTAAAAAATATGTTGACCCGGATATAAAAACTGCGAGCAAGTTACCGCACAATCAAATTGTTTGGGAACTGGCTTCGGTTGGTTTTATTGGTTTTGCTTTGTTCTGGTTCGCCTCGTTGCTCCCCCTTTTTTATAACCGGAATTATACCGACCCGCTTTTTGTGTGCCTGCACATCATTTTGTTTTCATCTTATTTAACCGAAGCAACCATTGACGACAGTAATGGAAACGGATTGTACCTGATATTTCTGATTCTCATTTATTTTCAATTGCGAAAAAAGAAAGGATGAAAATTTCTGCCGTCATCATCACTTTTAATGAAGAAGAAAATATCGGCGATTGCATTGAATCGTTGAAAGAAGTGGCCGATGAAATAATTGTAGTCGATTCTTTTTCAACTGATGAAACAGAAAAAATTTGCAGGGAGAAAAAAGTGAAATTCATTCAGCACAAATTTGAAGGACACATTGAACAAAAAAATTTCGCTATTCAACATATCACCAACGATTATGTTTTATCGCTCGATGCCGATGAAAGATTATCGGATGAATTGAAAAAGGAAATTCTTGAATGTGTTACCTGTCAAGCTGAGCCTGTCGAAACATATTTAATGAATCGCCTGAATAATTATTGCGGTAAATGGATAAAGCACGGAGTGTGGTATCCCGATAAAAAAATAAGATTGTGGAATAAACAAAAAGGAAGATGGGGAGGCACCAATCCGCACGACAAAGTGGTGATGGATAAAAACACAACAGTAAAACCCTTCAACGGAAATATTCTGCATTATACGGCCCGAACTCCTGAACAATATAAATTGCAAATGGAAAAGTTCAGTTCCATTGCAGCGCAGTCAATGTTGCTTGAAGGAAAAAAAACCAATTTGATAAAAGCCTATTCAGCCGGAGCATTTGCATTTGTTCGCAGCTATATTCTTCTCGCAGGATTTTTAGATGGCAGCGCCGGTTACCAAATCGCAAAAGGATATTCGCGATACACACGAATGAAATATGAAAAAATGTTGAAGAAAAAATAATAAACACTGCTAAAATGTTTCCTCAATTAATCTATTGTTCTGTGACAATCTTTTACAGGCAATCACGCATTTTATAATTTTTTAATCTGTGAACCCCTGCTTGCATCAGGCAAGTGTGGCTTCCAATTTCCTGAAATAAAAAAAAACCGGAGCGATTCACATCAGTCCGGCTTTCTATTTTATGATTTAAGTGATTACCACTTTTTTTCTCTGTCTTGAGGCGGGCGGGCTTCGCTCACTTCAATGCGACGCTCTTTCACATCAGTGCCATTGATTTTTTCAATAGCAGCTTTTGCTTCTTCGTCATTCGGCATTTCCACAAAACCGAAACCTTTCGCTCGGCCGGTCACGCGGTCTTTAATAATTTTTACTGAAGAGACCTCTCCACACTGAGAAAAGATCTCCCTTAATTCATCTTCCTGAAGACTGTAACTAAGGTTGCGTACATAAATGTTCATGGTCTGAAAATTGGGTTAAGAAAAAAAGTAGTTGATTGTTGAATTGGTTTTATGAAAGAAGCCGCGTGTATTTTTTATTATTTAAAAACGGTGCGGACTATAATTTTTTTGTCTATTGAGTTAAGGGTTCGTGTCAAAGATATTCTTTTATTTTAATTGTCAAGGAAATGATTCGGAAGAAAAATTGTGATTGATAGACCTATTCTTTCATAAAAAAACCGCCCCGATAAAAATCAAGGCGGTTTATACTTTCAACTAAAAATTTATCACAGCGTCCGCTTCACCTCAACCTCTTCGTATCCCTCAATCACATCACCGGTTTTAATATCGTTGTAATTTTTAATGGTGATACCACACTCAAATCCGGTGGCCACATCTTTCACATCATCTTTAAATCGCTTGAGCGAAGCCAGTTCTCCCGTGAAAATTACGATACCATCACGTACAATGTGAATCTTGCTGTGTCGGTTAATTTTTCCATCGGTTACAAAACATCCTGCCACAGCACCAACTTTCGGAATCTTAAATACATCACGCACTTCAACATTACATACTGCACGCTCTTCCACTTTTGGTTCCAGCATACCTTCCATGGCACCCTTGATTTCTTCAATGGCATCGTAGATAATGGAGTACATGCGGATTTCAATATTTTCTTTCTCAGCCAACTTGCGCGCCTGCAACGATGGGCGAACCTGGAACCCGATGATGATGGCATCTGATGCAGAAGCGAGCAACACATCCGATTCGGTAATTTGTCCCACGGCACGATACACCACATTCACATGAACTTCGGCAACCGATAATTTTTGCAATGAATCGGTTAATGCTTCCACCGAACCATCAAAGTCGGCCTTGATAATTACATTCAACTCCTTGAAATTACCCAGCGCTAAGCGGCGACCAATTTCATCAAGCGTAATATGTTTCTTGGTTCTGATTCCCTGCTCGCGCAAAATTTGTGAGCGCTTGGTTGCTACTTGTTTTGCTTCTTGTTCATCTTCGAACGCACGAACTTTTTCACCGGCTTGCGGCGCACCATCTAATCCTAATACTAAAACCGGACTAGCAGGCGGAGCAACGGTAATTTTATTTCCGCGCTCATCATACATCGCCTTCACTCTTCCAGAATTTGCACCGGCAACAATTATATCACCATGACGAAGAGTTCCTTCCTGCACCAATACGGTTGATACATATCCGCGACCTTTATCTAATGATGCTTCTATCACCGAACCGATTGCGGGCTTATCAGGATTTGCTTTCAATTCCAACACATCGGCCTCAATTAAAATTTTCTCTAACAACAATTGAACATTGGTTCCTGCCTTTGCTGATATTTCCTGCGACTGAAATTTCCCCCCCCAGTCTTCCACCAAAATATTCATGTTCGCCAATTGGCTGCGCACTTTTTCAGCATCAGCACCTGGCTTATCCATTTTATTAAAAGCAAAAATCATTGGAACACCTGCTGCTTGTGCGTGACTGATGGCTTCCTTTGTTTGTGGCATCACACTATCATCTGCTGCAATTACGATAACAACAATGTCGGTAATTTTTGCTCCGCGTGCACGCATGGCGGTAAACGCTTCGTGACCCGGAGTATCAAGGAAAGTAATTTTTCGTTTATCGGCAAGTTCCACTTCATAAGCACCAATGTGCTGAGTGATTCCTCCTTTTTCTCCAGCCACCACATTCGCGCTTCTGATATAATCGAGCAACGATGTTTTACCATGATCCACATGTCCCATGATGGTAACGATTGGTGGGCGCGGTTTTAAATCTTCGGGTTCATCTACAAACTCAGCTTGTTCTTCCTGCGCTTCCACGCCAATGAACTCAGCTTCAAACCCAAATTCATGTGTCACCAATTCAATAATCTCGGCATCCAATCGCTGATTGATGGAAACGAAAATTCCGAGGTTCATGCAATTTTTTATAACATCAGTAACCGATACGCTTAATAAACTTGCTAATTCTGAAACAGAAATAAATTCGGTGAGCTGAATTTTTTTTGCTCCGCCTTCAACATTCATTTCTTCGGCAGCAACATCTCTTTTCAGTTTGCGCAATTTTGTTTTCGCGCCCTTGCCACCCTTCACACCATGCTGACCAAGGCGCGAAAGTGTTGCTTTAATTTTATCCTGAATTTCTTTTTGCGAAACTTCTTGTGGTACATCGGGTGGTTTAACACCTCGGTTACGATCGCTTCGTCCTCTGTCGCTTCCACCTCTGTTATCAGTTCCTCTATTGTTATCGCGACGCGGGGGTTGTGATGTTGGTGGGGTGAATGGCCTGCGCTCACCGGGTTTTGGTGGAGGAGCTGTGCCTATTCCACCGCCAGTTGCGCTCGGTGCTGGCTTATTAGTTGGTCCTTGTTCTGAACTATAAATTCTTTTACGCTTCCGTTTTTCGCGGTCACCTTTTATAATATCGGAGTAATCGGGCTTCTTATCTTTTACTGATCCTAAATCAATTTTACCCATAACAACCGGGCCCGTTAAAACCGAGAATTGTGTTTTCCGTGTCGGTTGATTGGGGTCTTCGGGTGTTGTAGAATCAGCAACATCTGCGGCGGGTTCTTCAGGAGGCTTTTTTGTTGGCGGAGCTTTCGGTTTTGGAGCTTCAGCTACAGGGGGCTCAGCCGGTTTTACATCTTCAACAACCGGAACATCTTCTTTCTTCTTTCCTTTTTTAGCAGCTACTTTTGGGGCTGCTTTTTTCTTTCCACGATCATCGGGAGGTAGCTCTGCGGGCAATTCTATTTTACCAATAATTTTTGGCCCCTCAACTTTATCTGCCTTGCCCCGCCTGATAATTTTTTCTGCGGGCTTCTCTTCTTCTTTTGCTTTCTCTGTTTTTTTCTCTATAGGTTTTTCTACAACCTTCTCCGTCTTTTTCTCCGCAACTTTTTCTACCGGCTTCTCAATAATTTTTTCAACGGGTTTTTCAACTTTTTTTTCTGAAATTGGTTCTTCGACTTTTTTCTTTTCTGCGGGTTTTGCAACCGGCGATTTAGAATTTTTAATTAAAACCTCTTCGGCCTGATCTTCTTTCTCTTTTGAAATTTGGGCGGCACGAACTTCTTTCTCCTCTGTTTTATCTTTTACAGGTGCAGTCGCAGCCTTTATTCCCAGGCTAATTTTATCAGCCTGAATTTTTTCAGTTTTATCTTTTTGAAATTCGCGCAGCAATGCTTCGTACATCTCATTGGTGATTTTGGTGGTTGGTTTATTTTCCACCTTAAAACCTTTGATGTTCAAATGATCAAAGAGGTGATTTAAACCCACATTGAGTTCACGAGCTACTGCTGCTATCCGTTTTTCTCCGGTTGTTATTTCTGACATTCAGTTTTATTATTCTGCTTTTTTCTTTTCGTCATCAAATTCTGTTTTCAGAATCCGGATAACTTCTTTTACTGTTTCTTCTTCTAAATCAGAGCGGCGCACCAATTCATCGGCGTTCAATTCCAACACGCTTCTGGCGGTATCGCACCCGATTGCTTTTAATTCATCAATGATCCAACTTTCAATTTCATCTGAAAATTCATCTAAGTCAATATCAAAATCTTCACCTTCATCCATGGTATCGCGGAACACATCAATGCTCAACCCGGTAATGCGGCCGGCCAAACGAATGTTCACGCCACCGCGACCAATTGCTAACGAAACTTGGTCGGGTTTCAGATAAACCGACACGCTTTTTTTCTCTTCATTAATTTCCATTGAAGTGATTTTTGCAGGTGTTAAAGCACGCGCAATCATCAGCTGAATATTATTAGTGTAGTTGATAATATCAATGTTTTCATTTTTCAATTCGCGAACAATTCCATGTATCCGCGAACCCTTCATGCCCACACAAGCACCAACCGGATCTACTCTGTCGTCATAAGACTCAACTGCAACCTTGGCTCTTTCACCGGGCTCACGAACTATTTTTTTAATGATAATTAAGCCATCCATAATTTCAGGAACTTCCTGCTCTAACAGTTTTGCCAGAAACGAAGGGTCGGTACGCGAGAGAATCACCATCGGCGCATTATTTTTTAATTCAACTGCTTTTAAAACAGCGCGAACATTATCGCCTTTCTTAAAAAAGTCAGCAGGAATTTGTTCGGTCTTTGGAAGAATAAGTTCATTTCCATCATCGTCAATCAACAAAGTTTCCCTCTTCCAGGTTTGATATACCTCTCCACTGATAATTTCACCAATACGGTCAGAGTATTTTTTAAACAGCTCATCTTTTTCTAATTCAGAAACGCGGCCAGCAAGAGTTTGGCGCGCTGAAAGAATTGCCCTACGACCAAAAGAGCCCATCTTAATTTCTTCAATTGCCTCTTCTCCCACCTGAAAATCAGGTTCAATTTTTTGTGCATCAGAAAGCGAAATTTGTTTAACCGGATCTTCAACAGCCCCGTCTTCAACAATATCGCGACGATGCCATATTTCCAAATCACCTTTCTCGGTATTTACAATGATGTCAAAGTTTTCATCCGACAAATATTTTTTACGAATAAGCGTGCGGAATACATCTTCAAGCACCTTCATCATTGTGGGGCGGTCAATATTCTTTTGTTCTTTGAATTCTGAGAAGGATTCAATCAGTTCTATGTTGTTCATGGTTTTCGAACAGTTGTTTTAAAATGTAACAACCAATGCGGTTGATTTTATTTGAGTAAAAGGAATTTCAATTTGTCCGGTCACTGTTTCAATTTTCTTTTCGATTTTTGTGGTTTCGAGCACAATGCCTTTGTCGCTCACTTCAATCATTTTTCCGTTCTTCGTTTGCCCTTCAGTGGTAATGATAATCACTTTTCGTCCCGTGTATTTTTTGTACTGCCGCCACACTTTAAACGGGTTTCCCATTCCGGGACTTCCCAATTCCAGTGAGTAATTATCTGAAAACGGAAACTCTGCATTCAGTTCCGACTCAAGCAGGCGACTCAGTTTCACGCAATTTTCAATCGTGAATCCGTTGTCGGCATCCACCGCAACCTGCACCCGCCCGTTTTGCACCTTGCACTCCACCAGAAACCAGTCGTGCTGTTGCAGTTCGGGTTCTAAAATGGCCGTTATCTTATTTTGAAGCTCTGAGTTGTTCATAATAAAAAAGGGGACAATGTCCCCTCATCACTAATCCGTTGCAAATGTAATCACACAATGTTGATAAAGAAAAAAATTGTTGCAGGCATTTTTCTGATAAACATTCGGGTGGTGTAACTCCATAAATCTTTTCGGTTTTGCAAGTGGTGTAAAACCGAATTGTT
>CAMDOA010000030.1 GCA_945903305.1 Chitinophaga pinensis
ACATTTTTTTTCTGAATCAGAATTATCTTACAAAGCTAACCGCAAATAATGTGGTTTGAATAAGAAACAAAAAAAGACGCTGAAAAAAATCAGCGTCTTTATTATTGAGGTCGGAAGCGGATTCGAACCGCTGTAGAAGCTTTTGCAGAGCTTTGCCTAGCCGCTCGGCCATCCGACCTGATGTCAGCAAATGTAAATGATAAACCTGTTTATACAAATCACTTTACTTCTTGCATTAATTTTTTCACGAGTGGCGATATTATTATTAATACCAATCCTGATATAAATGCATAAATGGCTAATTGATAATATCCGTCGGTATATGAAATTAATTTTTCAGCTACAGAAGCATTTTCATTTGGACTGGTCATTCCGGCTCCTAAAATTCCAGCAGCATATTGCCCGTAGGCGCTTGCCAAAAACCACATACCCATCATAACTCCCTGCAATGCTTTCGGAGAAAGTTTTGTCATTATGGATAATCCGATTGGCGACAAACACAATTCACCAAATGTGATAATGAAGTAGGCGAGTGTAAAAACATCAAGTGAAGTCATGCCTTCTGCATTTGCAAAAAATCGTGTGGCATAGAAAACATAAAACGCGAGAGCTAAAAACAAAAACCCCATTCCGAATTTTACAACCGTATTGGGTTCAATCTTCTTTTTTGCCATCCAAATCCAAATCAGCCCTAATAATGGTGCGAACATGATTACAAACAAAGCATTGGCTGCATTATTCACCCCGTTAGGATCTAGTGGAATTCCAACTACTGTATTATCTAAATTGTTAGCTGCGAAAATGCTGAGTGATCCTCCACTTTGTTCGAAGAATGCCCAAAACAAAACAGAGAAAATAATAAATACCAACGCTGCTAATAATTTCCTTTGTTCAGCCCATGAATACTTTGTCATCTCATAAAAAATATAAAGTAAAGCACCAGGTCCTACAACATACATAAACCAATCGGTGTATTCGGTTTTCGCAACCATGACCATTATTAATGGAATGACTAACAATGACCCGGCATACACGGCATAATCGTACCACTTTCTGTTTTTATTATCATTGGCATTTGCAAAAGGCGACAATCCTATTGGACCCAAACTGCGCTGTGTAAAAACAAATGTCAACAAACTGATAGTCATAACAATCGCCGCAAATCCAAATGCAAGATTCCACGAATAATCTTTTCCAATAGCTATGCAAACATATCCGCCAAGCAATGCGCCAACATTTATTCCTGCATAGAAAAGTGAAAAACCTGCATCTCTTCTTGAATCGCCACTTTTATAAAGCGACCCGACCATTGTAGAAATATTGGGCTTAAAAAAACCGGTACCAATAATTGTAAAGCTGATTCCAAGAAAGAAAAATTCATGTGGGTTAATAGCCAGAATGCAACTGCCGGCAATCATTAACAATCCGCCCCAGAAAAGCGATTTTCGGAATCCTAAAATTTTATCTGCGAATAATCCTCCGATAAAAGTAAATGCATAAACAAATGCCTGTGTTGCACCATATTGAAGATTGGCATTACTTTCATCCATCATCAATTGATTCACCATAAAAAAAGTGAGCATTCCGCGCATTCCATAGAAACAGAAGCGCTCCCACATTTCACTGAAAAATAAATACCACAATTGCTTGGGATACTTACCTGTGAAGTTTTGAATTTTTTCTAAAGCCGCATCCATTTCCTGATTCCCTTTTTTAATTATTATTTCATCTATTGGTTCTCCCATGATTTATTTTTTAATCGTGAAAAGATAATACGGCATTTGAAATTTCAAAGTTGAGATCATACACAATTCACTTTTATACATTGAATTTTGTTTGTGTTTTTTATGAATTGAAAACCCCTTCACTGACAAAAATCATTTCTGAAAACATTTTTCATTATGTCCTTTGAAAAAAATTAGTTCTTATGCCAGTATACAAAAGTGTTGGAAAAATTCCTTCCAAAAGACACATTGTTTTCAGAAATGAAAAGGGAAATTTATTCCATGAAGAACTATTTGGCACCGAAGGTTTTTCTGGTCTTGCTTCCTTGGTTTATCATATTCATCCTCCAACAAAAGTATTATCTGTTGGAAAACCTGTTTCATTTAAATCTGAAATTGCCATTGAAGAAAACATGCGCGCTATGAGCTTTCTTTCGTTTAATGTTGAACCTGAAAATGATTTTCTCGACAGCCGTAAAACCATTTTTGTAAACAACGATTTGCAATGTGGTGTTGCAGCGCCTGGTGTTTCAATGCGCGACTACTTTTATAAAAACGCTACATCCGATGAAATGCTTTTCATTCATAAAGGTTCAGGCACATTGAAAACAATGTTTGGTTCCATTGCTTTTAGTTATGGTGATTACTTAATTATTCCAAGAGGAATTGTTTATCAGATTCATTTCGATACTGAAGACAATCATATATTGTTTTTGGAATCAAACAGTCCGATTGAAACACCGGATCGTTACAGAAATAATTATGGACAGTTTTTAGAAACTTCTCCATTCTGTGAGCGGGATTTTCGTGCACCAATAAATCTTGAAACACATGATGAAACTGGTGAATTCTTAGTAAAAATAAAAAAGCGTGGGATGATCTGGGATTATTTTTATGAAACTCATCCGTTTGATGTGGTGGGTTGGGATGGGATGAGTTATCCGTATGTGTTTTCCATTTTCAATTTCGAACCTATCACTGGTCGCATTCATATGCCACCTCCAATTCATCAGACTTTTCAGGCGAAAAATTTTGTTATCTGTTCATTCGTTCCTCGTCTTTATGATTATCATCCCAATGCCATTCCTGCTCCATACCATCACAGCAACATTGATTCCGATGAAATCCTGTACTATGTAGATGGCGATTTCATGAGCCGGAACAATATTCATAAAGGACAAATCACTTTGCATCCCAGCGGAGTGCCGCACGGCCCTCATCCGGGAGCTATAGAAAGAAGTATAGGTAAGAAAGAAACAAATGAAATGGCGGTAATGATTGACCCGTTCAATCCGGTGATGATTACAAAAGATGCTATGAAAATGGAAGTGAAAAATTATTTCCGCTCGTGGATTGAAGAAGAAATTTTAAGTTAATAAAGTAAAATCCAAACGAATATCACAATGGAAAACTTAACAACCGTAAAAAATTACAATTACTCCGGCGAAAAAATTTTTGAAGAAGCGAAAGACTTTTTACCAATTAACGGAACTGATTATGTTGAACTATATGTAGGAAATGCAAAGCAGGCAGCACATCATTATAAAACTGCTTTCGAATTTCAATCGCTTGCTTATGCAGGTTTGGAAACAGGCGTGCGCGATCGCACATCTTATGTGTTGCAACAAGATAAAATCAGATTAATACTCACTACTCCATTTAATCCTGAGAGTGAAATTTCCAATCACATTCGCAATCACGGCGATGGAGTAAAAGTGATTTCACTTTGGGTGGATGATGCAAAAGATGCTTTCGAACAAACTGTGAAGCGCGGAGCAAAACCATACTTTGAACCTTACGAGAAGAAAGATGAAAACGGAAGTGTAACACTCTCGGGCATTCATACTTATGGCGATACTGTTCACATTTTTGTGGAGCGAAAAAATTACAAAGGAATTTTTCTTCCCGGATTTGAAAAATGGAAATCTGAATACAACCCAACTCCGATCGGATTAAAATACATTGACCACATGGTTGGCAATGTTGAACTCGGACATATGAATGAGTGGGCGAAATTTTATAAAGAGGTAATGGGCTTCGCCAATCTTGTCACATTCGACGACAAGGATATTTCTACAGAATACACAGCACTCATGAGTAAAGTGATGACCAATGGAAATGGAAGAATAAAATTCCCGATAAACGAACCGGCTCACGGAAAAAAGAAATCGCAGATTGAAGAGTACATTGAATTTTACAAAGGAGCAGGTTGCCAGCACATCGCAGTTGCAACAGATGATATTGTGTTCACCGTTTCAGAATTTAAAAAACGCGGCGTGGAATTTTTGCATGTGCCCGGAACATACTACGACACAGTTGCAGACCGTGTTGGAATTATAGAAGAAGATTTATCAGTGTTGAAAAAATACGGCATCATGGTTGACCGTGATGAAGAATGATATCTGTTACAAATATTTACAAAACCGGTAGAAGACCGTCCAACATTATTCTTTGAAATCATACAACGAAAGGGTGCAAAATCATTCGGCAAAGGAAATTTCAAAGCACTCTTTGAATCAATCGAAGCCGAGCAAGAAAGAAGAGGAACTTTGTAATCAAACAGAAAATTCTTTCATAAATAATTGCCGGAAAATTTATCTTCCGCTTCTAAAATTATTTTATGTCAGAAAATTTCATCCGCATTCTCATTTACACGCACGCAACATTCGGTGGCATTTCGTTGCTCGTTGGATTAGTTGCGCTTATTGTAACAAAAGGTAATAATCTGCATCGTTCAGCTGGAAAAATTTTTTACTGGTGCATGTTAATCGGTGGCCTTCTCGCAATAATAATTTCCGTTTTACCAAATCACGAAAATTCATTTCTGTTTTCAATTGGCATTTTCAGTTGTTACATGATTCTGTCTGGTAAACAGATTCTTCATTTAAAAAAATTATTCAGGGGAGAAAAGCCTGCGATGAAAGAATTTTTCCTTCCAACATTAATGCTTGTAACCGGAATAGGAATGATGGTTTATGGAATTATATTGTTGAGTAAAAACGACAATCACGGTATTGTATTAATTGTTTTTTCCTACATCGGAAGTATCATGGCCATTCGTGACATGCAGCTATTTCGCAAAACCCCCAATGACAAAAAATTCTGGCTGTACCAACACATTTCAAAAATGAGTGGCGGATACATTGCAGCTGTTACTGCTTTTGTAGTTGTGAACGGAATTCTACCCGGAATTTACGGCTGGTTGTTACCATCAGTTATTGGCACCATATACATTGTATACCATCAATCGCGATTCAGAAAGAAAGGAGAAAGGATTCTTGCTGATAGAAATATTGAAAATGGTTGACCAAAAAACTTTTCGTGAAATAGCGATTTCGTTTCCCGAAGCAATTGAATTACCGCATTTCGGTATTCCATCCTTCCGTATAAACAAAAATATATTTACAACACTTTGGGAGAAGGAAAATAAAGTAATGATTAAGCTTCCTTTAAATGAACAATCTGTTTTCTGTTCGTTCGATTCGAAAATAATTTATCCCGTGCCGGGTGGTTGGGGAAAACAAGGTGCCACCTTTTTCGAATTATCAAAAATGAAAAAATCAATTTTGAAGGATGCACTGACTATTGCCTATTGCAATGTTGCCCCGAAAAGATTAGCTGAGAAATTCAGCAAGTGAATCTTCGTTGCTACTTGCAAAATTTTTCTTCTCTACATTTCGGCTTTAATTTTTTCTCTTGTCCAAACTTTTCATTGTCCCCACTCCTATCGGCAATCTCGAAGACATCACGCATCGCGCGATAAAAGTTTTGAAAGAGGTGAACCTGATTTTGTGTGAAGACACACGCACCAGTAATTTTTTACTGAAGCATTTTGAGATTACCACTTCTTCAATCGGATTTCATCAGCACAACGAACACACACTCACTCCGCAATTAGTTAAGCGAATGAAAATGGGTGAAACTATGGCACTCATCAGCGATGCAGGAACTCCTGGAATTTCGGATGCTGCATTTTTATTGGTGCGTGAATGTGTGAAAGAAAATGTGAAAGTCGAGTGCCTGCCCGGCGCTGTAGCATTCATTCCCGCATTAGTTGAATCAGGATTTCCACTGAATCGTTTTTGCTTCGAAGGATTTCTTCCGCACAAAAAAGGGAGACAAACAAGATTGAAAGCACTGGCAGAAGAAACACGCACCATTGTTTTTTACGAATCGCCAAACCGATTAATAAAATTGATGGAAGAGTTAAAAGATATAGTTGGTGAAGAAAGACAGGCAAGTGTTTCGCGTGAACTCACAAAAGTTTATGCTGAAACAGTGAGAGGAACTTTAGCGGAATTGATATCACATTTTACTAATATTCCACCTCGAGGGGAAATTGTATTTGTTTTAGCAGGGAATGATGAATAATTTCAAAATACATAACCGCCGAGACGCAAAGTCGCAGAGTTTTAAAATTATATTCTCCGCGTCTCTGCGCCTCCCGACAAATACATCGGGATGTTCCAACTTCGGTAAATTTTCAATATGCAGCACTTAAAATATTTCACTTATTCGCTTCTCTTTGCTTCACTCATGTGGTTGGGGTGGCCACCACTTCCTTTTTCATTCACTTTATTTTTTGCATTTGTTCCGCTTCTGAAATTATTGGATGAATTAAAAAACAATGCAGCATCTGCCTGGTCAATATTTTTATACTGCTATTTATCTTTTTTATTCTGGAATTTATTTTGTTGCTGGTGGGTGGGAAACACTTACTACGGAACACAGGATATTTCGAGTGTCATTGCCGGATTAATGGTTTGTTCGGTAAATCCATTGTTGATGTGCATTCCGGTTTTCCTGTCTATAAGAACAAGAAAAAAGTTGGGTTTAAAAATCGGCTTGATTTCGTTGCCGCTATATTGGATGTGTTTTGAATGGCTTCATTTAAATTGGGATCTTGCTTTCCCTTGGCTCAATCTCGGCAATGGTTTGGCGAAATATCCACAAGTGATTCAGTGGTACGAATACACCGGAACATTCGGTGGTTCACTTTGGATTTGGATAGTAAATATTCTGATTTATTATTTTTTCTTCAGTCCTAATTGCGAAATAAAAAAAATTCGAAAATGGATTTCAATTGCTTCAGTAATTGTTCTGCCAATTATAATTTCTACGGAAATTTATTCATTAAACAATCCGGTTTTAATAAAAGCAAAAAAGAAAAATATTGTTGTCGTTCAACCGAACATTGACCCGTACAACACCAAATTTGATTTCAATACACTTGATGAACAACTTGAATTATTATTTAAATTAAGTGCTGAAAAAGCTGATGCATTTACCCATTATATTGTTTGGCCCGAAACTGCAATCCCAAAAGGAATTTGGCTAAATGAAATTGACAGCAACAAAACAATTTTAAAAATCCGAAATTTTCTTCGTTCATATCCGAAAGCAAAATTGGTAACCGGATTTTCTGCTTATAAATATTATGAATCGCAACCCACTGTTACTTCTCGCCAATTCAGTGATGGTTCAGGATTTTATGATTCATTCAATTCTGCCATTCAATTAGATTCAACAAACAAGTACCAACTCTATCATAAATCAAAATTGGTAACGGGTGTTGAAAGTGTTCCATATCCCGCACTCTTTCATTATCTTGAACCATTGATGGTGCAATTAGGTGGTATATCAGTTTCACTTGGTTCACAAAAAAATCGCACTGTTTTTTTTGCCGATGATTCTACAGGTGTTGCTCCTGTTATTTGTTTCGAAAGTATTTTCGGAGAGTACTGCAATGAGTATGTGAAACTAGGAGCAAATTTTATTTTCATTGTGACAAATGATGGCTGGTGGGGAAACACAGCAGGACACATTCAACACCAACATTATGCATCGTTGCGCGCCATTGAAACACGCCGGTGCATTGCACGCTCGGCAAACACTGGCACCAGTTGTTTCATAAACTCTCGCGGAGAAATTTCAGATGAAACAGAATATTGGAAACCCGCTGTGATAAAAGCAACACTTCCTGTTTTATCTGAAGAAACTTTTTATGTAAAGCATGGTGATTACATCGCGCGAATTGCCTTGATACTTTCTGCTTTGATTTATATCTCTACTTTTTTCTTTAAGAAGAAAATTTATGCAACTTAGTGAATTGACAGAAAGAGTTATTGAAGTCAGTAAATCCGCCGGCGCATTTATCCGCGAACAATATTTTTTGTTCAATGAAAAACAGGTTGAAGTAAAAAGTTTAAACAGTCTCGTTTCATTCGTTGATATCACTGCGGAGAAAATGATTGTGAAAGAATTGAAAAATATTTTTCCGGAAGCCGCATTTCTGACTGAAGAAAAAACTATTGAAGAAACAATATCAGAATGGCTTTGGATAATTGACCCATTGGATGGTACCACCAATTTCATACATGGCATTCCAACTTTTGCAGTGAGCATTGGCTTAATTCACAAAGGAAAAATGAAACTCGGAGTGGTTTATGAAATTATGCGCGATGAATGTTTCTCGGCTTACGAGGGAAGTCAGTCAATGATGAATGGAAAATTCATTCATGTTTCTGAAAGAAAAACATTATCTGATAGTTTAATCGCTACCGGTTTCCCCTATGATAAATTTGATTTCGTTCCACAATATTTAAAAATACTTTCTTATCTCATGCAGCACACACGAGGCATTCGCCGAATTGGTTCTGCTGCGGTTGATTTGGCTTATACAGCTTGCGGTCGCTTCGATGGATTCTTCGAATACAATTTAAATGCATGGGATGTCGCGGCAGGTGCGTTCATTGTTCAGCAGTCAGGAGGATCTGTGACAGACTTTTCTGGCGGCGATAATTCTATTTTCGGAAAAGAAATACTTGCAGGCAATGGAATAATAAATGAAGGGCTTAGAAAAATAATCACCCAATGAAAAAAACAATTCTTCTGCTTCTTATTTTTCTGATTTCAGTTGCGGTAAGAATTCCGGTCATCAACAATCATTTGTCTATTCATCATGGATGGGTAACGGCGCATACACTACTGACTTTACAAACCTGGCATGAGAATGGGATTTCAAATTTTCATGGCGCTCCGGTTTATACGCCACAAAATGATGGTGATAAATTCATTCCCGCTCTCGCAGGTGTAATTGATATGAAGGGTGATGCTTATTATGTGTCATATCCTCCACTTGGATTTTATGCTCCGTATTTATTTATGAAAGTGTTTTTTCTACAGCCAACTATTCTATCGCTTATTATTTTCAATCTGCTGCTTCATTTTCTCTCTGCCTTTTTAATATATAAAATTGTAAAGCGACTATTAAAAAACAACTCTTCATCAGAGTTTGCACCTGTCATTGCATTCATCATTTATTTATTTACTCCGGTAACACTATGGTTTCAGAGCAATGTATATTTTGTTGACATGCTCGAACAGTTTTTATGGCTAATCACCTTCTATTTCACCTTGAAATTGAATGATGATTATTCACGAAAAAATATTTTTATGTTTTCGATTTTACTTTTTGCTTGTTGTTATACCGAATGGCTTGGATTTTTTTATGCATTCATGTCATTCATTTATTTCGGAATCAAATCAATTCATAAAAAACAAATTCCTGTCGTCAATTTGATTTGTGTGGGAGTTGTATTACTCAGTATCGGATTATTTGTTTGGCAGTATTCTCAGATTTCAGGATTTCAATCATTGATTGACAGCTTGACAAACAAGTACAAAACCCGCAGTGGTTTTTATGGCGAGAACACCAGTGAATTCGGATTGAGCATTGGCAATCCGTATTCATTCAAGCGTTTGTTGGAACATTACTTCACCAACTTTTTCAATCTTGTTTTTCTTCTACCAATAATTGCTTTTGCATTCATTTTCATTCGGAAGAAAAATAAATTAGAAAATAAATATTGGTTAATGGTACTTGCATTTTTAATTGTTCCTGTTGGTATGCATCACTTGATTTTTTTCAACTTCACTTCACTGCATGATTTTTCTGTTTTGAAATCAGCCGTTCCATTGTCGGTGATTGCAGGATTAATGATTGCTTCATTCGAAAACAATTTTAGTAAAAAAATATTTATTTCTATTTCCTCAATCACTTTGTTGCTGTATTCCATTATTGGAGTGAAAGAATTTTATTCAGTGTATCATCAGTATGGATTAACTGATTCGTGTGAAAAACTGGCAACTTGTATAAACGAAAATGTAAAAGCCGATGAAGCAATATTTATTAAGGCAGATTATCCATTGGTTTCTCCAATGACCTATTATCATGCTCAACGATTAGTAACCAATGCAATTGATTTGAATGAAGCAAAAATTCTTTCTAATCATTTCAATCATTTAAAAGGAGTTTATATTGAGTGCGATGCCAATGGAAACTGTTTAACCATTCAACATTTCACTTTGCCATAATTCATTTCCAACTTTGCATTTATGCTAATCGTTGACTCGCACACACATATTTATCTTGAGGATTTCAATTCAGAAATTGATGAAGTGATTCAACGCGCAAAAAATATCGGTGTGAAATATTTCATGCTTCCGAATATCGACAGCACTTCAATAGCACAGGTAAAAACACTGCATCATAAATTTCCGGAAGTTTGTTTACCCATGATGGGATTGCATCCATGTTCGGTGAAAGAAAATTTTCAACAGGAATTGAAAATGGCCGAAGAAGAATTGTTCAATAATGCAGAAACAAAATATTACGGAGTGGGTGAATGTGGTTTGGATTATTACTGGGATAAAACTTTTATTTTATTACAAAAAGAAGCGCTTCACGTTCAAGCGAAGTGGGCGAAAGATTTAAATCTGCCAATTATCTTGCACACGCGCGATTCGATGGATGATGGAATTGAATTAATGAACGAAGAACAAAATGGAAGACTGAAAGGAATTTTTCATTGCTTCGGCGGAACTGTTACACAAGCGCAACAGATTATTGATTTAGGGTTTTTATTGGGAATAGGCGGAGTACTTACCTATAAAAAATCAGGATTGGATGAAGTGCTGAAGAATATCGATTTGAAATATTTAGTATTGGAAACTGATTCTCCCTACCTCACTCCTGTTCCATTCAGAGGAAAAAGAAATGAGCCGGCCTATCTCGAATATATTTTAACACGATTGGCTGAAGTAAAAAATTGTTCGAAAGAAGAAGTAGCAAAAATCACTTCTGAAAATGCATTGAATCTTTTCCGATTTTGATTTACCGCAGAGGCGCGGAGACGCAAAGAAAAATAATTAGTAAAAAAATCTTTGCGTCTCTGCGCCTCTGCGGTAAAGTTTTTTACTCGAAGCTTAAAGCTTTTTGCAATCCATCGCTCAGCTTCGGCAATTTTCCACGCTGACTTAAGAACGAAGTTAAATCGGCAATTTCCTTGAATACATAATGAGAATCTGCCGCCGACTTTAAATATTCGGCACCAGTGCTTCCACCTGTTCCGATTCTTCTGCCAATCATTCGCTGCACCATATTCATGTGACGATAGCGCCATTGCGCCAGCAACTCATCAATATCAAGTACCGAATTCAATAACTGATACGGCTGCAACAGCAACGGATAATCGCGATACAACATGATGAACAATGCACTGCGGTTTGCTTTTGCACTGAAATTTCTTTCAACAGGATAATTGGCATCATTCAGAAAAAGTTTTTCAAAATTTTCTAAGTTTTGTTTTTCTCCTGTCTGTAATGATGAAGAATAAGTTTGTAAATAATTTTTCCAGAATGGATGTTCGGCATTATTGCTCAACGATTTTTCATTCCAGTATTTTTCCCCGTTAAAAAATGGCATCCGTTCCAACCAATTGTTAATCAATTCCAATAATGATTTTTCATTTTCGGCATCCTTCACCAGTTTCACATCTTCGGGTTTCAATTGACTCACATAATATTCATGTCCGAATCGGTTTTTAAATTTTAAACCAAGTGCCGCTTCCATAATTTTAAACTGAATGCTTTGAAATCCACTTGCCGGACGCAGCAAATCTCGAAAGTCGAGAAAATCAAGCGGAGTCATAGTTTCCATCACATCAAACTGATGAATCAATACCTGAAGAATTGTTCCAACTCTTTTCAGCCGATGTTGTGCCTGATATAAATCAGGAGAGCTGTCTTTAATTTCTGATTGATTAAAAATTCCGCGTACCAGATTCACTTCAAACAAAATTTGCTTAAACCATAATTCATACGCCTGATGAATTACAATGAAAAGCATTTCGTCGTTAGCCACCACACCTTCTTTTTCGCTTTCAGGCAATTGTGCAGTCAGGATTTTATCCAACTGCAGGTACTCACTATAGTAAACCGATTTTCTTTCCATAAAAAATTTTTACGGTGTGAAAGAAAGTAAAATGACGCAGATAAAAAATGAGGAAGTCATCTTCAATAAAATTACTTTCACCAGAAATGTTTTTTCAGGTATAAAAAACATACTCGAGCTAACAAATATCATTTTGCATATCGCTTACAAAGTCTTTTTTTATCTAAAGAAAATTTAATTTAAAAAATTACACAATGAACCAGACACACCTTCATCTTCTGCTGAATCATGTTGCAATCATGGCTGCTTTGTTTTCAATTGTTATTTTTTTTTATGGTAGTATAATAAGAAACAAGTCCATCACCAATCTTGCATTGATTGGTTTTGTTTTTGCCGCACTTACTGCAATTCCGGTTTATTTAACCGGAGAACCGGCAGAGGAATCAATAGAACATATAGCTGGTGTGACAGAAGAAAGTATTCATGAACATGAAGAATCAGCAGAAGTTTCAATCTGGCTGATTGAACTCTCAGGGGCAATAGCCTTTACGGCTTTGGTTTTAAAAAATGCAAAGTTCTTTTCAACTGCTGCATTTGCTTTAATCATGACACTGATAAGCTTATGTTCAGGCCTGTCAATTTCTTACACCGGATATCTCGGTGGATTTATAAGGCATCCTGAAATTTCTTCAACTGAAAAACTACAAAATTCACAAAGTGAACAGGCCGGTGAAGAAGATGGGGATTGAAAAATTCTGCCCTCTGTAAAACAAATAACCTAACAATTTATAACCCATCAACTTGCAATTTCAATATGCGGAGAGAAAGGGATTCGAACCCTTGATACCCTTTTGAGGTATACACACTTTCCAGGCGTGCTCCTTCGGCCACTCGGACATCTCTCCAGTTTTTTAAGGGTCGCAAAAATCAACAATTAACATCAGCAAACAAACTGATTAAGAATATACCCGAAGAATATTATTTATTTTCTGCACATTATACTTTGTAAGTGCTGATGCTGCCGATCCAAAAATTACTATTCCATCAGTATTATAATGACTTTGACAACAAGGGCAAATAAATTCATTAGTTGTATCGAACTCAATAAGACATGCATCGTAAGTACACAGAGCAGAAAAAGCTATATAATTATTGCTTGTATCATTAGCTACAATCACTGCAGAGTTAAATACTTTATAACCACCTAAAGTGGTTAAATCAAAATTTGCAGGGTCATCCAAATCAACAGTAAAATCAATTTGCTGAACTTTATCTCTGTTACACGATTCAAAAATTGAAAATGTTGCTAAAGATGCTGTAGTGACAGCAACAATATTTAAAAATTGTTTTCTTTTCATACGAGTAATTTCTGAGGTGAATTTATAAAAAAGTTGCACTTATAAATTTTAAAAACAAAAAAGGGTAACTTCTTTCGAAGTTACCCTTTTCAATAAACCTAAGAACCAATTTTTATTTCACCACAGTGAGTTTCATATTAAAGGTGCTGATGGCATCTGCAACACGAACCATGTAAAGTCCGGCTGCAAAATTCTGAACAGAAAGTTTTACTAAGTTTTCTCCCTGAATCAATGATACAGTTTCAGTATTAATTACTCTTCCGGTCATATCTGCAATTTGAACACTGTAATTTCCCGACTGAGTTAAATGCAAATTTAATGTTGCGCTTCCTCGTGCAGGGTTCGGATAAATTAATGCTGATTCAATATTTGTGATATCAATGTATGGAGCATAAGTAGTTACTTCATTTGTATTTACAATTACTGCAACATCACTAATTAATGGAGTAGTTGCATCAATTGTAACAATTGCAGGGTATGTTACTTTGTTCAGAATCTCTGCATACACTTTATAAGTACCGTAGGCAATATTGTCGAAACTGTATTCGCCATTTGCATCAGAATAAGTATTGGCAACAGCGGTATTACTCATATCCAGTAACATGATTTGAATTCCTGAAAGCGGATCACCTTCTGCTTCCATTTTGTTTGCTCCTTGCGAAACCAAGCCACCGATGAAACCAGGACCTCCTGGATTTACACCCTGAATTAAATTAATATTCACTCCATACTGAC
Organism: Chitinophaga pinensis; assembly: GCA_945903305.1. GTDB lineage: Bacteria > Bacteroidota > Bacteroidia > Chitinophagales > UBA10324 > UBA10324. The sequence goes on from CAMDOA010000030.1 coordinate 14,052, forward strand.
TCGGACCAACATTTACAAACGAAGCCGAACTCCAGAACAATGAGTTATTGTAATAAGTAGGAATCAAAGCAGCAAAATCAACAGCGCCGGTATCTGCAGCTGCTTTTACAAGGTAAGAACCCGCAGAAAGATTTCCGAAAAAGTAACCGGAAGAATCAAACACACTCACTTCATAAGTACTGATCAAATTTAATGATTGAGTTAATGAGTCATACTGAATTAAATAAACCTCGGCAAAATCCATCGGGCTGTTGTTACCGAATATCATTCCGGCTATAAAATAATTACTGTTTGGCACACCCAAAGTAATGGTTACACAATACACATCCTGACAAGATCCTGTACTGTCGCTGATGGTTAAACAAATTGTCCATGGGCCATTAGATGTATAAGTATGAGTTGCACCAGTTAATCCGGATGCACCTGTTCCATCGCCAAAACTCCATTGTGCGTTTGTATAATTTCCGATTGATGTATTTACAAATGTTACAGTATTTACAACCGCATTAAAAGTAAATGATGCGCTGCATGAACTTGAACTACCATTGACATAAACGCTGTCGCAATAAGTATCGAAACATGAAGCAGATGAATCTGAAATGGTTAAACAAACAAGATAACCTCCGGAAGTTGCATAAGTATGAGTCGGATTCATTTGATTAGAAGTAGAGCCATCGCCAAAATCCCAAGAGTAACCTGCAAATGCTCCGACTGTAGATGTGTTACTGAAAGTTATGGTGTTTCCTGAATTGTTAGCCGAATTAAAACCTGCTGTGCATCCGCTGCTTCCGCCACTGATATAAATATAATTACAATAAGAACTTGTGCATCCTGCACTGTCTGTTGTATAAAGACAAACAAGGTAGTAACCCGGATTTACATAAATGTGTGTTGGATTAGCTCCTGTTCCGCTTGAATTATCTCCAAAATCCCATGCCCATGAATTTGTGCCGGATGATGAAGCATCAGTAAAGCTAACTAAACTGTCAACTACTGTTGAAGTAAAGTAGGCTGTACAACCGCCTCCACCTGAACTCAGATAAATACTATCGCAATAAGTACTAGTGCACCCAATAATAGAATCTGTAACAGTTAGGCATACATAATATAATCCGGTGGTGTTATAAGTTACTATTGGATTTAGCTGATTTGAACCGGTTCCGTTTCCGAATGACCACTGACTGGCATAAATACCGGAGGTAGTAGTTGAACTATCCCAGAACTGTACGGTGGTTCCGGTAATTGTGTATTGAAATTCGGCGCTGCAAAAGAATTGTGCCGATGATTTCATTGGTGCAAAAGCGAAAAGAGAAATGATGGCAGCAAGCGAAAAGATTTTCGCGAGTGAGTTTCTCATTGTATTTGTGTGTTTCATTTTCATTTTATTAAAGTTTAAAAGTATGATTTGATTTTTGATTTTATTTTTTCCGGAATTGAAGCTTCACTTTCGATTTCATTTATATACACGAATAATTTATTGCGGATGGTTGGGTTGAACTTGATTTATCTATTAATGAAATTATATCGGATACTGATGTTAGCACCTGTTGTTTTGAAAACTTTTTTAGTTCCGTATTCCGATTTTTCAATTGGGCTCATTGTTCTTCTTTGAAAACATCCTAATTCTAAATCAACCTGTTTTGTAACGGGAACTGCCACTCCTGCATTTAATGAATATCCTAAAACAAGGGTGTTAATCATTTTCAATGCAAACGGGTTTTCTAAACCTGTAATATTTTTATTCAGATAATACGAATTCCATTTTACAGGAGTAGAAGCAAAGCCACCAACACCAAATTGCAGTTTCAGAATTTTTAATGGAATGGAATAATTTATCTGCAGTGGAATACCGATATAAGTGTTGACAGCTTTTCCATTTCTCGAACTTATTCCATTATTCAATTGCGTGTGAACTTGTAAAGTATCATAGCCAATTGTTGGATTTCCTTCAATAGTAAAACACAAACCTTGATTATCGTATTGAATATTTTCTCCAAAACGCATCACATCCATTCCGGTTTCGAATTGAAAATTTTTAATATTCATTCCTACATGAAAATTATAGTTGAAAGTGTATGTTGACTTTTCATTTTTATATCTGGCTATATAATATAAAGTGTCAATCTGGTATTCAATGGGGTTTATGTAGGCTCCATGAAAACCAAGTGCAGGAGTGTTTTTCATATAACTGCTTCCAGCTTCAATAAACCATTTTGATTTTTTTTCCTTAGTAATCGGATTTGCAGAAATTGATTCTGGTGTTCCTCCGGTATTTATAACCGCAGCAGAATCAGGTAGAGTTTCATTTTCATTAGTAGCAGAAATTTCATTGTTGATTGTATTTGTATTTTGGTTTTTAGTTATTGAATCATTCGAATGATCTCCGGTAGTTGAAGATGAAGGTGTATTTTCAGAAACAGAATTTCCAGTTTCGTTCTTTGAATTTAATTGGGAATTAGAATTCTCTTTCTGCGAATTATCAATTTCGGTTTTTGAATCATTTGTTGAATTTGAATGTGGGATTGAAGCATTTTCATTCTTCTTTATTTCATTCGAAGATTTTTTTTCAATTGGCTTACCTATAGTTTTATTTGAAGCAGATAGATTTCCGGATGAAGAATTTTTTATAATAGTTGCTTGATTTCCGGGTGAAGAATTTTTTGTATCGGTTGTTTGATTTCCAATTGAAGAATTATTTTGTTCCGCAGTTGAATTTTTATTTACAGTAATTGAATTTGATTTTGAATCAGGAGTGTTTGAAGATGAATTTATAGTTGAAGAGTTATTGGCAGGAACAGAATGATTTGATTCAGTAGTTGAATTAAATGGAGGTTCATTTCCGGATTTTTTATTTTCAGTTGGCGCAACTTTCTCAAATATCGCGAGCTGATTATCAGAATGAATATTGAAGAAAGCGAAGTACGAACCAACTACTCCGAATAACAAAACCGCACACAGCAAAAACCACAATCCAAAACGACGATTTGGCTTTTTATCTTCCAGTTTTGCTTCAATTTCACTCCACAACAAATCGTCTGGCGCCAGCTGATCTTCATTCAGCTTTCGTCGGAACAATTCGTCGAGTGGATTTTTCTTTTTGTTTTCCATCAGACTTGTTCTGTTTTAAAAGTTGTACTCAATTGTTTCATCAGTTTTTTCCGCGCATCACTCACATGCCACTTACTGGTGTTTTCTGAGATGCCAAGCGCCGCCGCAATTTCTTTGTGTGTGTATTCGTCAATGGCAAAAAGTGAAAAAACTTTTCGTGTTGCTTCCGGTAATTGTTTGAGCATGCTCAGTGCCTGCTCGGTGTTCATTTGTTTTTCGTATTCATTTATATCTGCTACATTTTTAAATTCCAATTCATCACTGTCAACGAACTGATGATGATGATTGAAGTTTAAATGTTTGCGGTGTTCGTCAATTATGGTGTTAATCATCACTCTTGAAATCCATGATTCGAACGGCATTTGTGATTGATACTTTTCTAAGTTGTTCAGTATTTTCAGAAACCCTATCGTGAATAATTCCCGCGCCTCCTCGCTATTGCGCGCATAGCGACGACAGATGTTCATCAGGCGGGCATAGGAATTTTTGTAAAGCATGTTTTGTGCTCTTCGGTCCTGGTTAATGCAGGATTTAATCAGTTCGTTATTGATTAAATGTTCCGTCATTCACTTATTTAGCAAACACAGTCGTCAATCTTTTTCCTCCGGATTTTACAGTGATAAAATAATTTCCGGCGGCGAGCTCATTCAAATTAAAATGGTAAGTGTTGTTTCCCTTCATTGATTTTTCCGAAAATGATTTTACTTCCTGACCAATCAGGTTAAAGATTTTCAGTTCGAAAATATTTTCTTCATCAGCATAAAAATTCACCCTTGCATTATCACCTGAAGGATTTGGGGAAACAGTAATAGAATTAGAAAGAATTTCATCTAGAATTTTTGTTCCGGGGGCAATCACTTTTATAATCAGTCCTGAACCTTCTGTTCGAGTCACCACATTTCCATTGTTATCAAAACCAATCTGATGACAAAAACTGCAAACAGTATCCTGAATGGTTGATGAAATTACATTGAGGCATACATCAAATAAATTGTGCGAACTGAAAACATGATAGGGAAAAGTCTGAGTGGAAGAATTTCCATCGCCGAAATTCCAGAGCAAAGTTTTATTACCTAATCCTGAAGTATCCAATTCCAAATAAAAAGTATCGTTGCAGGTACAGTAGTTTGATTTGAACGAAACCGTGCAAGTATCGGGTGGTATTACAATTGACGGGCAGAAATCGGAATTCCAAACTGACTGAGTTGATCCGAACGGAGGAAAAATGGTATCGGTTATAACTCCAATGCAATTGAGATAACTACAGCTTATTGTATCAAAAGAATTAAGTGAAATTGTAATTGCGAAAGCTCCGCTTGAATCGGTATAAACACTATCTACCATTGGAAATCCGCTTGAATCTGCGTGCTCAATTGCAATAGCAACGATGGTAAAATTTGTGTTTACAAGTTGCCCTGAAACAGTAAAAAAAAGTTGTGCCTGAGATTTGAATGCGAACAAGGTGCAAACAACGAACAGAACTAAAAATTTAATTTTCATTTCACTCAGTTTTAAATTAGAATTATCACTCCATCTGCATACACGAGAATTGATACATGATTGGTTGGGTAGCAGGTGCAATAATTTCGCTAAAGTAAAAGCTATGAAACAGCCTTACTATTCTGTCGGCTGGTTTTCTGACACTTTCAGATTTTCATCTTTCTTGCCGCGATAAAAAAGCAGTAGTGAAACAACGACAAACGAAACAAATAAATCGGCAAAATTGAAAATGCCGGTGCGCAGGTTATGAATACCAAGAATCATAAAATCAGTTACATGTCGGTCGTATAAAATGCGGTCAATGATATTTCCCATTCCGCCGGCGAGAATTAATGCGAATCCAAGCAGTTTTATCCAGTTCATTTCTTTTGATTTTACAATCACATACATCAACAACGAAATCAAAAAGGCTATGGGAACAATTATAAAAATCCAAAGGCTCACAGAATCAGAAAGTTCATTTCCTAAACTAAAAAATGCTCCTGTGTTCTCAGCATATTTTAAAACAAAGAAATTTTTGAAATAAGAAATTATCTGACCATCCATCAGGTGTTCCTTCGCAAAATTCTTGATTATCCTGTCAAACCCGATTAATGCACAAGCGGCAATGCAGAACAGAAATATTTTTAACCAGGGTTTCATGATCGCACTAATTTTTTATTCGATAGCAAAGATGCGCTGCCCGTTTTGTTTGATTGTTAAAATTATTTTGAGACAATCATTATTTATTTTCTTTCAGTATCGCCATCAATTGATGATTGAGGTATAATTTTTCTTTGCCCACCATTATACTTTTCAGAAATCCCTTTTCTTCCAAACTGTTTAAATAACTTCCGGAAGTTTTTTTGTTTCCCAAACCCGCGCTTTCGATAAAATTCCTTTTGGTGTACGGTAATCTGAAAAGTGTTTCCACTAAATCCTTAGAGTAAATTTTCGGAAGTAGTTTTTGAATTTTTTCTCCCATTGACTTCATCAGTTTTTCAATTTTCAAAATTCTATTCCTTCCATTTTTTGCGGTCTCTTCAATCATATCAAGTATAAAAAGTATCCAGCTTTCCCAATCACCTTTCTCGGTCACATTTCGCAGGTTGAGGTAGTATTCGTTTTTATTTTTAAGAATGTAACTGCTTAAATACAGTGCAGGCAAATCCATCAGTCCGCAAAGTTTTAAATACAACAACAGAATAATTCTGCCGGTTCTTCCATTTCCATCAAAAAACGGATGAATGGCTTCGAACTGGTAATGAATCAAAGCAAGTTTAACGAGATGGTCAATGTCATCGTCTGTATTTATTAACTGCTCTAAAGCTTTCAGTTTATCTCTTATAATATTTTCGCCTTCAGGTGGCGTATAAATTATTTTTTTTGTAACAGGATTAAGCAATTGCGTTCCGGGTAAATTCCGGATGCCTGATTGATTTTCTTTTATGATGCGCATAATGGCAATAAACAAATTGGTAGTCAATATCGGTTTCCTTTTTATCTGATTCACACCATACCACAAAGCATCCTTATAGTGAATCACTTCTTTAGTTGCATCGGTTTCAATTTTTACATCAGCAATGGTTGCTTGAAAAAGCGCTTCTTGAGTAGTGATGATATTTTCAATTTCAGAACTGGCTTGTGCTTCCTGTAAGTTTATAGTATCAATAAATAAAAGCGGATTGGGTAAATTCGTAATCGCACCTTTTAATTCAGAGAGCGCCCTGCTTGCAGAAATTATTTTCTTCAAAATAATTTTAGTTTCAATATCCTTTTTCGGGGGTAAATCAGGTAGGTTGTTGTATGGTTTAAGCGGGTTGAATTTCATTTTTGAACGAGGGCGGGTTTTACCTTCGACTTTCGAACGAGGGCAAAATTAGTTCTTTTTCGCCCTCGTTCAAATAACGAGGGCAAACTTTGCCCTCGTTTGTTTCATGTATTTTTTAAAGAAATATTTTAATTCAATCCCAAAGCCGAACAATAAACTTTTGTGATGGCGGCTTTCAACTGTGTGCCCTTTTTCGAATCTCTGATTTTAATTCGCTTGGTTGAGTTGGGAAGTATTTTGTAGTAAGGTCCGATTAAGTAATCAACCTCGGCACCTTTTTCGTTCAAGTATGAAACCCGCATCTCAATTGATTCCATCTGGTAGTCGGTATTGTTTATCACTTTTATATAAGCATTGTAAACTCCGCCAAGCGGCTTCACAACAAATCCATCTGTCACTACACGAAGGTTGCCGTTCAGGTTGCGCTTCACCGTTTCAATTTCATTGTCGTATTGCTTGCTGAATTGGTTGGTTTCAATTTGTTTTTCTTTTGCTGAATTCAACTGAATGATTTCGTGATATTGTTGAGTGATTGAATTCAACTCCTTCTTTGTTTCAAAATATTTATAACAGAAAATAATGGCTGCAGCCAATGACACAATAGAAATAAATACTGCTACACTTAATTTTCTGTTTGAAGTAGTTGCCATGAAACCGGATTTTTCATTTTTTGTGAAGATACTTTTTTCCATTCAAACCAGTTTCCTGCCTTTTCAAAAAAATATTTCAAAGAATTTTTAAATTATTTTTGAAGGAATTCCAAACATATAAACCTTGGTTTTTCATTGGAGAAATGATGAAATTACATTCTTAACCCACTACCGCTCTAAAGCCACTACTAAAATATATTTAGTACTATGTATTGCACAGTTCAAGGTTTTGTATTTATATTTGCCCCGTCAAACAAAATTTCAAATCATGGACATCGAGAATACTAAAGCGCAGATGCGAAAGGGAATCCTGGAGTTCTGTATTCTCTCCATCATTTACAGCGACGACGAATGCTATGCTTCAGAAATTATTGAGAAAATGAAGATTGCAAAGTTGCTGGTGGTGGAAGGAACACTGTACCCCATTCTCACTCGCCTCAAAAACGATGGTTACCTCACCTACCAATGGGTAGAGAGCAAGAGCGGACCACCACGGAAATACTACAAGCTCACAGGGCTTGGCGAAAAATTTCTGAAAGAATTACAAAAAACCTGGACCGAACTTGAAGCGGCTGTTTCATTAACCACTAAAAAATCCCATTAAACCATGAACAGAACTATCACCATAAACCTAAGTGGAATTGTTTTCCATATAGATGAGAATGCTTACGATAAATTGAAGCAATATCTCGAAAAGTTAAAAAGTCATTTTAACTCTATTCAAGGCAATGACGAAATAATTCACGACATTGAAAGCAGGATTGCTGAAATGTTTTCAGAAAAAATTTCTGAAGCAAAAAATGTAATCACGCTGGACGAAGTGAATAGTGTGATTGAAGCAATGGGAAATCCGGAAGAAGTTGCAGGCGAAGAAAAAGCCACAACTTCGAATCAATCAACTCAAAGTAATTCTTCAACTAACAGCGATACTTATTTTACGACCAACAAACGGTTTTTCAGAAACACAGATGATAAAGTTTTCGGAGGAGTGTGTTCAGGCATTGCCGCTTACTTTGATTTCGACCCTGTGTGGTTGCGATTGGTTTTTGCACTCAGTTTCTTTTTTGCCGGAACCGGTTTATTACTCTATATAATATTATGGGCAATAGTACCAGCCGCCAAAACTACTGCTGAAAAATTACAAATGCGTGGTGAGCGTGTAAACATTTCGAACATCGAAAAAAACATTCGTGAAGAAATGGGAGGTGTAAAAGAGACTGTAGAAAACTTTGGAAAAAAAATAAACTCTGATTCTAACAGACAAAGAATAAAAGATGGATCTATTAAAGCAGTATCTTTTGCAGGCGATGTATTCAGGGCATTCTTTATGGTTATCGGAAAAATTATCGGTTTCATAATTACCGTTATCAGTATCGCATTTTTAATAGCGCTTACAATAGTTGTTTTCAGTTTGTTTGGTATTTTTTCTTTCGGTGTTCCCGGAATTTTTGCACATATGATTTTTTCTCCGGCTGATTCAATCTGGTTAATTATCGGTTCCATTTTATTAATCGGAATTCCATTGGTGCTTTTATTATTAAATGGAATAAAAATTCTGTTCTCTTTTAAACTGAATTTGAAAAAAATTGGATTTGTGATGTTGTTCTTCTGGTTAACAGGAGTTGCACTCGCAACTTATGAAGGAGTGAAATTGGCCAAGGAATTTACAAAGGAAGGAACCGTACGCGAACAAAGCACTCTATCCATTTACTCAGATACTTTACAATTAGTTCTCAGTCCCAATAAAGCCGAATGGAAGGAAATGGAAAATGAATTCAACAGTTTTGATGGAGGAATTTTTATTCATGAAAACGAAGATTCAATATACATAAGAACAGTTTGTTTTGATATACAGCAAAGCAAAACAGATTCTGTTGAGTTGGTAATTAACCGGCGTTCAAGAGGTTCATCAACCAAGGAAGCTCGTGAACTGGCAAACAATATTGATTATAATTATTCATCAACTGGAAATTCAATAACACTGTCGCCGATATTAATGATTCTTACTTCTGATAAATTCAGAGCACAAAATGTGAATGTGATTTTGAAATTGCCAGTTGGTAAATCCATTTATCTTCCAAAAGATTCAAGAATGATTCTGGATGATGTACAGAACATAACTGACACTGATGATTATGAAATGGTTGGTCATACATGGACAATGACAAAGGATGGATTGGAATGCAAAGATTTTGCAGGCGACCAACCCAATCCGAAAAAATGGAAACACCTTCACAAGGTTGAAGTCAATGTGAACTAAAATTATTTTTAAAGTAACTGTAACTTTTAATAACTCATCAACGCTAAACTCATGAAATCAACAAAAAAGAATTTCTCTCCAATGAAAATATATGTTACCGTGTTTATAATTCTCCTCTCCTTTGCTCCTGCGCTCACATTCGCTCAAACTGCAAACGAAGGAAATAATAAGAAGCCAAAAACAACTGAAGTAAAAATAATTTTGGTAAATAATAACTGCACATCAGAAGTAAAATCTGAAAGCAAAACACAAAGCATTCTGGACATGCTCCAGAAAGAATCAGAAGAAACAGTGATTTATCCATTGGTACAATTAGCACATAGGATTCGCGAAAAAGTACAAAGCATGGATAAGAAAAATATGGTTTCGTCAGGCTCTGCCGGTACTGAGGGAGAGGCCGGTGGTGGTCCATCGAGATGATGAGCACGAAACCATCAAACAAAAGGCAGTTCGGAAACGAACTGCCTTTTTGTTTTAATTCAGTTTATAAATATTTTATCGTGCAAAATTCACAGCGCGTTTCTCGCGAATGACCGTAACTTTTATTTGTCCGGGATAAGTCATTTCATTCTGAATTTTTTGTGCCATGGTAAATGATAATTCTTCGGCTTGTTTATCCTGAATTTTATCAGCTTCAACAATCACGCGCAATTCTCTTCCGGCTTGTATGGCATATGCTTTTTCCACTCCTTCGTATCCCATTGCCAATGCTTCTAAATCTTTTAGTCGCTTGAGGTAACTCTCCATCATTTCGCGACGAGCTCCCGGCCTTGCACCTGAAATAGAATCACAAGCTTGTATAATCGGAGAAATCACATACTGCATTTCCATTTCGTCGTGATGAGCACCAATGGCATTTACGATTGCAGGTGATTCGCCAAACTCTTCAGCAATTTTTGCTCCGAGCAATGCATGACTCAATTCAGTTTCTTTATCCGGAACTTTTCCAATGTCGTGAAGCAATCCTGCCCGCTTCGCCATCTTCGGATTGATGCCTAATTCAGAAGCCATAACCGCGCAGAGGTTTGCAACTTCTTTAGAGTGTTGTAATAAATTTTGTCCGTAAGAAGAACGGAACCGCATGCGACCAACCATCCGCACCAACTCGCGTTGCATACCGTGAATTCCTAATTCAATAATAGTGCGCTCGCCTATTTCCATTATCTGATCTTCGAGTTGCTTCTTGGTTTTTTCTACTATCTCTTCAATACGCGCAGGGTGAATTCTTCCATCAGCTACTAATCGTTGTAATGAGAGTCGTGCAATTTCGCGGCGCACAGGATCGAATCCAGAAATAACAATTGCTTCCGGTGTATCGTCCACAATAATTTCTACTCCGGTTGCAGCTTCAAGCGCTTTGATGTTACGGCCTTCGCGACCAATAATTTGTCCCTTGATATCATCGCTTTCAATGTGAAAAACCGAAACTGTATTTTCTATTGCATGTTCAGCGGCGGTGCGCTGAATGGTATTGATAATTACTTTTTTTGCTTCCTTGTTCGCCCGAACTTTAGTTTCATCTATAATTTCTTTTTCATATCGAAGTGCTTCTGCTTTCGCGGCATCCTTTAATGACTCAATTAATTGTTGTTTGGCTTCAACGGCAGTCAATTTTGCAATGCCTTCCAATTTGCGCACATGTTCTTCGTGCGATTTATCCAATTCAGCTTTTCGAGTTTGCACCAATTCCAACTGGCGATTCATGTTCTCGCGAATGGTATCGTTCTCGGTTTCTTTGCGGGTAGCGTTCTCAATTTTCTGATTGAGCGATTGTTCCTTTTGTTTGTACGACTGCTCCTTTTGTTCTAACCCACGGGTGCGCGACGACATGTCTTTTTCATGCTCAGCTTTCTGCTGAATCATTTGTTCTTTCGCTTCGAGCAACTTGTCGCGCTTTAATGAGTCGGCCTCTTTCTTGGCGCTTTCAATAATTTTTGCTGCTTCCTTTTCTGCGATTTCTTTTTCCTGTTGCGATTTCTTTCCGGCGGTTAGTTTACCAATCAAAAAGCCGAGGGCAATGGCCACGACGGCGGTTATAGCTATAGCTATATAAAGTATTGAAGATTCGTACATTGTGGTTGTGTTCTTTTAAAAACATTTTAAGGAATTTGATTCAAACGGCCCTAACAAGCGCAATGCTTGTCAATCCAATGTTGCCAAAAGTAAGAATTAAGTAAGTGAATCAAATCCTCATTTTAACAATAGGTTACTAAATTGTAGAATTTAGTTGAAAAAGCTCAAAAATGGAACGCGGATTCATTATGATTTTTATGATTTACGCTGATAGTAAAAATAAAAAGATGAATTATGATTCTCGCTGATTGAAAATAATAATTCATCTTAAACATCTTAATAAATCTGTGTCTATCCTCTAAAACTCCAGTCCGAGTTTTAAAACCATGCGCTGATAATTGTAATCATAATGGTTATGCGTATCGAGGTATTTATAGTCGCGGCTCAATTTTTCAATTTTATACGACCAGCTTATGAGAAAGGCACAATCGCCTCGGGTATTAATTTTTACACCAACTCCGGCGCCGGCATTCAGCCCGCCTTTATTGGTTGTATAATCCTGATCATTATAATAGTAATAGTTATTTCTACCGCCAACATAAAAATTGTATCCGCAATCAACATGCACGAACGGAGTTGATTTTCCTTTTAACAAATCGCTACGAATCGAAAGATACAATGGCATCAAAACAATATCGGTGTATTCAATTCCAACTCCGCCGCCTACTGCTAAAAAATGATTGAAACGGTAACCATTCACCGTTTCAAATAGGGCACCGGCTCCATTTTCACCGGCCATTAATCCAAGTGCGGTTACATTAAAATATCCTTTTGATTTAATGTTCATTGTAGTTTGACTTTTTCCTTTTATTAATTCCTGCTTCATAGAATCAATGGAACCCTTGTTCAAGACAATCAGGTTATTTCCCATAGTCAAAAGCTTAATGGAACCATCTGCATTTATACCTGAAATTTCGCCCCGATAAATACTTCCATCGTGCATGTAAATAACATCCTGCTTATTGGTTTGTGCCGAAGACTGCTGAACAGAAAAAAGGAAAGTTAGAATAAAAGTGAAAGAGTAAAGAGTGATTTTGTTTTTCATTTTGAAATTTTTTTTGTGGTTAATGCAGCATTCAAGTTTTGTTTGAAGTCAATAAAGACAAACAATCAATAACTATGAAAACTTTTCATGCATCAATGACTATCAACCAAAGCAAAATGCTGCTTGGCACCTTATTTATTTTTCTGCAATCTGTTTTATTCAGCAGTTGTTTGAAAGATAAATGCGAACAAACCAGTTCGTATAAATATTTCAAACCGGTTTATATGAGTTATACTGATTTACGCGATGCTGTAAAATCTACTCCTTCGCAGGAACTGAACGAAGTTGGAAAAGTGTATTATAAAGACAATTTTATTTATGTGAATGAAGTAAACAAAGGCATTCATGTAATTGATAATACAAATCCTTCCTCTCCGCAAAATGTATCGTTTATTAATATTCCGGGCAACATTGACATGGCTGTGAAAGGAAATATTTTGTATGCCGATAGTTACATTGACCTTGTTGCCATAGACATCAGTAATCCAACAAATATTGCGGAAGTGAATCGGGTGACTGAGGTATTTCCGACACGCATTTATACATATGGTTATGTAGGTGATATTTCAGCCGGAGTAATTGTGGATTGGATTGAACGGGACACAATTGTAGTACAAGATTGCAATACTTATTACCCGCTTAGCTATGAAAATCAATACAGTGGCGATGTGTTAATGATGTCAAGCAGTTTTTCATCATCAACTACGACAACAACTACTTCTTCACCGGGTACAGGCCTTGCCGGTTCAATGGCGCGCTTCTGCATTTATCAGAATTATTTATACACGCTTGATGACCGCAATATGAAACTGTTTGATATTAATAATCCATCGAACCCGATTCCGGGAAACATCATAAACATTGGCTGGAATATTGAAACTATTTTTCCATACATGGATAAATTATTTATCGGGTCAACCAACGGAGTTTTTATTTTCAATAATTCAAATCCATCATCACCTACACAAATTGCACAGTTTGTTCATGCCACAAGTTGCGACCCTGTAATTGTTTCAGGAAATTATGCATACTCCACGCTTCGTTCAGGAACATCGTGTCAAGGATTCACCAACCAACTGGATATTATTGATATCACTAACATAAGTAATCCGGTTTTGAAAGTGAGTTATCAAATGACTAATCCGCACGGATTAGGAATGGATGGAACTACTTTATTTATCTGCGATGCTGCAGGCGGATTAAGAGTATATGATACAACTGACCCATTAAATATGATCAGCAAGCAAGTGATTTCAGGTTTCATTCCGTTTGATGTAATTCCGGTAAACAATGTTTTAATTGTTGTTGCAACTGATGGGTTGTATCAATATGATTATAGCAATACAAGCAGTTTGCAGTTGCTGAGTAAGATTACGATTGTGCAGGAATAAATTTGGCGAAAGTGGTTAACTTAAAAAGGGCTGAACGAGAAATTTCGTTCAGCCCCTTTTTATTTTTTATATATAATCCCTTAACTCTTCATTACCTTCATCAACTCAATATTTGCCGAGTCAAGTTTGGAAGAAATTTCTTCTAATAGTGATTCATCAGGCGAAGATTTTTTTAATTGCTCAGTCATATTCATGATGGCACTCATAGCTAAGTGGTCTTGTGAATCGCTGGATTGAAAATGCAATTTCATTTCCTGAAATTTTTTGTTCAGCAATTCCGCTGCTGCCTGCACAGTTTGCGAATCGCTCTTGCTCACTTTCAGCGAGTAACTTCTTCCGGCAATATTTACAGTGGTGCGAATCTGCTCTTCCATTTTAAATTGCTTTTATAAAATTGATGCAACGGTCAACTTCACGAATATATTCGTTCAGTTTCTTTTTCAGTTCCTGTGTGTCTTCCGAATTTTGCAAAGCAGCATTGCCAATGTTTATCACCTTCATGGATTGCTCTAATTCTTCGAGCTGCTTTTTCTTTGCTTTCAATTCACTGCGAAGCGATTCTACTTCCGATTTCAGTTTTGTGTTTTGCTCAATCAATATGGTGTGTCGCTCAGCCACTCTTCTGGAGCGAGCTAAAATATCATCCGCCTGTTTGAGCAATTCGTTTTTCATGTTCTGATTATTGCATTCACTTGTGTTTCTAAAGCTGTAATCAATTTGTTCATGAGCACTTCAGTTTCTTCGTCGGTCATGGTTTTGTTTTCATCACGAAGTGTGAGACTGATGGCATACGATTTTTTTTCTGAACCGATTTTCTCTCCTCTGAACACATCGAACAACTGCACTTCTTCCAATTGTTTGCCGGCTGTTTTTCTGCAAATTGTTTCCACTTCGGCAAACGAAATTTTTTCGTCCATCACCAATGCAAGGTCGCGATTCACTGCCTGAAACTTCGGCAACTCTTTGAACTGCATTTTCTTCTTTCCCGAAATTACAAGCATTGCATCTAAATCCAAATCTGCGTAATACACATTGCGACGCAAATCATATTGCTTCAGTAATTTTTCATTAACGAATCCAACTGTTCCGATTAATTTTTTATTGACCAACACTTCCAATGCAGGTGTCAGTTGCGTGTTGTCAGTTGTTGGTGTGATGAATGAAATTGTTTTGGCACCGCACAAATTCAAAACAGATTCAACAAAAGATTTCAATTCATACAAATCTGCTTCAACCGGTTTTGATTTCCAGTGTTCCACTTTTGATTTTCCGGAAGTGAGAATGGCGAGGCGAAATTCTTCCACATACTTTCCATCGCGCTTCGAAAATATTTTTCCGGTTTCAAACAATCGTAAATTTTCTTCCTTGCGGTTTTGGTTGTAACGAATGACTTCAAGTGCAGACAACAACAACGAATTGCGCAAACCATCTAATCCGGCATTTACAAAATTCTGAAAGCGCACCAATTGTTCTTCCTGCTCCGGAAAAAGAGTGGAAATATTTTTTGTGTTAACGATGCTGTTATTCATCATCTCCGAAAATCCATTTGCCGAAAGATGATTGCTGATGCTTTCCAATTGCGCGCGCTGCACATCTTCGTTACGGCGATTGCTGATACTTGAATGAATGTATCCGGGAAAAGGAATTTGTTCGAAGCCGGTGATGCGCAAAATTTCTTCCGTCACATCTTCAAACAATTCCACATCAATTTTATGAGAAGGAACCGACCAGGTTGATTGCACCGTATTTTTTTCCGACTGAATAAATCCCAATGACGAAAGTGATTTGTCAACCTGTGCTTCATCCAGATTGTAACCGGCTAATTCATTCAATCGCGAATAATTAAATTCCACTTTTTTAACTGTTACAGTTGAAGGATAAACATCAACAATCCGGTATTCAATTTTTGCTCCGGCAAATTCCTGCATCAATAAAGCTGCCCGACGAATAGCATATTCAGTCAGTGAAATATCAATTCCTTTTTCGAAATGAATGGCTGCATCGGTGCGAAGATTATGTCGGACTGCTGTTTTGCGAATAGTGCCCGAATGAAAATTAGCGCTCTCTAAAAAAATATTTTTCGTTGCATTAGTCACACCGCTTTTCTTTCCGCCAAAAACTCCGGCAATACACATTCCTTCATCTGCATTACAAATCATCAAATCATCTTTCGAAAGTTTTATTTCTTTTTCATCGAGTGTGATGAAAGGAGTTCCTTCCGGAAGTTTTTTTACAATCACTTTATTTCCTGCAATACAGTCCGCATCAAAAGCATGCAACGGCTGACCACATTCGTGCAAAACAAAATTAGTGATGTCCACCACATTATTAATGGAACGCAAACCAATACTTTCTATCCGGTGCTTCAACCACTCAGGTGATTCGTGTACTGATACACCTGTGATCAGCACACCCATGTATCGCGGACATGCAATTTTATCTTCAACAATTATTTCAATCGGTGAGGGCTTCAGGTTTTTTTCATCTGAAAAACTCGTGGAAGGAATATTCAGTTGCTGCGAATAATTTTTATGCGTAGCTAACCACGCACGCAAATCGCGCGCAACACCTATGTGAGAAAAAGCATCGGAGCGATTGGGTGTTAATCCTATCTCTAATGTGTAATCATCTTTCAGATTGAATAAATTTTTTACATCGCTTCCGACAATTGCATCTGCCTGCAAAATCAATATGCCTTCATGATTTCCGCTTAAACCGATTTCGTCTTCAGCGCAAATCATTCCCTCACTAACCTCTCCTCTGATTTTTGATTTTTTTATTTTGAAGGGTTCACCTGTAACCGGATAAACAGTTGTGCCATCAACCGCCACAATTACTTTTTGTCCGGCTGCCACATTGGGTGCGCCGCAAACAATTTGCAAATCTGTTACACCACCAACATCCACTTTTGTGATTCGTAATTTATCAGCATTCGGATGAGCGACAACTTCTTTTACAAACCCAACTTTCAATCCTGCGAGACCACCACGAATGGATTCGTGCTTAATAATATCTTCAACTTCCAACCCGATGCGGGTGAGAATATCGGCGGCTTCGTTTACATCAATATCAGTCGGTAAATATTCCTTGAGCCAGTTCCAGCTAATTTTCATTTGTGTTTTTTACTTCAGCTTATTTTCTATCACCTGCAATACATTCAAACTATCAGTAACCGTTACAAAGGTTACGATGTGAACACTATCCGCATTCCACGAAGCAGGAATTTCAAAATCGGGCATCAGGTACTTTGTGGCATGACCGGGAGATTTATTTCCAATAATGGGAGAGCCAACCGAAGGAGTAATCATATCGCGAAGCACATGATTGTGTACATAAAAAGTATCAATACCTGTTGGGCCTCCATTCGGGCCGCCTAATTGAGGTTCTATCAATCCGCTTTCAGTAAGCATAACATGCATGTTAAGATTATTTGAAATTGATTCAGCAAACTGTAAAATAATATCGAGCGACAAAATGCGGGTTGCATTATCGAATGTATGCTCAGTTTTCATTTGCACTTTCGGAATGGAATCAGCCATTTCCTGTGCTACAAAGCCAGACCATAACGATCTCGCTACTGGTCTACCCGACTGGCCTGAAAATAATCTGCGATTAATATCGCCGATAGGCTTTGATGAAATAGGACCAACTAATGATTCGATATCATCCCCCTCTGTTGTTCTGAAATCGTGAGTTCCAAATGGATAGGGACCAGTTAAAATAATTCCTGAATGCAGGGCAACTGTTACCACTCTTCCTTCTGCATATGAATCCTGAATTGTTTTAGCCACCAGATGACCATCCGGACAATTGACACATCTTACTCCTGTGTAATCCTGCAAAATCACATTTCTTTTTTGTGAAGCAAGTGTTGCATCGAGTGGAACGGAAACCGTATCGCCAGTTACTGGTGTCGTAAAAATTACACCCGGACAGGTTTCTTCACAACTTTGAAAAAAAATAACGGCGGAGAATAAAATTGAAAGTGTTGAAATATTTTTTATCAATGATTTCATAATTGATTGCTTTTAAAAAGTTGAATTAATTCCAAGTTTCACTCCGCTGAATGCCGGTTCGTAACGACAAACTCCACCGGTGCAATTGTATCCTTCCACTTGTTTTACATAAGAGATAGAAAAGCGCGAAGCATTTTGTGTAAACCCGAAAAAGAAATTGTAGTAATGTTTTTTGTCCGGATTTTTTTCAGGGTTAGGTTTTACATTGTACATATCAGAAACCGAGAAAGAAAATTTAGGTGCAATATTGAATTCCAATAACGCAAATGCCCAACTTCCATAATCCTGTTCTGAAGAAAGATATTGCAACTCAGTACGCACCGATTTTTTCTTATTGATTTTATAAGTTGC
>CAMDOA010000031.1 GCA_945903305.1 Chitinophaga pinensis
AATTCCGAATTGGAAAATAAAATACTCCTTTAACAATATCCGGTAAATAATTTTATCCTTTATTAATTTCAATAATTGGCTAACTGAAAAGCATTAATAAAGCGAGTGTTTGTAAAAAAATAAATAAGCAAACTGATTTTACATTTGCCCCATGGGAATTAAATCTTTTTTGGCGCGGCCTTATGCAGCCTTGGTTCATCGGCAAATAAATAAGTGGAATCTGGAAGCTGTTAGAGCACAGGAATTCCTTTTTCATAAACTTATTAATCAGGCAAAAAAAACTGCATTCGGAAAAGAGCATGGATTTAATGAAATTACCTCGCACGACGATTTTGTTAAGCGAGTGCCCATTCGCGATTATGAATCGCTGATTCCATATATTGAAAAAATAAAGGCCGGTGAGTCAAATGTTTTGTGGCCCGGTACTCCTTTTTATCTGGCCAAGTCATCAGGCACTACTTCCGGAATAAAATATATTCCTATCACCAAAGAATCAATACCTAATCATATTAACTCAGCACGCAATGCATTGTTGCTTTATATAAATGAAAAAAATAATTCGGCATTCGTAAATGGTAAAATGATTTTTTTATCGGGAAGTCCTGTGTTGGAAAATATTCAGGGTATTCTCACCGGACGATTATCAGGCATTGTGAATCACCATGTTCCGAAATATTTAAAAGCCAATCAACTTCCATCGTTTAAAACAAACTGCATTGACGATTGGGAAAATAAAATTGACGCCATTGTCGAGGAAACTTTCGATCAGAACATGACGCTGATAAGCGGAATACCTCCCTGGATTCAAATGTATTTTGAAAAACTGCTGAAGAAAACAGGCAAGCAAACGATTAAAGAAATTTTTCCTGATTTTCAATTACTGATTTATGGCGGAGTAAATTTTGAACCTTATCGCGCTCAATTATTTAAAACTATTGGTGAACAAATTGATTGCATTGAAACCTATCCGGCATCAGAAGGATTTATTGCTTATCAGGATTCGCAAAAAGAAAAGGGTTTGTTGTTGAATGTTGATTCCGGAATTTTCTTTGAGTTCATTCCAACCAATAATGTTTACGATGAAAACCCGGAACGATTAACAATAAAAGATATTGAGCTCGATGTGAATTATGCTTTAATAATTAATTCGAATGCAGGTTTGTGGGGTTACCTGATTGGCGACACCGTAAAATTTGTTTCAAAGAACCCATATCGGATTATAGTAACCGGAAGGATAAAACATTTTATCAGCGCATTTGGCGAGCATGTTATAGCTGAAGAAGTGGAAAGCGCTTTAATGGAATTGTGCAATACTGAAAATGTTCAGGTAACTGAATTTACAGTGGCGCCGCAGGTGAACCCCACACAAGGTTTGCCTTATCACGAATGGCTGATTGAATTTTCTGAAGTGCCGGTTGACTTAATTTCATTTCGAAATCAACTGGATCTGCTCATGCAGAAAAAAAATATTTACTACAAAGATTTATTAACCGGAAATATTTTAGAGCCGCTTCATATCACCTGCTTACCAAAAGAATCGTTTCGCAATTACATGAAATCGGTTGGCAAACTTGGCGGTCAAAACAAAGTTCCGCGATTAACCAACGATAGAATTTTAGCGGATGCTCTAATGAGTTTATAAATCGTATTTTTAATTATCGCAAAGAAGTTTACTTTTCAATTTTTAAAATCAACTATAAATTTCAAAATCAACTTTTAATAAATAAATGGAAAACAATGAATCAGAGTGGATAGTGATTGCAACTTTTGAACATCCAACCAAGGCGCACATTATAAAAGGCATGTTAGAATCTGAAGGAATATATTCAGTAATAACTAACGATCATCTGGTATCCATCATGCCGTTTTTCTCTAACACTGTTGGCGGAATAAAATTGCAGGTAAATGCAGAAGATGCTGAACGGGCCATTGAGTTAATAGATAATTCTGATTTTTCGGGAGTAGATACCGGAATGGATGAAGAATAATCAGTGATTGAAGCTGTAAGTAATACTGCTTATTACCCGATTGACACCGATATAAATAAATATTTCTTTTTACTTTCATCGCACCAAAAATCCATCCTAAAAAATGAAACTATTTTCTTCCGTTTTACTTATGTGTTTTGCAATTTTATTTGCTTCAACACAAAACACACAGGCACAATGCGCAACCGGATTTTCAGAAATAATTGTCACCATAGTTCCCGACAATTATCCAAATGAAACCAGTTGGGATATCCGGGATGCGTTAAACAATATTGTTGTCAGTGGTACTACTAATGATGATACGATTTGTTATGCAGCAAACAGTTGTTTACACTTTACTATTTATGATTCTTATGGCGATGGCATTTCGCCGGGTTCTTATAATGTTACACTTAACGGAAATGTGGTAGCAAGCGGCAGTGTGTTTACCTACAATGAAGTTACTTACATCAATTGCCCTCCCGGTTCAAGTTGTGGTTCCGCTTTACCGGCACTTGTTGCTACTCCATATGCAGCTGCTAATAATACCTGGTATGAATTTATACCAACCGGAAACGGAATGTATGATGTGACTACCTGCGGCATAAATACCTGCGATACTAAAATTTGGATTTACGACCACTGCAATAATTTAACCTGGGATAACACCAACATTGGCACTGCTTACTACGATGATAATGGTTGTGGTTTTCAGGCACATGTTTCAGCCGCTTTAATTGCCGGAACATCGTACTATATCAGAATCGGTGAAGGCGCAAGTGGTTGTTCGGTTCCTGTTAACTGGATTATTAATTATGGCGGACCAATAGTTGGTTGTATGGATATATTGGCTTGCAACTACAATCCGAATGCTACGGTTGCTGATACTTCGTGCATTTATCCCGGCGACCCTGATTGTCCGAACGGGCCCGACTTAATTGTGTTGCAAAATGTTTTTGAAAATTCATTATCAATTGGAACAGTAAATGCCACTAACTGCCAGGTTACAGAAGGTTGCTTAACCGGCTTTGGTCAAAGAACCGTTATTAATTTCACCACGCAGATAAATAATATCGGTAATCAGGATTATTACATTGGTAATGCTACTAACAATCCGGGGCAGTTTGTGTTTGGCTCTTGTCATGGTCACTGGCATTATGAAGGGTATGCCGAATATGTTTTGTATGATACTGCTGGCACTATGCTTCCCATTGGTTTTAAAAACGGATTTTGTGTATTGGACTTAACATGTTTTGGTGGCACAGCGCAGTATGGTTGCGGAAACATGGGCATCTCGGTTGATTGCGGTGATATTTACGGAGCAGGTTTGGATTGTCAGTGGTTAGATATAACCGATGTTGATACCGGTTTTTATACCATGGCAATAAAAGTTAACTGGGACCAATCGCCCGATGCATTAGGACATTATGAATTAGGATATGAAAATAACTGGGCGCAAGTGTGCATTCATATTTTTTACACTGCACCCGGAGTTAAAAATTTCAGCGTGGTACAAAACTGCAATCCGTTTTTTGATTGCGCAGGTACTCTATATGGCAATGCGCAACCCGATTGCAATGGAACTTGTGCCGGCACTGCAAAAATGGGCGATTTAAATACTGATACTTTACAAACCAATACCGATGCATTAATGTATGTAAATTTTATTTTGGGCGATAGTTTAGTTCCTGCGCCATGTAATGATTTGAATGCCGATATTGATATTGATGTGTACGATGCCGCGCTCTTAACCGGTTGCGCAAATTATGGCTCTGCCTGGCCCATGACCGGTGGAGGAACACATAACTACTGCGAATTTCCAACCGGCTTAACTAATATTTACGACACCACTACGCTCAGCATTATTGGTGCAAATCTGGTTGATCAATACATAGATATTGGCGTTTTAAATCCTGATAACCGCGTGCTGGCTTATCAATTTTCTGTTACCGGATTAACCATTCAGGCAGTACAAAGTTTGGTTAACCCTGCAGTTTACCCAATGACACCCTCCTTTTCCATTGCTAATAATTTAATTGTGGGGTTAAGCTACATTGACAGCAGCGTGGCAAAATCGCCGGTGGTTCAACCGCTTTGCCGCATTTATTATTCTGCTACTACTGATACCGTTTGCATTGATTCCATTTATTCAATAGTGAATAATATTTTTCAGGAAGTTATTGCTGAAAAGGAAAATAATTGTTTAAGCGGAATGATCAGCGGCACCGCCCCTTCGTATGTAGAAAATGCGGCTTCGCTCTTTGCAGTACCAAACCCATCGAACGGAATATTTGATTTGCATATTCAAGTAAATAAAAAACAAGATGTGTTAGTAGAAGTTACTGATGCTACCGGAAGAATTGTTTTAGTTAATTCACTGAAAAATATTTTTGAAAACACGGTGCCACTATCCATGAATACTTATGCCGATGGCGTTTACTTTATAAATCTTAAAACTGCTAATGAAATTATTACCCGGCGAATAGTTATTATTCATCAATAAAAAAAAATACTGAAAGCCACGATGGTTCGTTGTAACGGTCGTGGCTTTTTTATTTTTACAAAATGAATTTTAATTACTAAATCCGGAAACATGCAATCAGATTATAAAATATTTCTTGCGTTGCCTTTGTTGTTTTTATTTCAACAGAAATTATTTGCGCAGCAGTTTGAAGCGCACAGCATTCAATACAAAGATTTTTCAACCGGACAAACAAAAATTGAAACCACCACATTTGAATTCGATTCCACATCGTTCACCATGCACATGGGCGAAATGAATGTGTATTTCGGATTGGTGGATATGACAATTGCCGGCGGAAACAGAAATTATCGCCTGCTCGATAGAAATGACGATACGGTTTATGTATCATTTAATCCGCGTGCAAAATATATTGACTATCGCCTGCGAACTTATTACCTGCGATATATGCTGGATAAAATAAAAGAAATTAAACCGGAAGTAATTGATACCTCACCACCGCCAGTGGATTCATTAGGAAACGAAATAATAAAAGAAGACACCACTATTTATGAAGAAGCTGATGTGATGCCTGAGTTTCCGGGAGGAAAGGGAGAGATGATCAATTATTTTTCAACCAACATTCGCATTCCGAAAGAAGCCACAAAAAATAAAGTGAAAGGTTTTGTAAAACTGATGGCCGTGGTGGAGAAAGATGGAACCCTCACAAATATTTTAGTAATGAATGATATTGGTTCAGGTTGTGGCACCGAAGCTGTGCGGGTTGTAAAAACAATGCCGGCCTGGAATCCGGGCGAGAACAAAGGTGAATCTGTGCGGGTGCGGGTGCAGATGATGGTGGGGTTTATGCCGAAATAAAAAACGGATTCATTTAAATTTTAATTCCAATCACGAGCACATCATCTACCTGTTCGTTGGCTCCCTTCCAATTGTTAAAGAACTGGTGCAACCGGTTTTTTTGTTCGGTCATATTTAAGTGCTGAATCGATAACAACAATTCTTTAAACTTTGCGGTCATTATCTTTTTAAAATATTCGCCGCCAAATTGGTCGGCATATCCATCAGTGGAAAAATATAGGGTATCGTTTTGCTGTACATCTAATAAATGATTTGTGTAATTGTTGCTGCGCAGAATCTGAGTTCCGCCAATAGGAAATTTATCAGCCTTTATAATTTCCATCTCATTATTCCGTATGAGCCAAAGCGGTCGGTTGGCTCCGGCATACTCCAATTTGTTTTCGGTTAAATTGAAAGCGCAGATAGATACATCCATCCCATCATTCGATTCACTTTCAGTTTGTCGCAACGATTCAATAACCGCCACATGCAACTGATCTAAAATAATGGATGGTTGTGTAATTCCTTTTTCAATAATAATCCGGTTCAACAATGAGCTGCCAATCATACTCATGAATGCGCCTGCCACACCATGCCCTGTGCAATCGGCAGTCACAATAATTGACACATCATCTTTTAAAAAGAATGCATAAAAATCGCCGCTCACAATATCTTTCGGAAAAAATAAAATGAAGGAGTCGATAAATACCGAAGCAATTTTATTTATATCAGGAAGAATGGCATTCTGAATTCGTTGCGCGTAAATAATGCTATCGGTTATCTCCTTGTTTTTTATTTCCAGCTCTTTCGATTTATTGTTTAGTTCCAATGTGCGCTCATCAACCAATCGTAATAATTCCTGCTCGCGCGATTTTAAAATATTAATGGTGTTGTTGTTTTGTTCCCGCAAGCGTTTTATCAGCAGCGAAATAATTTTATTGTAAATCTCCGGATGCTGTTTCAGCAGCTTAACAAAAACTCCGCGACCAATGCCAATTAAT
Source organism: Chitinophaga pinensis (assembly GCA_945903305.1). GTDB lineage: Bacteria > Bacteroidota > Bacteroidia > Chitinophagales > UBA10324 > UBA10324. The sequence continues at coordinate 6,288 of CAMDOA010000031.1, forward strand.
TCCACCTCATTCAAAGCTGAAACCGACATGGACCTTGGTGCCGAATCGAACAAAAAGAACTCGCCGAAATAAGTACCCGATTCAACCGTAGCAAGTATGTGATCTTTATCGTGAATTTTTGCTTTACCCGAAACCAACACAAACATTTTATCACCTGATTCTCCCTTGCTGATTATTAAATCATCTTGCTTAAAAGAATGAATAGTAAGTTCAGGAATAATTTCCTTTAACATATCCATAGAAACCAAACTAAAAATATCGGTTTGATGCAGTATGCCGGCTAAATAATCAGTTGTCATTTTATGCACGCAATATATTTAGTGAAATGCAGATAATTTCTTTCATATAAAATCTTTATACTTTTTTTCCTATTGATAAAAACTACTTCGTGAAAATAAATGAATGACAGATTTATTTACATTTGAAAAATTAAAAATCATTTGTTGAACACTATAATTGATATCACTGCTTTTTATGCTGAAATGGAAAAGGACGATGTCATCCTTTCTTACAAAGGAGATATTACTCAGGAATTGCTGACCGCAGTTTATCCGATTATTGAAACCAGGTTAGAGAAGGAAGTAGAAGATTCAAAACGCAGAAAAAAAATATTCCATGTGCTGGTCGAGTGCTTGCAAAATGTGTTTCATCATATGGAATCATTTAAAAGCAATATTGCTTCTGATAAGATGAATGGAAATGTTGGGGGATTATTTATGATGGCGCGTGGCGAAGAAAATTCATACAGAGTATTTACCGGTAATTTTATTCTGAATGAGAAACTCGAAGTATTAAAGCAGCGCATTGATAAAGTGAATGCCATGAGCGCAACGGAACTGAAAGCTTTTTACCTTGGCAGTTTAAACACATCAGAATTATCAGAAAAGGGAGGCGCCGGATTGGGTATTATTGATATGGCGCGCAAATCGGAAAACAAACTGGAATATCAATTTCATTCGCTGACCGAAACCTATTCATTCTTTACGCTTGCAGTTAAAATAAATTGAAACAGAAACAGAATAATAATCATGAACGAAAATTTAATTATCGAAGGATCGACAAAAACGCCAACTGTAAAATTTTATTTCGAAACAGGTGCCATTGAAATTTCGGGGAAATCAATTCCTGAAAACTCTATTGGTTTTTATCAGCCCATTTATAGTTGGATTGATAATTATGCAAACAAGCCATCAGCAAAAACAGAAATTAAAATTCAACTGGAATATTTTAATACCAGTTCATCAAAATGTTTGCTGGATATTTTCAAAAAATTTGAAGCAATAAAAAAATCGGGTAAGAGTGCTATTGAAGTGTTGTGGCATTACGAAGCCGATGATGAAGATATGATGGAGGCCGGCGACGATTATAATTCGTTAGTGGATTTAACTTTTAGATTGATAAAAATTTAAGTACTGACTTTTTTGTTTCAGATAGCAAGAGCTTTACAATAAAAAAAACTCCGTCGGCATTTGTTCCAATGCATTAGCAGGCATTTAAAATTTTATTTCTTCTCTGGAATATTCTTCAAAATCTCCTGCACAAACTTCCAGAATTTTTGAACCGAAGCGATGTTCACCCTTTCATCGGGCGAGTGCGCACCGTGAATGGTAGGGCCGAATGAAATCATATCCATGTTCGGATAATTAGTGCCGAGAATTCCGCACTCCAAACCGGCATGGCAGGCAACCACTTTTGGTTTTTCTTTATGTTCCTTTTCATATAGATGAACTAATAAATCAAGAATTGGCGAACTCACATTCGGAGTCCAGCCGGGATAAGCACCCGAAAAAGCAACAGTACATCCTGCCAGTTCGAACACCGAGCGCAACGAATCAGCCAAATCATACTTCGAAGTTTCAATGGAAGAACGAGTGAGGCACTGAATCAAAATGTTTCCTTCCTTAATCAGCACGCGCGCCACATTGTTCGAAGTTTCAACGAGTTCTTTAATATCTGCACTCATGCGGTAAACACCATTTTGTGCTGCATAAATTGCGTTGATAATATTTTTCTGGTCATCGGCATTCATCACCTTTTTCGGCAACTCCGTTTTTGTAATACTGATGTTTAGTTTCGGGTCAATAGTTTTGAATTCGAATTTTATTTCGTCAGCAATTTTGTTGAGCGTTACAGTAAAATCATTCATGGCATTATCGGGCACCACCACTTTTGCATTGCTTTCGCGCGGAATGGCATTGCGCAAACTGCCGCCATCAATTTCTGCCACACGCATTCCGAATTTTGTTGCACCATTGTACAACAAGCGGTTCATGATTTTATTGGCATTGCCAAGACCTTTATGAATTTCAATTCCTGAATGTCCCCCGTTTAATCCCTTCACTGTAACAATGAAAGCAGTTACACTTGCCGGAGTTTCTTCTTCATTATATTTTTTGCTGACTGTTACATCCACACCACCTGCGCATCCAATATCAATTTCATCATCTTCTTCAGTATCGAGGTTCAGTAAAATTTCCCCACTCAAGATTCCACCTTTTAAACCAAGCGCGCCGGTCATTCCAGTTTCTTCATCAATGGTGAACAATGCTTCAATGGCAGGATGCGCAATGTCCTTGCTTTCAAGAATGGACATGATGGTTGCTACTCCAATGCCATTATCAGCACCGAGTGTAGTTCCCTTTGCGCGCACCCATTCACCATCCACAAACATTTCAATTCCCTGCGTACTGAAATCGAAATTGGTATCGTTGTTTTTCTGATGCACCATATCGAGGTGCGATTGCATCACCACAGTTTTATATTTTTCCATTCCGGGTGTCGCCGGTTTTTTGATTATCACATTGCGAATGGAGTCTTCAAAAGTTTCGAGACCTAAACTGTTCCCGAAATTTTTCACGAACTCAATCACGCGCTCTTCTTTTTTTGATGGGCGCGGCACGGCATTCAAATCAGCAAACTTGTTCCACAGTTGCTTTGGTTTGAGGTTTCTTATTTGTTCGTTCATAATTGATTTCAAAAGTAATGGCAAAGTTTAGGGAAGCAAATGAGAAAGGGAGAAAATTATTTTATCGTTTATAACTTTTAAGTTTGTGAAAATTCATATCGCTTGCCCGACAAAAAAATAATTGAGCATACCATTAACTGGATTAAGAATATTGTGATTGATTTAAATTTTTGTCCGTTCGCTGCGAAAGCATTGCTGAAAAAAAGTATTCGCTATGTGGTGTTACCGAAAACAACAGCCCTAAAATGTTTGGAAGAATTATCTTCGGAATTAAATTACTTGGATGACAACAGTAATTACGAAACCACTTTCATCATTCTTCCGACTGATTTCAAAACATTCGATTCGTACCTAAGCTTAGTTGAAAAAGCCGAAAAATTAATTTCAGAAAACAATTATGACGGCGTGTACCAGCTCGCAAGTTTTCATCCGAAGTATTGTTTTGCGGGTTCCACAAATTCCGATGCAGCCAATTATACCAACCGCTCACCTTATCCGATGCTACATATTTTAAGGGAAGATAGTGTAACAAAAGCTTTAGCACACTTTCCTCATCCCGAAAAAATCCCTGAACGCAACATTGAATTAGCAAGAGATAAGGGCATTAAGTACATGCAGTTATTAAGGGCAGCTTGTATGCAATAGAAACTTAAACATAAAAACGAATTGCTAAATTGCATCATCGAAAACTGAACCGAACTATACATGAGTAATAATGATATTCTAAAAAAACTTCGCGTTGCATTGCAACTGCGCGACGATGAGATAATAAAAATTCTGGAATTGGTAAATTTCAAAATATCAAAAGCTGAGTTGGGAGATTTATTCCGCAACGAAGACCAGCCGAATTTTAAAAAATGCGGTGATCAAATCCTCCGTAATTTTTTAAATGGATTAGTGATTCACCTTCGCGGCCCGAAAGAAGATAAAAAACCAAGGTTGCCGAATATTTAAAGTCAGTTTATTTCAAATGGCCATTGATGCTGCGCTTGCAGTTTCAATTTCTGCAATCATTTTTTTTGCCAGTTCATTTGCTGTTTTTTCATTCTGACTCTCAGCATAAATGCGAATGATTGGTTCCGTATTGCTCTTGCGCATGTGTACCCATTCATTTCCGAATTCAATTTTTAATCCGTCTTCGGTATTGCATGGCTCCGAAATATATTTTTCATGAACAGATTTTAAAATGGCATCCACATCAATTCCTTTCTTCAATTCAATTTTATTTTTCGCTATAAAATAAGAAGGATACGAAGCACGCAGTTCGGATACTTTCACTTTTGTTTCAGCAAGGTATGTTAGAAACAAAGCGATTCCAACCAATGCATCACGACCATAATGCAATTCAGGATAAATAATTCCACCATTTCCTTCGCCTCCAATAATTGCATTTACCTGTTTCATTGTTGTCACCACATTCACCTCTCCCACTGCTGCTCCGCTGTAAACTCCACCCGATCTTTCTGTAACATCACGCAATGCTCGGGTAGATGAAAGATTGGAAACGGTATTGCCGACTTTCTTTTTCAAAATATAATCTGCTACTGCAACTAAAGTATATTCTTCGCCAAATAGGCTTCCATCTTCACACACAAAGGCAAGCCGGTCAACATCAGGGTCCACCACAATTCCTAAATCTGCTTTATGTTTTTTTACTTCAGCAGAAATTGCAGTCAGGTTTTCAGGAAGCGGTTCAGGATTGTGCGGAAAAATTCCTGTGGGTTGGCAATACAGTTCAACAATATTTTTCACTCCCAATGCTTTCAATAATTCAGGGATAAAAATTCCACCCGAAGAATTAACCGCATCCACTGCAATTTTAAAATTTGCATTGGCAATTTTTTCTTTACTCACCAATGGCAATTTCAAAATCAAATCAATGTGTTTCACCATCCAACTATCATCCGTTTTATAGGAACCGATTTTTTCAATAGTAGAATAATCGTTTTGTTCCTCATCTACAATGGTCAGAATCTTTTTTCCATCATCATCAGAAATAAATTCGCCTTTGTGGTTTAATAATTTCAATGCATTCCACTGACCTGGATTGTGACTGGCAGTAATAATTATTCCACCGCCTGCGTTTTCACCTACCACTGCAAGTTCAACAGTTGGTGTGGTGCTTAATCCAAGATCAATCACCTCCACTCCCATCGCAATCAGTGTAGCGCTAACTAATTTCGAAACCATATCACCACTTAATCGTGCATCTCTCCCGATTACAACTTTATTGTTTTCACTTTTGGTTTTCATCCATACTGCATAGGCCGAAGTAAATTTCACCACATCATTCGGAGTCAGATTTTCTCCGGGCTTTCCTCCTATCGTTCCTCTAATTCCTGAAATTGATTTTATTAAAGTCATGGTGCTGTTTTGTTTCTGATTTAAACACAAAGCTATTAAGCAGCAACAAATATATTTTTCAATTAAATGAAAATAAGCAGAGTGAAATGTTGAAATGAATATTTTAAATGCTTCATCATAAAAAACATCTTTGTTCTGAAAATAAAAATGCGCAGGGCTCTCATCTACTTACATATATCTATTTTCCTCTGGGGTTTCACCGGCATATTCGGCCGGGCAATTGAGTTACAAGAGTTAGTGTTGGTCTGGTATCGGTTAATATTTACTGTTATTCTGTTATTGTTGATTCCGGCATTTTCAAGAAAAATACAACGGCTTTCAATTAAAGAAGCAAAACAAATAATATTTGTTGGATTTCTGGTTGCCATTCATTGGGTTTTGTTTTATGGAAGTATAAAATATTCGAACATTTCAATCGGATTAAGTTGCTTAAGTACCATTGCGGTTTTCACTTCCTTAATTGACCCGATAGTCAATCATAAAAAAATAAATATTCGCGAATTGCTGCTTGCAATATTTGCGCTTATTGGCATGCTGGTTATTTTCAGAGTACAAGAATTTCAGCGAACCGGAATTATTTTAGGAATTGGTGCAGCATTCATTGGTTCTTACTTTACAATTCTGAATGCTAAACTGGTGAAAGATTTTCCTTCAGAAACCGTTACCTTTTATGAACTGGCAAGCGGTTTATTTTTAATCACTTTATTGCTTCCTGTATATCAATATATTTTTCCGGCTTCATCTATCATACCAACCGGAACCGATTTGATTTTACTTTTATTTTTCAGTATTTTTTGCACAGTTATTCCATTCAATCTTTCGTTAAAAGCTCTGCAACATGTTTCAGCATTTACTTCCAATTTGTACATCAACCTTGAGCCAATTTATGGAATCATTTTCGCCTTTATATTTTTTCAGGAACAAGATGAGCTGAAACCCGGATTTTATTTTGGTTCCGGAATTATTCTTTCATCAGTAATCATTTACACCATTGTAAAATATCGAAAACAATTAATAAGTGCAGCTTCGCAAACCCGGCAATATGTAACCGGTAAAGATTCAGAATAAATAATTTATCAGGGTTTCTTTCCCTCGAATGTAACTACTGCCAGCATATTAAAGTCCGGTGAATAAACCAGCCGGTAAAAATTTTTGAAAGGCATGTTGCTATAATCAAGTACCACTTTCCATTGTGGATTTTGAATGGAAGCTTCTAAAATTTTTCCATTACTGCTCAGCCAGATAACATCGTTGGGTCCAACTGTAAAATCTTCTTGCCCAAGAGGGAGTTGAATTTCTCCTTTATAAACATTTCTTTCAAAATCATAACATCTGATTTTCCAATTGCTTGAATCGTATTTTTTCACATAGTATAAAATATTTTTTTCGCTGCTTTTTTGAATACATCTTCCGGCCCCTTCATCCAAATTTTTCATTTCGCCGGTTGAAATGTTGCCAATTTCAATTTTAAAATTCGTGTTAGGCGATTGGCCTATTCTGATAAAAGCAACATGCAACTCATCTACCCAACAATAGTATCCAACATCAATAATATCAGGAAACAATGGCTTGCCAATACCAACGCTATAAGGAAATTGCCAAAATCGTTGCGAAGTTTCATCAGGTTCAATATTGATGCAGCTAATTAATTTTCCATCATAACTTATCATTGGAGAATATTCCTTGTAGTATTCTGTATTTAATACTTTTTTTGAAACACCTGTGCCCATATCGAATTGATAAATATCTGTTTGACTTGAATTTTTATCCGATACATAAAGAATGCTATTTAATTTAGGAACAAAAAATGGTTGATTGTCATAACCACCATTGTCAGTAATTTTTTTATAATTTGAAGTGCTAAATCCATTTAATTCCGAATAAATTAATTGAACAAGCCATATATCGGTAGCAGGTGGAGCATCCTGGCTAAACAACCGATGGTAAAAAGTAAAGTTAATTATTATTAAAAATAATAGTTTTTTCACGGAACATAGATAAATAAAAACCGCCGAAAGTCAAACACTTTCGGCGGTTTAAGGTTTTACAAATTTAAAACGCTAATTATCGCAAGAGAGTAAAGTCGCCGCTTTTTACCACTTCGGTGCCATCATATAATATTGCTTTCAATTGATAAACTAGCACTGAAGTATTTAATGGCATTTCATTAAATGTACCATCCCATCCTCTTGTTTTATCAGTACTATGGTATACTAATTCACCGGTACGATCATAAACTTTAAAATCCATTGAAGCCAGATTATTGAAATAATCATAAATAAAAAGTATATCGTTTTTTCCATCACCATTCGGGCTGAATGCAGTTGGAATAAATACATCCGGAACAGTTGTAATAGTTATAATTGGGGGAATCACTGGAGGTGGTTCCGGCACAATTGGCTGTTGAACAAAATAAGCAATAATATTATCAGCTGAAATTAAATTCAAATTCATTGTATCTTCTGTACTTGAAGGCAATGGAGCATTAGCAAGTAAGCCCCAATGATCAAAATACCATCCTGCATTGGCAAGTGCTTTAAATTTCAGATTTACACCACCGAAATAGGTACCTAACCATGGATAAGCAGGGGGTATAATTGTGTTAACCATTACATTGCCAGAACCCGGAGGTGAAACTGAAACAGTTATATCATATGGCCCTTCTAACTGATAACAATCGATTAATGCGCTATCGATAAAAGCACAACGATTAGTAATAAAGTTATGCAGCAATGTTACCTGAGTTTGATAATCAGCCATTGAGCCACCCCATTTAGCAATTTGATTTGGCATTTCAGGAGCTATAACTCCAAGCATTGAATCAAGCAAGGCCGTTGTAGCAGGGCATGATAAACAAGTGTTCATTAAATCAGCATATCGATTAATATAATCATCCTTAAATTCCGGTACCAACATTAATTTAGTTAAAATATCCATGTGACCTTCCCAATATCCGGCATTAGCAAAGTTTCCCTGCAAATCACATGGGTCAGCGGTATAATTGGTAGTTGACCAGCCGGAAAAATTTTGCCCCAAATTCCAGGTATTATCTTCATCCCACAAAGAATAGCGCCATTTCTTTTTATTACCATTAGGATTGCGACCGCGCCACCACATGGAGTTCCAGTTTATCCAATCTGAGTTAACTGCATAAGTATTTAAAATACAATAATCAATCACACTATTTGTATTTAACTTTGATTTTACATAATCATAATTTGCCTGAATAGTTAGGTTATTTGCCATTATAAAATTATAAATATTTGCCCAACCCGTATCAGACCCATATTGAATAACTCCGCCGCCCCAAAATCTTAATAAATCGATATTATTTTCATCCTGATTATAATAATAATCTGTCCAATTATGATGACTCATACGCTCTCTGATTTCATAAACGCCCCAATATTGTCCATTGAGATAAACAATGCATGAATGACTTGATCTCTCATCTAACTCCAAATCGGCTTTTTGTGATAAAGTTTGTGTGAATGCATCACGAACATGACATGAACGCGTTGGGCCAAATGGGTAATTATCTGAAGCTGCCGCTTTTAACATCACTCTATCAAATTCATCACGGTCGGTAATCGATGGATCAAAAATCGGGTAATTCATTGCGTGCGAGTATCCGTAACGGTCTTCGCAAACAAAATCAATACCTCGCTGATCATAGGCCCATGAGTCATTGCCATGCGGGTTTACTTCACCATCTACTTCATAAATAAAATTTCCAGTTGGTGTAAAATATTCGTATGTAGTGTAACGAACAGGACCGCCACCACTTCCATTAGTAACTAAAGTTTCGGTATCAAAGGAACCCAGAGAAACAACATTTAAAGTTGTGTTTAAATTAATGAAATAAGTATTTGTCTCCATGAATGAAGTCGGTGTACCAATTGTACTAAATGCCTTTGCTTTTATTACTGTAGTTATCGCAACATTAAGGGGCCCTGCATAAAGTGTTGAAGCAGCAGTTGGTTCCTTTCCGTCAATTGTATATCTGATTTCAGTACTTGCAGTTGCACAGGTGATGGTAATATTTTGAGCTCCGGCATAATTTCCGGGAGCTAAATTAAAAACAGGTTTTGCAACATATTCTGATTGCGCACCAGCATTTGCTGCATTTGGAGTTGGGGTTGTAAATAATGACCAGGTTGCAGCGCCATTGGTAGTTCTTCCTCGTGAATGATCTGATTGAGCCGGATTAAGAATAAGCTGATCGATAATTGTTCCTCCCGGATTTGATAAGAGTATTTGTTCCGGTTTAGTTTGTGTTAATGAAAAATTAGTGTGGAAATTCGGTCCTGCCGATAAATCTATTTTTGAAGCCCAGACAATCACAATTCCATTTGCAGGAATACTGCCGCCGGTAAATTGCCATTTTGTTGGGTTCGAAGGTTTATCGCTCAGATAATACCCGTTAAGATTTATGGCTGCTCCGGTAGTATTGAATAATTCAATCCAATCTTCATTGCTTCCGAAGTTATCGTTTACAGTATTGAAGTTTGAGCATGAATACTCGTTGATAACTATTTGAGAAAATGAATTTTGAAAACAAAAAACAAGTATGATTAAAAAGACTATTTTTTTCATTATTCTTTTGACTTTTATTTATGGCGTGAAAGTATGCAGTCAAGTCAAACATTCCAAAAAAAATCCGACGAGTTAATCACATTTTTCTTACACCGGCAAATTCGTTAATATTAAATGAGACGGACAGATTGCTTTGCCCCCCGGAAATATTATATATGGAATACCCATAACCAAATTGAATTTTTTTAATTGCCAGTTGAAATCCAAACGAAAAACCAGCCATGCTTTTGCGAATATCAAAGGCAAGCTCGTTTCGACGCTGATGATTGTATCCAATATTTATTCTTAAAACTTTGCCAGCATCTATTTGCAATCCCAGGTTCGCATGCCGGGCCAGCTTATCGAAAGTATATTTCTTTTCTTTCACAACAGAAGAATCAATAATCAATTGTTGTTGTGTTTCCGCTTTGGGATACCGGATATCAAATTGGTGTAAATCGTGCAGATTCAAATACAAAGTGAACGGTGTATGAATTAATTTTTTACCAATGCCTGCCTGCAAATCAAACGGTAGATTACTGGCTGAGGTTTCTGTAAAATCATTTATAACCACCCCGGCATTCTTTAAAGCAATTCCAATAGTAATTCCCTTTGCGGTATCCTCAAAAATTAATCCTGCATCCATTGCAATACCGGTAGCTTTATAATCTTCAATTACCGAATGAACATATTTTACTGATGCGCCATAATTAATATGATCAGTCAGCCCGTTTGAATAACCCGCTGTTAATGAAAAATCTTTTCCATAAAAAGTTTCCCCTAAGTCATATCCATTCTCGTCGGTATTTTCAAAAACCCCGTAATCAAGAAACTGAATTCCCAACCCAAAATTTCCAATGTTTTTAAATGTATGAGAAAAGCCTGCAACTGAGTTTTGAATTTTTCCGGAGAGTGGTGTGTAGTTGAAAAAGAAACTATTATTATTTCTTGCATCTAAAGTTGCTGGGTTCTGAAAAAAATTTGCGCTCTCTTTATTCCAGGTAGCCTGGTCAATTCCGCCTAATGACGCAACTTGCGAAGAGGTTGGAAATGTTAATGATAAAAAAGTTTGTTGCCCGGCGTTTTGAGCATGAAGATGATGCTCATTAAGAACAAAAAATAAAATTACAAATCTGAAAACATAACGATTCATCAAAAATTAGATTTTAAGAGCTTGATTAATCAATCATAAATTAGAATGCGGGTAAAAATCGGAAATGAAACGATAGCGTTTCAATTTTATTTTATGAATAGTTGAAAGGTTGTGAGTAAAATCATTTCATCATTGAATTGGAATTATACTTTTGCGTGCATTAAAAAATAAAAAAATGAAAGTAACAGTAATAGGCGCAGGAAATGTTGGTGCAACATGCGCAAATGTTATCGCTCATGGCGACTATGCAAGTGAAGTAATTTTACTTGACATAAAAGAAGGAATAGCGGAAGGCAAGGCGCTCGACATTTGGCAAACTGCGCCTATTAATGTGTATAACACACGAGTAATTGGTGTTACAAATGATTATGCGCGAACTGCAAATTCTGATGTGGTGGTAATTACTTCCGGACTGCCGCGCAAACCCGGAATGAGCCGCGATGATTTGATTTCGACCAACGCCGGAATTGTGCGTGGTGTAACCGAAAACATTATGAAGCATTCGCCAAATACCATTGTAATAGTTGTAAGTAATCCGTTGGATGTTATGACTTATTGCGCATTTCTTACTGCTAAAATTGATTCGAAAAAAGTTTTTGGTATGGCGGGAATTTTAGATACTGCTCGATACAAAGCATTCTTAGCAGAAGCATTAAACTGTTCCCCTAAAGATATTCAGGCAGTATTGATGGGTGGTCATGGCGATACAATGGTTCCACTTCCTCGTTATACTACTGTGAGTGGAATTCCGGTTACCGAATTAATTGATAAAGAAAAACTGAATGCCATTATTGAACGCACGAAAAAAGGCGGTGGCGAATTAGTAAACCTCATGGGAACAAGTGCATGGTATGCGCCCGGTGCCGCAGCTGCACAAATGGTTGAAGCCATTGCGAAAAATGAAAACAGAATTTATCCGTGTTGCGTTTGGTTGCAGGGAGAATATGGGTTGAAAGATGTGTACCTCGGAGTTCCTGTTAAGTTAGGCAAAAATGGTATTGAAAAAATTATTGAACTGAAATTAAATACAGAAGAAGAAAAATTATTGATTGATTCGGCTGCGGCTGTTAAAGAGGTAATGTCGGTACTGGATAAAATGTCTGTACCGTCTAATTAATTTTTTCTAAAAGATTGTTATCCGTTGATTGCCTGCCTGCCGCAGGCAGGGTTTCAAAAACACCCGGCTAATCAACGGATAATTTTTGCAGAAAAGAGTTGCTACAAATAACATATAACAAATCAACCAATAACCTCACCCAACCATGGCACGATACAAAATTGATATTGAAATTATGTCGATTCAGGATTATGGAATTCATTGTTTTATTCCGGCAAAAGTTAACGGCATTTATGCCCGATTTTTAATTGACACAGGCGCCTCAAAAACAGTTTTTGACAAAACTTTTATTAACAATCACTTGCAGGAACTTTATACTAAAAAATCAGAGCAGCTAACTACCGGACTTGGAAGCAACTCCATTGAAAGTGAAGAAGCCATTATTCCGTTTTTAAAAATCGGCAAGCTTAAAATAAAAAATTATCACGCGCACATACTTGACCTTTCGCAGGTAAATGAAACTTACCGGCAAGTGGAAATGCCGGCAATTGATGGAGTGATTGGTTGCGATTTATTATTAGCACATCAGGCAGTGCTTAATTTTAAAAAGAAAATTCTGGTGTTAACTCAGTAATTCAGATAGCTGAAATGATTATTTGAAATGATATAAATTGCAAGTTCTAAAACAAAAATGTGAATCGATTTATTTTTTGTTGTTATCTGATTTCAGTTGCCCTGATTTTCTCTTGTAAAAAAGATGCTTCAACCACAGAATTAAAAGGGTACCCCGGAGAAGTTGGCGAAATAATTATTAACAAATGCGCCACATCAGGTTGCCATGTAGCAGAAAGTAAAACAGCTGCCGGCGGTTTAACATTAACAACCTGGAATAATTTATTGGAAGGTGGAAGCGGCGGAGCGGTGGTTATTCCATTTCGACCGGACTATAGTTCGCTTTGCTACTATATAAATACTTATACCGCATTAGGCATTAAATTAAATCCAACCATGCCATTAAATGGATCACCATTATCATTTAATGAAGTCAGTATTCTTAAAACCTGGATTAATAATGGAGCACCCAATGTAGATGGAAAAATTGCCTTTTCTGATGATGAAAAAAGAGCTAAATTTTATGTAACCAATCAAGGTTGCGATGTGGTGACAGTCTTTGATACAAAATCGAAATTGGCCATGCGATACATTGATGTCGGGTTATCAGAAAATATTGAAACTCCGCATAACATTAAAGTTTCACCCGATGGAAAATACTGGTATGTAATATTTGCAGCAGGAAATGTGATTCAAAAATTCAGTACTGCCAATGATTCATATATAGGTGCTATTGATATCACACAAGGAAGCTGGAACACCTTTGTAATTTCGAACGATGGAAAATTTGCCTACATAGTTGATTTTGCATTTACCGGTCGCATTGCTTATGTTGATTTAGAAAATCTGCAACTGATAAAAATTATTTCTGCCGGAAATATTTTTACAACCCCGCATGGAATTGCTGCTACTGATGATTTTAAAACTGTGTACATTACCAATCAATACGGTAATTATATTTATAAATTCAATTTGGCGAATCTTCTTTTACCGGAGTTGGAAAGAATAGTGATTGTTCCCGGCCAGTCATTATCCGATGTTCATGGATTGTATGATCCTCATCAGATTTCTATGAGTCCAGATGGTGCAAGGTATTTTGTTTCGTGCCAGTCATCCAATGAAATTCGTGTTTTTCAGCAGAACAACGATTCGTTATTGGCCATTATTAATGTGGGTGAATTTCCGCTCGAATTTACTTTTTCAAAAAAGCAGAATTATTTATTTGTTGCCTGCGAAAATGATATCAGTCAAAATAATTTTAAAGGTTCGGTGCATGTTATTGATTACAATACTTATCAAATTGTAAAAGTGCTGAACGAAAATTTATTTGAACCACATGGTATTGCGGTTGATGAAAAAAATAATTTGTTGATTATTGCCAGCAGAAATATCAGTCCGAACGGACCGGCGCCTCATCATACTTCAGTTTGCGGCGGAAGAAACGGATATATCCGACTCGTTAATTTATCTACACTTGAATTTATTAAAAATTACCGATGCGAAGTAAGTAATGATCCTTACCAGGTGGCTGTAAGAAATTAATTTTTACTTGATTCCGATATTATTTTTCAATGGAATGTTTTATTCCGGCATCCTCTCCTTTCGCCCTAAAAATTTTGGTTGTGTAGAAAACACTTTCACATCGAGGAAAGCAGCAACCCGTGCAAAATATTCTCTGATAAAAGTTTTCGGACTGTTATTGAAAGAAACATTTTCGGCATTAAATCCAATGGCATTTAAATTAAAATACTTCGACAAAAATATGGCTCTTGTATTATGAAATTGCTGACTGATGATAATCACACTATCCTGACCGAAAACTTTTTTTGCTCTCACAACAGCATCCAAAGTTCTGAATCCCGCATAATCGAGAAATAAAACACTGTCGGGAATTCCAAGTGCTACTAAATCTTTTTTCATGGTTTGTGGCTCGTTGTAACTCATGGTTGCATTGTCGCCACTTAAAATAAATTGATGAACTTTTCCGGCATTATATAATTGCGATGCTGCATTCATTCTGTTTTTATAAAACAAATTCTGTTTTCCTTTTGAAACATACTTACTGGTGCCAAGCACCAATGCCGTTTTTCTGAAAGGAATGTCATTCAAATTATCATACAACAAACATGAGGCAGATTTTATCACATATAAATTTATAGCAAGGGCTGTTGTTAGAATAAAAAGCATCGTAACACATAACCATAAAAAATATTTTTTTCTGAATTTTTTAATGTGATTCATCATATCACTGCATATTTACAAAAGAAAATATTAGATGATCAGAAAAAAAATAGTTGTGCTAACAGGTGCAGGTGTAAGTGCTGAAAGCGGCCTTCGAACTTTCCGTGATAGTGATGGTTTGTGGGAAGAACATCGAATTGAAGATGTGGCATCGCCGTTAGGATGGAAAAGAAACCAGCAACTGGTTCTTGATTTTTATAATCAACGGCGGAGAGATGTGTTGAAAGCAAAACCAAATGCGGCGCATTTTGCCATTGCGCAATTGGAAGAAAAATTTGATGTAGTTGTAGTCACTCAGAATATTGACAACCTTCATGAACGCGCAAGTTCCACCAAAGTCATTCACTTGCATGGCGAAATTTTTAAATCACGAAGCACTGTTGATTATAAATTGATTTATAAATGCGAAGGCGATATTCTCATTGGAGACAAATGTGAAAAAGGTTCGCAGTTGCGGCCATTTATTGTTTGGTTTAACGAAGCAGTTCCGATGATTGAAGTTGCAGCCAAAGAAGTTTCTTCGGCTGAACTATTTATTATCGTTGGCACTTCGTTACAGGTTTATCCTGCTGCAGGTTTAATAAACTATGTGCATGCTACGGTTCCGAAATTTTTAATTGACCCGAAAGCACCCGATGTAAGTTTTGTACGAAACATAACCTGCATTGCAAAAAAAGCAAGCGAAGGAATGAGTGAACTAACCGACATACTTTTAAAAAAATATTAATTGATGAATGACTTAGAAAAAAATCCGTGGACAATACTTGCGGAAAAAAAGGTTTACAATAATCCGTGGATTGAATTAACGGAATATGATGTATTGAATCCGTCGGGTGGAAAAGGAATTTACAGCGTGGTTCATTTTCATAATTATGCAATTGGTATTCTTCCGTTAGATGAGGAGAATAATACCTGGTTGGTTGGTCAATATCGTTTTCCACTAAATCAATACAGTTGGGAAATTCCGGAGGGCGGTGGAAATAAAAATCTGTCGCCACTTGAATCGGCAAAAAGAGAACTACTGGAAGAAACAGGAATAGAAGCAAAGGAATGGATCCCGTTAATAGAAACACATTTAAGCAACAGCGCCACTGATGAGTTTGCAATTATTTATATAGCCAGAAATTTATCTTTTCAAAATTCAAATCCTGAAGAAACAGAAGAATTACGAGTGAAAAAATTACCATTCGATGAAGTTTATAAAATGGTGATGAAAGGTGAAATAACTGATGGAATAACAATGCTCGCGGTTATGAAAGTTAAACTTTTAATACTGGAAGGAAAAATATAAAACTGTTACCCTATTATTTCAAAAATGCCGGTGGCTCTGTTTTTACGAACATTATTCCATGAAAAATATTTTCCGTTCATTGCTACATAAACACCAGTTGGTAGTGCCTGCACCAACGACAATGCACAACCCATGTTGAAGAATCCATCAGAACTTCCAAATTGATATGGGATCATCGCACCGGTAAGCACAATGGTTTTAGTAAGATTGGCTTCACCTAAAACTTTTGCCGTTACTTCCATCGTGTCGGTGCCGTGAGTAATCACAATCTGGTATTCAACACTTTCTCTGCACTTGTTCAATATTAATTCACGGTGCCTTTCATTCATTTCAAGACTGTCAATCATCATCAGCGTTTCCACATTCACTTCAAGCTGACTTCGTCCGCGGGATAATATTTCATTTAAGTGTGTGTCTTTAAAAAATAATTTTCCGTTTATCTCATCGTACTCCTTATCAAATGTTCCACCTGTAACCAGAATTTTAATTGCCATTACATTATTTTTTTGCGAATGTAATGGCTGAAATAATTTCTTGCCCAAACAGTTTTAACAATTTATTTAATCCCGGAAATTCATAATGAGCAATTTACAATAACAGGAAAAGTTTTTGGTTATTTTTGTAGCAAACAAAACACATCGATGAAAAGAATTTTTACTTCCATAATTATGCTGTTGGTTTCAGTCACAGCCTTTGCCCAAAACCCTGCTCCCTGTTCTGATTTATTTTTTTCGGAATACATTGAGGGTACCAGTAACAATAAAGTTTTAGAAATTTATAATTCATCTTCCTCACCAATAGATTTAACCAATTACAAAGTCTGGATTTCGTTTAATGGTGGGTCCACTCTTTCATCAATCTATCTGCAAGGAATATTGAATGCAGGTGCCGTTTATGTTTTGGCTAACAGTGCCGCAAATGCTGCTGTTCTGGCAATTGCCAATCAAACAAGCGGTGCATTGGATTTCAATGGTAATGACGCGGTTGCATTAATTGATACATCTACTAGTGATACCCTTGATATAATAGGCGAAATTGGTGTTAATCCTGGAGCATTTTGGGTAGTAGGTTCTGGTTCAACCCAGCTTTTTACTTTAACAAGAATGTCGAATATTAATAATGGTCAGCTTGACTGGATTACAGGCGCAACTGAATGGAATGTTTTTCCGGTAAATGATTTTACACAATTAGGTAATCACACAATGACTCCTTGTGCAGCTGCACCTCCGGAAGTTTATTTAGTCAATACCACACAAAGTATTAACGAAGGGGCCGGAACATTAACAATTCAAATTGGAATAAATAATCCGGATGCTAATTCTACAACTGTCACCTTAATCCTTAGTGATATTTCTGCAACCATTACACAGGATTATGATTTAACAGGCAATCCGGTGACGGTAACTTTTCCCGGTGGTTCTTCTGCTATTCAAACTGTAACTGTTTCAATTATTGATGATGCTAATATTGAAACAGCGGAAACATTTAATGTGGATTTAAGCAATGCAACAAATAATGCAACGATTTCAACATCAAATGAAGTAGTGACAATTGCAGATAACGACACTCCCGGACCAGAAGTATTTTTAATCAGCACCACTCAATCCGTGATTGAAACTGCCGGTTCAATAACTATTCAGGTTGGTATCAATAATCCAAATGCAAATCCAACTTCAGTAACAGTAACACTGTCAGATCTAACAGCAAACATTGGCCAGGATTATGATTTAGCTGGAAGTCAAACGGTTGTTACATTTCCGGGCGGCTCATCTGCAATGCAAACGGTAAGTGTTACTATAATCACCGATGCAGTAACAGAATTTGATGAAACTTTTCTTGCAACCTTAAACAATCCAGATAATAACGCAACAATCACTGCAGCCAACGATACCATAACAATAATAAATGTGGAGATAAATTCATATATCGGTTTTCTCAAAGGAGTTGATTCTGTATCAGAAAGTATGTCAACTTATTCTGCTCAATTAGAAATATTTTCTGCCCCACCAACCACTGCACCCACAAGTGTTACTGTGAGTTTAATTTCAGTTCAATCAACAGCAACACAAGGAGTTGATTTTATTTTTAATGATACCATTATAACCTGGCCGGCCGGCAGTTCAGATTCTCAGTATGCCATTTTTAATTTGATTGACGATGCCATTAATGAAACAACCGAACATTTTGTTCTCACCCTTTCAAACTTTACAAATAATTCTGCATTCAACACCAATCTGTTTTTGAGCACAACTATAAATATTATTGATAACGATCCCATTGGAATCAGCAATATTTTAAACAATAAAAATGTGTTGCTCTTTCCAAACCCTGCAAACGATAACGCAATTTTAATTACCAACGGCCAGTTTAATTATTTTGAAATACGCGATGCCGCAGGAAGAATTTTACAAGCTGCCAATATTCAAAATCAAACGGTCAGCAATATTGATATAACTGATTTTTCTGCAGGTGTTTATTTTGTTTGCATTCATAATGCTTCTCAAACTGAAGTTTTAAAATTGGTTAAGCAATAAATTGCTGTTGAAAAATTATCGGATGATAAATTCTATTTTAAAATGCCTGCTGATAACAGCAGGCATTATTTTTTCTAAAATTGATATTACCTATTCTCAGAAAAAAAACGATTCAACTTCGTGGCATAAAAAATTTTCGCCGGGTTTATATAACTATAATTATCTGCGCGACTACGAATATTTTTCACCAATTATGGAAGGATATACTTTGTGTGGAAGTATAGCACAGCCAACCATTGAATATAAATTCTCCAACCATGTTTCGTTCCGAGGTGGAGTTTTTATGCAACAAAATTTCGGAGATGATTCATTGCGCGTTCGGCCAACATTTACATTACAACTTAAAAATAAATCCACTGAATTTCAATTCGGAAATTACCGGAGCGATGGTTATGAATTGATAGAACCGCTTTATTTCACTGATAATTTGATTACAGAAAATATAGATAATGGATTTATCATGCGTCAATATTTTAAACATCTTACAATTATACAATGGCTCGATTGGGAAAGAGCTATAGAAAAAGGCAGTGATTTTCAGGAACAGGTTTGGGGTGGTGCCACTATAAATTATAAACCACTTAATAAATTTAATAAAGCCCTGCAATTTCCCGTTCAGGTTTACATACAACATATAGGTGGTCAGATAAATATGCCCGACACCTCGTTTTATGTAAAAACAGTTTTGAATGCTTCTGGTGGATTAAAAACTGAAAGCCGTGAGAAACCTGGTTTTCTGGCACGGGTGGGTGGCGAAGTACATTATGTTTTCTTCAACGATTTTTCACCTAATCCATTATCCATTTATAATACCGGCAGCGGAATATGGCTTTCAACTTATTTGCGTCTTCATTTGAATAAAAATAATACTAACTCACTGAAATTTATTTTATCGTACTGGAAAGGAGAAAATTTTTTATCGCCAAAAGGAAATCCATTGATGCAAAGTGTATCGTCTGTTTATCCTGAATCTGATTATACTGAATCAACAAGAACACTTGCAATACTTGCTGTGAAATATGAAAATACTATTGATAAAAAATTTAAGCTTGAAATATCGGTTGAACCTTACTATGATTTTTATACTAAATTATTGGAATATGGAATTCACATGCAATTTAATTTTCCAATCACGCTGAATAAATAATTACTTCAGCTTATTCAATATCCATTGCTTTCACAAGCACCTTATCCACCCGGTGCCCATCCATATCCATCACCTCGAATAGAAATTTTTTAAATTCGAATTGATCGGCTTCCTTCGGAATTTTTCCTAAGTGGTGCATCACAAATCCTCCAACGGTGGTGTACGATCCAGTTTCAGCATCAGCAATTTCTTCAACACCAAGTAGTTCGATGCATCTGTCAATTTGCATCAGGCCATCTATCAGCCAGCTTCCATCTTTTCTTCGAACAGCCATTTGTTCATCGTCAGTTGAATCAATTGGTAAGTCACCAACTATTGATTCCATAATATCATGCAACGAAACAATACCTTCCAACGAACCATATTCATTCACAATTAAGCCGGTATGCGAATGTGTTTTTTTAAATGTTTCCAGTAACTCAAGCGCCGGCATCGTTTCCGGAAAAAATACAGGCGGTTTCAATATTGATTTTAAATTCAGTTTTTTCTTTTCAGCCAATTGAGTAAAAATATCTTTTATGTAAACCATGCCTAACACTTTGTCGAGCTCTTTATCACAAACCGGAAAACTTGAATGCACGCTCGCACTTAAATGTTTTAATAAATCTTCTTCTTCAATTTCAACATCTACCCAAATGATTTCACTTCGATGTGTCATTAATGAGTTCACTTTTCTATCCCCTATCCGAATAATCCCACGCATCATATCCGACTCTTGTTTTTCCAATAATCCATGCTGCGATCCCTGATCAATCATGTGATGCAATTCTTCTTCAGTAACAGTTTGCTCAATATTTGTTTTAATCATTAATATTTTCAAAACAACTTTTGTTGAAAATTGTAAAAACCAAACCACCGGTTTTGCAATCCATCCCATTACCTGAATGATAGGAGCAAAAAACATAGCCACTCTTTCCGGATAGTTTATTCCTAATGTTTTTGGCACTAATTCGCCAACTACTAAACTTAGATAAGTTGTGAAAGAAACAATTGTGGCGATTCCTAAAATATCTGCATATTCTTTAATCGATTCATATTGCTGAAAATAGTTCGACAGATGAATTGCAATTGAAGTACCTCCGTATGTAGCAGCGATAAAACTAATAAGTGTTATAAAAATCTGAACGACAGATAAAAATTGCTGTGGTTTTTCCATCAGTTTCAAGGCAACCTTTGCACCCAATCTCCCCTGCTTTGCTGATTTTTCTAATCGGGCTTTCCTCGATGCAATCAATGCTATTTCAGCAAGAACAAATGCTCCACTTAAACAGATTAGAAATAGTACTAACAGTAATTCAGAAATCAATCAGCTATAAATTTATTTCTACAAAAGTAATCATGCGTAAGTCGATTGATTAAAAAGGAAACAAAAAAATAAAATTATTTAATTTGATCATAATCTATGGAACACAACACTTATTGATTTATTGAAATATAATCTTCTGAATTAATTTTTGATTATACCATATTTGAAATTTTTCAACCCATAAAATCAGTCATTCGTCGGAACATACATAGGAGTCATTGTATTTATATTTTCTTTGTACATCAGGAAAAAATAGTACTGAAATAATTTCAAAAATTCATTTACTTTTAATGCAAATAATTGCGCTAATAAATTAAATCCATTAAATAATTCCCCTATGAAAAACTTTAACCGTTTTACTAAAGGCACAAAATCAATTGCAGCAATTTTATTTTTTATTGTCTCTGTTACAATAAAAGTTGATGCTCAATCACCTTCAATTTTAAATTATGTATTATTCTCTGGACCAGGTGGTGCAGGAACAACAGCCCCTTCAAGCCCAGGATATGGAGTTCATTTAGGGTCACCTTGCATTATAACCAATGGTAATGTAGGAAGTAATAGGTTCATTACAACTTCCGGCTCTGGAAATTTCGGGGGAAATTTAAATTCAGGAGGAACAATTATTCTTTCTAGCAGCAATACAGTTTCAGGAAAAATAACTGCAGCAAATTCTTACAGTGCATCAGGAAACATTCTTTCAGTAGGTACTAGTGCAAACCTTGGTGGCAACATAGATGTGAACGGAAATGTGACAGTAAGCAGCGGAACAGTTTCAGGAAAAGTAACTCATCCTAATGGTACTACTTATACAGGACCAACACCTTCTGGTGGAAATGTAACCGGATTACCAACCTTTCCAACTTTACCTTCTCTTCCTCCTGTTACAGTTTTTCCAGCCGCTGGTGTATCAAATATTACAACAACTTCAACAATCACCCCTGGTACTTATGGAAATATTGCATTATCAAACAACCAGGTTTTAACATTTAATGGTCCCGGTGTTTATGTTTTTAATTCAATCAATAATGGAAACAACTGCTCATTCGTATATAATTTTAATAATATTCCAACTGGGGATTTTTTAATTTATGTTCATCAGGATGTTTACCTCGGAAAATTTTCAGGTATAACAGCAAATGGTGGAGGAGCTAATAGAATATTTTGTGAAATTCATGGAACCGGTTCTGTTGGAGGTAATGCTATTACTATAAATAATGGTACTGCAGCCAGTCGTACAAAATGGCTCGGTACTGTTTATGCTCCTTATGCTGCAATTAATTTTGGCTCTGGTGGAAACACAGATATCAGCGGTTGTTTTTGGAGTGGTACTCAGGTGGTAATCAGCGGTGGTTTATCTCTTAATTATATTCCTTTCGGACCTCTTTGTATTCCACCGGTTGCGGATGCAGGTATTGATAAAAGTTTTTGTGTTGGTGGAAACACAACTATTGGTTCAGCGTCAGTAGCAGGAAATACTTACAGTTGGTCTCCATCAACAGGATTAAGCAGCAGTACAGTTTCTAATCCCACAGTATCATCAGTAATTGCAGGAGCAACTACTTACACTTTAACTGTTGCATCCGGAACTTGCACGAGCACTGATCAAGTAATTGTAACTGTCAACACATTGCCTACTATTAGTGCAGGAACTGCATTTACAAAAACATGTACTTCAAATGCAAGTGGAGCAACAATAGGCGAAACAAATGTTATAGGAAATACTTATTCATGGAGCCCCTCAGCAGGATTAAGTTCATCAACAATCAGTAATCCAACTGCAAACCCATCGGTAACAACAACCTATACGGTCACAAAAACTACTACCTCAACTGGGTGCATTGCTACAGCTTCAGTAATAGTAACTGTAAATAATACACCAATAACAGTAAATGCCGGAACTGCGTTTACAAAAACTTGTACTTCAAATTCAAGTGGTGCAACAATTGGTGAATTAAATGTTTCAGGAAATTCTTATATATGGAATCCATCAGCAGGATTAAGTTCATCAACAATCAGTAATCCAACAGCTAACCCAAGTATAACAACAACTTACACTTTAATTAAAACAAACTCTTCTTCCGGTTGTTCAGCAACAGCATCAGTAATTGTAAGTGTTAATACAGTTACACCAAATGCAAATGCAGGTTTCGATAATGCAATTACTTGTTACTACATAACCGCAAAACTGAAAGGTTCATCAACAACCCCTAACGCACAATTCAATTGGACTACTTCAACAGGAAATATTGTTTCTGATGGAAATACTTTTTCGCCAACAGTAAATGCAGTTGGAGATTATACACTTACTGTTACTGATCCGGTGAATGGATGCACAACAACTGATATTGCAACCATCTTTTTAGGTCCTTGCATATATCCTTATTATCCCGCACCTGAAGGTGGTAAAGTTAATAATTTAATTGGTGCTGAATTGTTTTCACTTTATACAAACTTCGGTGCGCCTACCGATTCACTCCGCGATATTTTCGTTTTAAAAACTGATAGTGTATGGATTGAAATTATAACTGTAGAAGGTCAGTACAATAATTGTTTGGGTTTAATGCAAACACCCGGTTATGGCATTACCAATTTGGTTGATAATGGTCCAAACTCATTATTGATTACTGGTAAATTTCCAATCAGCGAATTAAAAAAATTAGATAGTTTACCAAATCTTATCACTTATGTGCGACCTGTATTCCCTCCGATTTTAACAAGCGGAGTTGCCTATACAAATGGTGATATTTCAATGCATTCTGATTTTGTAAGAAACGGATATGATGTAAAGGGAGCCGGAGTAAAAGTTGGTGTTATATCCGACAGTTATAATAAAGTGCCGGGTAATCCCGCCTTGATTGATGTATTGAATGGCGATTTACCGGGTGCAGGAAATCCGGATTATCCAACGCCAGTAAAAGTGTTGCAGGATTTTCCATTTGGAGTTAAAACGGATGAAGGAAGAGCGATGCTTCAGATTATTCATGATATTGCTCCTGCTGCAGATTTATCGTTCAGAACCGGTGTTATCAGCCCGGGAAATTTTGCACAGGGAATTTTACAATTAGCGTTAGATACTTGTGATGTTATTGTTGATGATGTAACTTTTATAACCGAACCATTTTTTACTGATGGATTAGTAGCCCAAGCAGTTGATTATGTTACATCGCAAGGTGTAACTTATTTTTCAGCAGCCGGAAATTACGGAAGCAAATCATATCAGAATGTATTTTCACCAGTAGCTGCTCCTGGCTCATTAGCAGGTTCAGCCATGGCACACGACTTTGGTGGTGGCGATGTATTTCAGAGTTTAACACTATCTCCGGGAAGCTATACCATTGTTATGCAATGGCAGGATGATATTTACTCAATCGGCCAAACATTAACCGGAACTGTAAATGATATGGATCTTTATCTCACAACAGATAATGGAATAACACTTTTCGGGTTTAACAGAAATAATTCAGGTGGTGATCCATTGGAGGTTATGCCATTTACCGTGGGTGGAACATCAAATGTTACGGCAAGTTTTTTAATAACAAGAGCTGCAGGTAACAGCCCGAATGTAAATTTCAAATACATTATTTTCAGAGGAGAAGGTGTGATAAACGAACACAACAATGGCACATCAACCATTGTTGGTCAAGCAAACTCAGCCGGTGCTATTTCCGTTGGCGCAGTACTATATACTAACACACCACCATACGGAGTTAACCCTCCTACTATTGCATCCTTTTCATCAACAGGTGGAAGTCTGGTAAATGGTATAATCAGAAACAAACCTGATATATGCGCTCCAAATGGTGGCAATACTTCAGTATATATGGGTGGACCGAATTTCGATAACGATGCATTCCCCAATTTCTTTGGAACATCTGCTGCTGCGCCGCATGCTGCAGGTGTTGGAGCATTATTAATAAATGCAAAAAAGAAATTTTACAATCTTGATTTAGCACCATCAGAAGTTCGCAATATCATGCAGACTTATACTTATGAAATGGGAACACCTGGATTTGATTTTTCAACCGGATTTGGTTTCATACAAGCTGATTCGGCCATGCTTTCATTTGCGGCTCCTACTCCTGAAATAATTTCTGTTACGGCTGATACATCAGGCGGATTACAATTAGGTTTTGATTCAGTTAACATTATTGTAACCGGAAATTTTTTAACAACTCAATCAGTCATTTTATACAGAGGCGATTCAATAGCAACCATATACCTGAGTGGAACAGAATTGCAGGCAACCATACCACCGTTTTTCGGAAACCCTCCGATTCAAATTTACACACCACCAATTGTATTGAATTTGAATGATGGCGGATATTCAGATACTGTTTTTCTTTTCTCACCGGTGAAAAAAGAAATTGTGGTTACTGCTGAAAACAAATCGAAAAAATATGGGGAAGCACTTCCTGCATTCACCTCAATCATTACAGTTGATGGAGCATCATTCGCTTCATCAGGTTTAACTTTTTCAGAAACAGGTTTAGATAATCTGTACTATTTTACTCCTGCCACAAGTACCGGTGGAGTCGGTATTTATTTCATTCGCCCGAAAGTTGATTCTTTCGAAATCGGAATGCATGAATTATTTAATTATACTTTCATTGATGGCTTGCTGAATAATCAACCAATGCCGATTGTAATT
>CAMDOA010000032.1 GCA_945903305.1 Chitinophaga pinensis
TCTGGCCGAAGCAATTAAAGATGCGAAAATTTTATTTCTCGCCTTGCCCACTCCTCCGGGTGAGGATGGCAGTGCTGATTTATCATATATTTTAGGTGTGGCTGATGAACTTGGGAAAATAATTACAGATTACAAAGTGATTATTGATAAGAGTACTGTGCCGGTTGGAACTGCCGAAAAAGTTCGCGCTGCTATTGCAAAAAATGCAAAAGTGGAATTTGATGTGGTATCGAACCCTGAGTTCTTGCGCGAAGGAATTGCAGTGGAAGATTTTATGAAACCCGATAGAGTAGTTGTTGGAACAAACAGCGAGAAGGCGAAAAAAATTATGGAACAATTGTATGATCCGTTTGTACGGCAGGGGAATCCGGTAATTTTTATGGATGAGCGAAGTGCCGAAATGACCAAGTACGCAGCGAATGCCTATCTCGCCACACGCATTTCTTTTATGAATGAAATTGCAAACCTGTGCGAAAAAGTTGGTGCCAATGTAGATTGGGTACGCAAAGGAATTGGCAGTGATAACCGCATTGGAAAACGGTTTTTGTTTCCCGGAATTGGTTATGGCGGAAGTTGTTTTCCGAAAGATGTGCATGCACTTTATAAAACTGCTGAAGACAACCAATATGATTTTCAGATTTTAGAAGCAGTGATGAAAGTGAATG
This sequence comes from Chitinophaga pinensis, assembly GCA_945903305.1. GTDB lineage: Bacteria > Bacteroidota > Bacteroidia > Chitinophagales > UBA10324 > UBA10324. The sequence continues at coordinate 666 of CAMDOA010000032.1, forward strand.
ACATACAAAAACATGTGTTAGTTGAAAAAATAAGGAATTATTTTGGTGGTAACATGAAAGGAAAAAGAATTGCGCTGTGGGGAATTGCATTCAAACCAAACACCGACGATATTCGTGAAGCACCATCGTTATACATTATTGAAGATTTGCTGAAAGAAGGTTGCAGTGTGATTGCCTATGATTCGGAAGCAATAGAAAATGCAAAAAAGATTTTCGGAACTACTGTGGAATTTGCTGATGATATGTACGACATGTTGCAAGGGGCTGATGCATTAGCCATTCTTACTGAGTGGGCCGAATTCCGTACTCCTGATTTTGAAAAAATCGCCTCGAAATTAAAGAACAAAGTAATTTTTGATGGCCGCAATTTGTATGGTTTAGAACAATTGCGCGAAGCCGGATTTTATTACAACAGCATTGGCAGAGAATCAGTAGGCAGTAAATAAGCAAGCAGTTGACAGCAGGCAGTATGCAGTTGACAGTATGCAGTTTGTCACACTGATGGAACATCCCGGACATCAAAGTCGGGAGCTTGTCGAAGTGTTGTCGATGCACTAATTGATTATTCACCTTTCACTATTTACAATTAACAATTCACCATTCACTAAAAAATGTCACTCGAACATCATGGCAAGCCGGAAATTATGTTTCAACAACAGTTGGACAATGCGCGGCAATATGTTGTTCCGTTTGTTCAATTAGTTAAAAGCGATTTCAAAAATTTAAAAGTATTAGAGATTGGTGCCGGTGAAGGTGGTGTGTTATGTGCCTTTGCCGAACAAGGAGCAGCATGCACCGGATTGGAATTGCAGTACTGGCGAGTTGATCGTGGAAAAGAATATGCAAAAGATTTTATCAGCCAATACAAATTGAATTTAAGAGTCGGAAATTTTTTTGATGAACAGATTCAAAAAGAATTTGCAGGGAAATTTGATATCATTATTTTAAAAGATGTAATTGAACATTTACCCAATCAGGAATTAGTCATGAAAATTCTGAAAATGTTTTTATCTGTTGACGGAATTATTTTTTTCGGATTTCCTCCATGGTGTATGCCTTTCGGCGGACATCAGCAGGTGGCTATTGGCAAATTAGGAAAGCTGCCTTACTACCACATTCTCCCGAGAAGCATTTACCAATTTGTTTTAAAAAATATTTTCCGGCAAAGCGAAGGAACCATTACAGCATTGCTTGAAGTGCACGACACACAAATTTCCATCAACCATTTTGAGCGTTGCGTGAATGGTGCGGGAATGAAAATTATAAAGCGCGAACTGTTTCTCATAAATCCCATTTACAAATACAAATTCGGATGGGAGCCCCGCAAACAAATTCCGATTTTAAAATCAATTCCATACATCCGCGATTTTTTTACAAGTTGCTGTTATTATATTGTGGGATAAAAAAGGTTGGGAAACTTTTCAGTTTTTATCTGCTCAACACCACAAAATCTTTTAGTACTGTATTCAGAAATTCATATTTATTTGTTGGAACATCAATTGATAATTTTTTGGCGGTTGCAATGGCTACTCTTTCAAGCGCATGTATATGCACTTCGTTTTTATATCGTTTGAACCTATCGAGTACCTGCTTTATAAAAATCATTTCTTCCTCGCGCAGCAATCGCACATTGGTATATACAGGCTCGTAATCCATCCGCGTTTTTATAGAGAGAATTTCGCGAAGAGATACTGTTCTTGAAGGTCGCAAACGAACCACGGTTGTATTAGCAATTAAATCGCCCAACCGTTGTCCTTTATTTCCTGAACTGATTAATGAACCGGCCACCATGCCGAGAGAAACATAAATATCAATTAACCGGAATGCCCATCGCATCATGTAATCACTGGTGGTGGGTTCCTTGCCATTGAGTTTTATAATTTTGATACCAAAAGCTTTCTTTCCTAATGATTGTCCGTTCCCGATTATTTCAGAAGTGAGTGAATAGAAAACATAAAATGGAACAACAACAAAATAGATAAAATATTCGATGAACTGATCTGTTGTTATTGTGGATACTAAAAAAATTAATAAGACAATGCTAACAATGATGATAAAATAATCCATCAGAAATGAAATGATGCGCTCGCGCACCGATGCCAGTTCGTATTCAATGGTTACATTTTGTGTGGTATTAATGGCGATGGAAGGCAAAGTGGAATTGGATCTTTCTGAAAATCAAATATAGCCGATTAATAAATCAATCCTGCTTGTGCTTCATCACTTTTGCTTCGATGTAGAATATAATTTCTTCCGCAATATTTTTTGCAATGTCTCCTACCCTTTCCAGTTTACGAACAGCCGATAAAACAAACAACGATTCGTGTGTGCGGTCCAGGTTGGCTTTAATAAATTCTTCGGTAATCAATGCTGCGCGCTTATTTAATTCGTTCAGTTTTTCATCCTGCTTAAAAATGGAATGTGCCAGCGAACTGTCTTCTATTTCAAATGAACGGCAAACATCAACAAGCATTTGTTCAGCCACACTAAACATGTCAATCAACCCGATATTTTTTATCAGTTCCGGAGAAAACGGTTGCTTGATTTCATAAATATAATTGGCTAATCCTTCGGCATTATCCGCTATTCGTTCTAATGAAGAATTTATTTTCATGCAGGCAAGCACCAATCGTAAATCAATGGCAACCGGATTTAGCAGCGCTAAAATGTTTTCGCTATCCCGATCAATTTTCAATTCAAGTGAATTGATTCTGCGTTCATAAAAAACAATTTCGCGTGCAAGATCTTTATCCAATGTCAGAAATGCTTTATGTATTCTGTTCATCTGGGACAACGTAAGAGTCATCATCTCTTTCATGTCTTCGCGAAGCCGCCGTATTTCAACATCTAAATGAGTCATGCCTTTGGAGTTATTAGTTGATTAGTTGATTGGTTGGTTAGTTGATTGATTGATATGTTATTAGTAGTTACAAGATTGAATTGAAGTGTTGTCTGTTTTTAGTTCTCAGTTATTTTTTTTCAAAATGTATTTTCAAATAACGGATAACTTTCAACAAATAACTTATCCGAAACGACCGGTGATGTAATTCTGTGTTCGTTGATTTTGCGGGTTGGTAAAAATTTCTTTTGTGTCGTTGTATTCAATCAATTCGCCAATGTAAAAAAAGGCGGTGCGGTCGCTCACTCGCGCAGCCTGCTGCATGTTGTGTGTGACAATTACAATGGTGTACTTATCTTTTAACTCGTAAATCAGTTCTTCAATTTTAGCTGTGCTGATTGGGTCCAGTGCCGATGCAGGTTCATCCATTAATATTATGGATGGTTCAATGGCCAGTGCACGCGCAATACACAATCGCTGCTGTTGCCCGCCTGAAAGTTCAAAGGCACTTTTATTCAGTTTATCTTTTACCTCTTCCCACAAGGCCGAATTTTGCAATGAGCGGATCACTCTTTCTTCAATGTAACTTTTATTTGAAATTCCGTTCACACGCAAACCATAAGCAACATTTTCGAAAATAGTTTTTGGAAACGGATTTGGTTTTTGAAAAACCATTCCTACTTTTTTCCGCAGATCATCTATTTTAATTCCGCGTGCATAAATGTCTTTGTTATCAATCAAAACAGTTCCCTCAATTTTAACATTTTCAATCAAATCATTCATACGATTTAACAGGCGCAGGTAAGTTGATTTGCCGCAGCCACTCGGGCCAATCAAGGCGGTAACCGTATTTGCCTTCATCTGTAAGCTGATATTTTTCAGCGCCAGATGATCACCATAATAAAGACTTACCTCTTTCGATTCTATTTTATACATCTCAATTCATTTTCACTTTTTTACTCAGAAATTTTCTTAAAGCATTTGCAATTAAATTGGCAATTAAAACTATCATGACTAAAACCAATGCAGTACCATAAGCCATGTCGCGCGATTCCTTAATGTTGGTTCCACTTGTACTTAAAACATATAAATGATACGGGAGCGCCATTACCTGATCGTACATAGAAGTTGGCAATTTGGGTAAGTAGTAAGCAGCCACGGTGAAAAGTATCGGAGCAGTTTCACCACTCACTCTTCCAATGGAAAGAATTAATCCGGTGATGATATTCGGAAAAGCGATAGGCAATACCACTCTTCCAATGGTTTGCAATTTGCCGGCACCTAAACCATAACTGGCTAAACGAAACGAATCGTTCACTGATTTTAATGCTTCTTCGGTTGTACGAATCACAATGGGTAACACTAATAATCCGAGTGTGAGTGAGCCGGCAATTATTGAATCGCCGAATCCTAATTTGTTTACAAACAGCGACATGCCGAACAATCCAAAAACAATGGATGGCACACCAGCCAGATTATTGGTCATGAGTTGTAAAAAATTTTTGAAGAACCCGTGTGGTGCATATTCGTGAATAAAAATTCCACTCATTACTCCAATAGGAAATGCGAACAACATGCTTCCGCCAACCAAACAAAATGTGCCGACAATAGCGGGATAAATTCCACCCTTTGTCATTCCGTCTTCAGGCATAGTGGTTAAAAATTCCCAGTTAATTACTCCGATTCCTTTGGTAATAATGAACCCGAGAATCAACACCAGAAAAAACACAACAAGCGAACTCATGATGCGCAAAATCCAGAAAGCTACTTGCTGTTTAATTCTTTTGTTCATATCAGGAAGCAACTCGTCTGTTGCGGCGCGAAATAAATTCGACCGCGAGGTTAACAATCATGGTGATAATAAAAAGCACACAACCCAGTATAAACAACGACTGATAATGCAATCCGCCTTGTGATGCTTCGCCTAATTCGGCGGCAATGGTTGCAGGAATGGTTCGCACCGGTGCTAATAAAGTGTGCGGAATAACAGCTGCATTTCCCGTTACCATGAGTACTGCCATTGTTTCTCCAATGGCGCGACCGATTCCGAGAATGGCACCAGCTGTAATTCCTGATGAAGAATATGGAAGTATGACTCTGAAAATGGTTTGCCAGTGATTTGCACCAAGTGCTAAACTTGCTTCCTTCATACTTCGCGGAGTTGTTCGTATTGCATCTTCTGATATAGTGATGATAGTTGGCAGCGCCATTATGCCGAGAATAATACTTCCTGCAAAAGCCGTTTCGCCAACAGGTAAATTAAAAGCATTTTGAATAAATGGAACAACAACCACTAACCCGAAGAAACCATAAACTACAGATGGAATTCCGGCGAGTAATTCAATCACCGGTTTCAGGATATTTCTGACTGTCGGATGAGCAACTTCAGCAATATAGATTGCGGTTGCCAAACCCAGAGGTAGTGCAAATAGTATGGCGAATATGCTTACCCAGAAAGTTCCAAGTAATAATGGTAAAGCACCAAACACGGCAACCGGATGTGCAGTTGGAAACCATAATTTTCCGAACATAAAATCACCCACTGTTATTTTATCAACCTGTAATTCTTTTCCGGCAAAATTTTTATCAATATAATGCTTTCCTACAAATGCCACAATGCCGGGAATGCTATCAACTACTTTACTGATGCAGGCCGGAAGGTTTTCAAAATTTTCGCCTATTTGTTCTTCAGTAAAATAATCGGTGATGTTATCCATTCTGAAAAGAATGATACTGTCGTTTTTTCCCCCAAATTCACTCCAGTTGGTTATTTCACCATCGAACAACAATTTAATTTGTTCGGCATTCAGGTGGTTAACAGTATTTGATTTGTTCACCGCCATTATAAAACCATCTTCTGTTGGCTTCTTTCCAAATAATCCTATTCCCTCACTAAACAGGAAAAAAACAATGAGAATAACAATTAGACTTGTTATTGAGCCACTGATATAAAGCAGAACAGTAATAAGATGATTCAGTAATCGGGAAAATATTTTTTTCACTCACGCAAATTTATCCCGGCTTCATTTTATTCGTGTATGCGATCACCTTGTTCTGTGTTAAATAATTGTTAAGAGTGTTAAGCTAAGGTTAATTTGATGATATAGTTCGTGAATTATTTTTTGTTTTTAGTTGAACTCATGATGCTTCGCATTTGGTAATCTGGTGATTAGATGATGGAATGCAGAATTAATTATCGGTAATTATTATTTTCTTGCAGTATTGATTTTTTCCATCAAACACTTTTACCAAATATATTCCTGCCGGAACATCATTGAGTTTCGCAATCATGCTTCGCTGATTGATGATTTTATCGGTTAAAAGTGTTTGACCAATCGCATTCAGTACTTCAACCTTTCCGTTATTAATCTGATTATTGAAAGTGATATAAAAATTTCCATTGGACGGATTTGGTGAAATGTAAAATGAAAGCGTGGGACTATTTTCAACTGCATTGATTACAGGAATACAATTTCCGGGAAGATTATTATCTAACCATTTCGATCTTGCTTCAATCCACATTTTCAGATAATCCACTTCGTTCTGATAGGTTTGACCGATGTAATAATTCCAGTTGACATACACTCCCAGAATTGGCCACTTAATAAAATTGCGTTGTTGTGCTTCATTCAAATATGCAGCAACGGAATCAATCCAGAAATTAATTGAATCGGTGTGCAAGAATGATTCGCGCAATTGCTGCCACCGGCATTGCACCGAATTCTGATACAGGGTATCCTGCAAAAGTTTGTTCCACCAGAAAGGCACATGCGGAAAATATCCGGGGCAACCGGTATTGAATTCATACTGCCAGCCAATGGTATCGTAAGCATTACAGTAATCGGCATTGCCAAATGAAAGATTAAAATCCCACATGGGGCCCATTTCCAATTTGCCGCCGTTGCTGTTTTTATCTTTTTGTAAAAAACAAGATGAACGATAGCCATCAACAGTATGACCGAGTTCTTGCAACAGAAAAAAATCTATAAACGAATTTTCATCAGTATATTTTCTGAATCCTGAATCGGGATGGGCAAACGACGATGACATCAATGCGGTTTCAAATGAATCGACATAATTGATGATATAATTTTTTTGCACCGGTAAAAGCTCGGTATCTTCCGGATCGTGAAACTGAAAAAACACTTCAGCGTCATAATTCGAATTAAAAGTATCGGCACCTGAGGCCGTGGTTTTATCAACTTTAATAATATAGCCGCCGGTTAATTCATCACCTGCAGTATCAGCGGGAGTTAACTTGGCTATATCCACTCTGTTATTATCGCGCTTTACTTTTTCCATCAGTTCATACACACCGCGATACGAGCCATTGCGCACCACTTCCACATGTTTTGTACGCGAACTGTAGTGCCCCATTTTATTTGCGAGATAAAAAGTAAGTGTGTTTCGCATTAAGGTTTTATCGGGATACGGTGCGTATAAAATCCAATCGTTCTCTTGCGGCAATCCAAATATTTCGGCATTAATATTATTTCCGGCAGTATCCAATGGAGTAAATGCATACGATTTTTTCGGATACTGTTGTGAAGTGGACCCTCTTATTTCAAAAGATACTTCGCCATTGTAGTCGGTATATGCATCAGTTGTATGATTTATAGTTCCAAAACCATTGTCAATAATTCCCATGAATATGATGATGCGCGGATCATCAGGAATAGTTTGGCCATAGGTATCCAGAATAATTATCGGCAGATTAGATGAATCAAGAGTTTGTGCTGAAACCTGCATCGAATTACTGAATAGAAATTGAATGGTGATTAATAGTAAAGTGGAAATAAGTTTCATCGTCAGCTATTTATTTGAAATTGCAGGCAATGAAATTATCAAAATCAATTTGAATTCAAATTCTTCATGCAACATTTCAATCAAATAAAAAGTCATTGTGTTATGAAAAATCTTCTGCAAAAAACAACTCTCCTCCTTTTTATTTCTGCATTCACTTTTTCAACTTCAAGCGCGCAAATTCCTAACAACGATTTTGAATTGTGGGAATGGTCGGGGCTTGGTGGCGAAAATCCGAATGAATGGTACACCAGCAACGGCGACTTACTACCTGTAAATGTTTTTAAAGCTTCGCTCACTCAGTATTCAGGAAATTATGCTGTGATGCTGACCAATATTATGGGGGTGCCGGCTTCTATCGGTTGCGGCTTTCCGATTTCGTATCATCCGTTTCAACTGAAAGGATATTTTAAAAGTGAATTTTTATCGGCTGATACAGCTGCTATAAAAATCAGTTTGTTTTACAACAATCAGTTTGTTGACAGCGGAGAATATTTTATTACTTCATCAATTGCAAACTGGACCAGCATCGCAATTACAATTTCAATGAATTCAACATTGGTAGATTCAGCAGCTATAAATATTACTGCCTGCAAAGTGCAGCAGAATAAATGCTGGGTTGATTTATTGTCGCTAGAAGAACCAAACTCAGCTTCAGATTTTATTTCATCACCTGTGAAATTATATCCGAATCCATCGGATACTAAAATTTTTATTGAAGGATTAGAAAATATATCTTCAATAATGATTTATGATTTGAGTGGAAGAGTGATGAAATCCTTCGACTACAAAAACAAGTCAATAGAATTGATTGATATTGCTGATTTATCGAAGGGAATCTATTTTCTGGAAATTGAAAGTGCAGGAAATTTTTACAGAAAGTGTTTTGTTAAGCATTGACTTGAATACAATTATTCGAAAGAAGTCTAATATCACTTGTCCTATTGTTAAATCAGCTTAAAAAATATTTAGCAGCAATTTATTACAGCTATTGGTACAACTAAAAAATCTTTTGAGCACCTTTACCCAAAAGATTTCATGAAACAATTTTTTTCGTTATTGCTGTTATTAAGTATTGCATCGGGTAATTTATTTGCACAGAGCAACACACAATTAAATTCGGCCGAAATATTACTGGCATTAAAAAAATTAAATACAGTAGGGTCGGTACTGTATGTGGCTGCACATCCTGATGATGAGAACACGCGGTTGCTGGGTTATTTATCGAAAGAAAAAAAATTAAGAACGGGATACATTTCAATTACCCGCGGTGATGGCGGACAAAATCTGATTGGAAAAGAACAGAGCGAATTACTCGGATTAATCCGCACACAGGAACTTTTAGCAGCAAGAAAAACCGATGGCGCCGAACAATTTTTTACACGCGCCAATGATTTCGGCTATTCAAAAAATCCGGAAGAAACATTTACATTCTGGAATAAAGACAGCATACTGGCCGATATGGTTTGGACCATCCGGCAATTTAAACCCGATATAATTATTTGTCGGTTTCCAACTACTGGCGAGGGAGGACATGGCCATCACACCGCCTCGGCAATTTTAGCTCTCGAAGCATTTGATGCCGCTGCTGATCCGAAAATGTTTCCGCAGCAATTAATTTATACTGAAGTATGGCAGGCAAAAATAGTAGTGTGGAACACTTTTAATTTCGGAGGAAACAATACCACCGCACCCGATCAATTAAAATTAGATGTAGGAATATTTAATCCATTGCTTGGAAAAGGGTATGGTGAAATTGCGAGCGAAAGCAGAACCATGCACAAGAGTCAGGGGTTTGGTTCGGCTAAAACACGGGGAACCAACATCGAATATTTTAAACTGTTGAAAGGTGATTCGGCTAAGTTGGATTTGTTTGAAGGAATTAATCAAACATGGAGTCGCTTGAATGGAACTGCGAAAGTGCAAACACTCATTGATGCCTGCATAGCAAAATATGATTTGCAGTTTCCCGAAAAAATTATTGATGACCTGGTTGAAATCTATTCGCAAATAAAACAACTGAAAGAAACCGATGCGAACAGCAAGTACTGGAAACAACAAAAATTAAAAGAAACCGAAGCGCTTTTATTATCGTGTTCAGGATTGTGGCTGGAAGCAAGTGCTGCCGATTACATTGGAATTCCCGGAAAGAAAATTTCCATTTCCATACAAATAATCAATCGCAACAACAGCAATGTAAAGCTGAACAGCATTAATTATTTAAATCAAACCGATACTGTAACCAATCTTGTTTTAAAATTTAATGAGCTGGTTACGATTAAGCACGATGAAATATTATCGCCCACGCTTTCCTATTCCAATCCATATTGGTTAAACGAAAAACACGATGCAGGAATTTTTAAAATAAAAAATCAATTACTGATTGGTACAGCCGAAAATTATTCGGCCACCAATGTTATTTTTCATATTTCGATTAACAATCTTGAGCTCGAAATTATAAGGCCATTGATTTTTAAGCAAACCGATCCCGTGAAAGGCGAAGTGTACAGACCTTTTGAACTATTGCCTGTAGCAACCATAAATATTTCGGAAAAAGTTTTTGTGTTCAGCGATACTGCTTCTAAAAAAATTCAATTCACCATTAAAGCAAACGCGGGCAATGTTTCGGGAACACTGCAAACCACTGTTCCTGCCGGATGGAATCTTCAATTAAAAAAATCAGATTTCAATTTAATAAATAAAGGTGATGAAATGGTGTTGGAAGGAATTCTTAGAGTGGGAAGCAATACCGAAACAGGTTACTTAAAAGCGGCTTTAAAAATCAACGACCTTGTTTACAACAAAAGCATTCAGCGAATTGAGTACGATCACATTCCCTATCAATTTATTTTACATGATGCCGAATCAAAATTAGTGAGCATTGATCTGAAAAAAACTCCAATGAACATCGGGTACATTCCTGGTGCAGGTGATGATGTGGCAGCTTGTTTAAAACAAATTGGTTATTCAGTTACCGAACTAACTGATGAATTACTTGAAAACGAAAATTTATCAAAGTACAATACCATAATCACCGGCATTCGCGCTTATAATACCAACGACCGGCTACAAGTTCATTACAATAAATTAATGGACTATGTGAGCAATGGCGGAAATCTGATTGTGCAGTATAACACCAACAGTCGCGTAGGTCCTGTGAAACCGAAAATTGGTCCTTATCCGTTTACCATTTCACGCGAGCGGGTGACTGATGAAAATGCAACTGTCCGCATTGTAAAATCAATGCATCCTGCTATTACTTTTCCGAATAAAATTTCAGGAAGAGATTTTGAAGGATGGATTCAAGAGCGCGGAATTTATTTTGCGTCGGAGATTGATAGCAACTATCAAACTTTTTTTTCAATGAATGATGCAGGCGAAAAAGAATTGGACGGAAGTTTAATTATTGCAAAATATGGTAAAGGAAATTTTGTTTATACCGGACTGGCTTTTTTCAGAGAACTGCCTGCAGGTGTGCCTGGTGCTTACCGCATTTTTACCAATTTGATTTGTTTGCCGAAAAACGAAATGGAATAATGGAAGATGAAAAACCACCGTTCCTGCATTCGTGGCGAAATGTTTATCTGCTTGTAGTTGCCGTACTAGTTGTGATTATTATCGGGTTGAACTTTTTTACCAATTATTTTGAATGAGTTCAATTGACTGGTTAGTATTATTTGTCACACTTTTTTCCATTGTACTTTATGGTATCTGGAAAAGCAGGGGCACAAAAAACATTGACGGATTTTTATTGGCCGATAAAAAATTGCCCTGGTACCACATCGGTTTATCGGTGATGGCCACACAGGCAAGTGCCATTACTTTTTTATCGGCGCCGGGTCAGGGATATAATGATGGGTTGCGGTTTGTACAATTTTATTTCGGGTTGCCGTTAGCTATGATTGTTATCTGCATCACTTTTATTCCCATTTTCAAAAACTTAAATGTGTTTACTGCTTATGAATTTTTAGAAAAGCGTTTTGATCTGAAAACCCGTTCGCTCACAGCCTTTTTATTTTTATTGCAAAGAGGATTATCAACCGGCATTACCATTTATGCGCCTTCCATAGTGCTATCAACCATTCTGCAGATTGATATACGGTTCACCACCCTATTCACCGGATGCATAGTAATTCTTTATACCGTTTATGGCGGCACCAAGGCAGTATCGTACACGCAGGTTTTACAAATGAGTATTATTTTCTCCGGATTATTTATGGCGGCTTACATGGTTGTGCATTTATTGCCAGCGAACATTGGCTTTGTTGATGCGCTTCACATAGCAGGTAAAATGGATAAGTTGAATGCTATTGACACCAACTTTAACTGGGATAACAAGTACAATATCTGGTCGGGAATTATTGGCGGATTTTTTTTACAGCTTTCTTATTTCGGAACTGATCAATCACAAGTTGGAAGATATTTAACCGGAAAATCAATTACACAAAGCCGGTTGGGATTGGTGATGAACGGGCTGATAAAAATTCCGATGCAGTTTTTTATTTTACTGATAGGTACATTGGTATTTACTTTTTATCAGTTTCAACAGCCGCCTGTATTTTTTAATCCGGTAGAAGTGGAGCGCATTGAAAACAGTACTTACAAAAATGATTTTTTAAAAATTGAAAACAACTATCAACTCGCTCATGCTGAAAAACAAATTCGGGTGAATGAGTTAGTGGCGGCTATTGAAAGTAAAAATGAAAAAGCCATTGATGCAGCGCAAATGCAATTGCTTGAAGCAAATAATCAATCTGAATTAATCAGAAACGAAGCGAAAGATTTAATGCTGAAAAATAATGCCGATGCCGACACCAACGATACCAATTATATTTTCCTGAGTTTTGTTACACAGTATCTTCCGGTTGGATTAGTTGGTTTGCTTATCGCCATCATTTTTCTTGCCTCCATGGGTTCCACTGCAAGCGGATTAAACTCACTCGCCTCAACTACAGTTATTGATTTTTATAAACGACTGATAAATAAAAATGCAAGCGACCATAATTATCTGAATGCATCTCGTTGGTCAACTGTTGGCTGGGGAATTTTTTGTATGATCGTAGCGCTTTATGCAAGCAAATTGGGCAACCTGATAGAAGCAGTAAATATTTTAGGTTCGCTTTTTTACGGAACCATTCTCGGAATTTTTATTGTGGCTTTCTATCTGAAGAAAGTGTGTGGCACTGCTGTTTTTTATGCTGCAGTTTTAGCAGAAGCATTTATTGTGTATGCGTGGCTTACAGATTTAACTGCCTTCCTTTGGCTGAATGTTATTGGCTGTTTGCTCGTTATGTTTTTTTCTATACTGATTCAGAAATTTTTTTCGAAAACAAAAAAGACAACAAAATAAAAAAGCCGCTACTTATCAGTAACGGCTTTCAAAATAGTTAACCGTGAAAAAATTATTTATTCTTTCCGGCTTCGTCAATCAGCTTCTGATTCATTTTCACATACTCATCATTCTTGTCTTCAACAGCCAATGCCATTGATTGCTGTGCGGTTGCAATGGCGCCTTTATAATCTTTCAACTTCACCTGAATTTTCGCTTTCAAATGTGCCGACCAGTATGCTTTCGGATTGTTCTGAAAAGCTTTATCGGCCCACTCCAGTGCCTTGGTTAAATCTTTATCATTCTCATAATAATAATTAGCTGCACTGTGATATGGCCGTGCGTCGGTTGACATGGTAGTTTCAATGTTCTTCATCACTTTGGCATCTATTTCTACTGATACACCAAAAGCAACCCGTGTGTTCTCCCAGCACAATTCAACATTGGCGGTTTTGCTTGTGATGTCAGCAATGTTGATGGTAAATGTTTCTACTTTATTTGCAAGTGCAGTAGCATTTACATTGAATCGCAAAACTTCATTCTCTGCCTTGTATTCATCCACATTGCCACCCATTGTTAAATCTTTATACAACATTACAGTCCAGCTTGCTTTTTCCGGAATAGTGTAAAGCGCATAAGTTCCGGCTGCTACTGTTGTTCCCTGAACTTTTACTTCTTCGCCAAAAGTTATTTTGGTTGCCTGGTTAGCACCGGTGCGCCACATTTTACTGAATGGAACAAGGTCGCCGAAAATCACTCTGCCTTTCGTGCTTGGGCGAGAGTATTCAATAGTGATTTCTGATAAACCAAAATTTTGTTTGAGTGTTTGCAAAGGGCTTGGTGCCGGAACCTTGAGTGCCTGTGCCTGCAATTGTGTTGCGCTTATTGCAAACAGAATTATAGCAGTAAGCGTGGTAATGATTTTGTTTTTCATTGATGGTGTTTTTTAGAATTTTTTTTTAGGAATGCGAAGAAAGATATTAATGGTGAGTCTGCCTAATGAATTTCAGATTGAACCAACTATTAAAACAGAAATTTAATTTTATAAAAAAAACAAGGGCCGGCACTTTTGCGCCAGCCCTTGTTTCACATTTATACTAACCCCTAAATTTTATTTAGCAGCCAGTGGTATAAACCCAACCTGCTTAACTATTGCCTGCCCTTCTGCTGAAAGTATGTAATCAATAAATGGTTTTACTGTTTTTTCTTTTGTGACATTGTAATAGAAATACAACGGGCGCACAACCGGATAAGTTTTATTAATTGCATTTTCCATTGATGGTTTTACAAAAGTTTTTCCATCGAATGAAACGGCAATTGCTTTTACATCAGATTCCATGTAGGCAAGACCAACATACCCAATAGCTCCTTTTGTTTGACTCACACTCTGAACAATTGCTCCTGTGGCAGGCATGTTCAAAGCAGTAGATGCATAATTTTTATTCATCAAAACCTTTTCTTTAAAAAACTCATAAGTACCTGAACTCGATTCGCGGCTGTAAACCACAATGGTTAAATCATCGCCACCTACTTCTTTCCAGTTTTTTATTTTGCCGGTGTATATTCCTTCTAACTGAACTCGTGTTAATTGCGATACTTTGTTTGCAGGATTTACAATTACTGATAATGCATCGTTGGCCATTATAACTTCCTTGTACGATTTTCCGGCTTCCTGCAATTTCAGTTTTTCATCCATTTTCAATTTGCGCGAACTCATACTCAGGTCGCAAGATCCATCCATGAGTGCTGAAATACCAACACCACTTCCTCCACCTGTGATGGTGATTGAACTAGTTGGAAATTTCTTTTTATAAGCTTCTGCTTCTTTCTGTACTAACGGAAGACAAGTGTCGCTTCCTTTTATCTTCTGCGCGTTAGCTGTGTGAAGAGAGAAAGAAAGAATAAAAACGATTGATATAATTTTGTTAATCATGATTTTTTATTTTATGTTTTTATGATTGGCAATTGAAGTGCCTGAAAGTTTTTTTCTGTGTTATGAAATTGTTAAGCGAGTGAATCAGAATTTGAATTGCAAACGGAAAGTCCAGACATCATCCTTTAAATCCTGCGTCCATCCTTTTAACTTGGTTGATTCGTTGGATACCATATCGCGATACAAACACAACTTGGTGTTTGCATTGATGTAGAATAAATAGCCAAAACCAAGAGTGGTATAAGCAATATCAGCTTTAGTTAATTTACTACCTGTCACACCTATATCTCCACCTGCCACATCAGTATTCGGATCGTACATATCATACTTTACCACAATTCCACTTTTAATGATTTTAATGTTCTGAACAAAGTAGGCAACCAATCCCTGACAGTTTCGAATGTATGTATCAGAAGTGCTTGAAGCAGTAGGGCTTGTTGTACTTGAATTTCCAAAAGCCGGCTGCTGACCTTGAATAAATTCACCTCGCAGGGTTGTAGTACCAATTGGCGATTCATAAACAAATTGCAAATCAGCTCCAATATAGGTGCGACCGGCAATTGCATCTTTATTTGTTGAAGCACTATCCACTACATATGTTTTCACACCGCTGGAATTTGTTCCGTTTGAATAAACAAATTTTGTGAACTGACGAATGCCTCCACTATAGTAAGAACCACCCACGCCAAGTTTGATTTTTTCGTGGCAAATGTTTTTTGATAGACCAAGATGTGCAATCAAATCTTTCTGATAATCAAAATCACTTGCTGATCTTCCTGTACCATTTACCATTGCAACTTGCAGTGAAAGGAAATTCCACATGCTTGTTTTTGGCATTTGAAAACCTGCCATTACTCCCAAATCACGCTCCCCAGGCATTAATGTTTGCGACCACCGTGCACGCTCCGGTGATTCTCTCACACTGCTGCTTATTGGAATTTCATACCCCCACGGGCGATTAAATATTCCGGCTTGTATAGAAAATGCATTTAACCAAGGCTCAGTATATTTTCCATACACATCAGTGAACGAAACTCCTTTTTCACCGCCGTCAATCTGAATAACAAACTGAGTATTGCTGTAATCATAAGTAAATTTTACACGACCACGGCGCAATGCAAATCGCTTGTTCAGACCTGATGTAAAATCGCCTCCTGCAAAGGATGCCACACCACTCGAATCAGCAACCTGGTATTGCGGCTGCATGTAACCGGTGATTTTTATCCGCTTCATTACATCCACATCGCTGCTGATGATGTTTACCCGATTGGTTAAGGTGTCAATGGGTGCTTCTGTTTGTGCTCTTGCTGCTGTGAGCGAAAGCACGATTACTGATAAAAGACTGAGTAGTTTAATTTGCATAATTTATTTTGTTGTTTAAGGTGATGCAAATATTACCTGCTATTGTTATGAATAAGTGAATGGAATGTTAATTGAATGTTAAACTTAACAATGCGTTAACTATTTGATAACTGAAATAATCTGCAATGAATGAGAATCGATATCGATTGCAATGTGTCGTACCTTTTATGTAAATCAGAAATATATTAAGTCCTCCTGTAATTCAAGGGCTCAATTATGTATGCGATGTTTGTTGCTGTTATTATTTCACAGGAACATATCCCACTTCATTTACGATTGATTGACCTTCTTTCGATAATACATAATCAATAAACGATTTCACATTTTTGTCAAGTGATTCATTGTAATAAAAAAACAATGGGCGTGTAATCGGATAAGATCCATTAATAACATTTTCCGTACTAGCATTCACAAAAGTTTTTCCTTCATCAAAACTCACGGCAATATCTTTCACATCACTGTTTAGATATGCAAGCCCGATGTAGCCGATTGCACCTTTCGTCTGGCTGACACTTTGAACAATTGCTCCGGTGGCTGGTAAATTCAGAACTCCTTTATCATAATTTATTTTATCCATCACATGCTCTTTAAAAAATTCGTAAGTGCCCGAACTTGTTTCTCGTGCATACACTACTATTATTAAATTATCACCTCCAACTTGATTCCAGTTTGTAATCTTTCCGGTGTAAATAGCTTTCAGTTGCTCCTTGGTTAATTGAGAAATTTTATTTGCAGGGTTTACAATTACAGCCAGCGCATCTTTTGCAATCAACACTTCTTTCACTGCAACACTTTTAAGTTCCAGTTTTGTTTTCTCATCTAATTTTATTTCGCGCGATGCCATTGCAATATCGGTGGTCCCATCAATTATGGCCGTAAACCCAACTCCGCTTCCGCCTCCTGTTACTATAATGGATGCTGTTGAATCTTTTTTCATAAACATTTCTGCTTCCTTCTGTGCAAGCGGAAGAACTGTATCGCTTCCCTTCAAAGTGATTGATTTCTTTTCTGCATTTTCAGAAGAAGAATTTTCATTGTTGTTTTGGCATGAAGCGAAAACAAATAATAATGCGAGGGAGAGAATAATTTTTTGCATGGTTGAATTATTTAATTCAGATGCAAAATTATTTTATTCGAAAGGATATGTATTAACTGAATGTTAAATCATTTTCATTTAACAATGTCGAAACATTACGGCAACATTAAAAATGAACTTTTGCAAAACCTCTTTTGGATGACCAAAAAGCGAACTGCCGAAGCAGTTGTAATATCAGATGTACATCTCGGAACTTATGGCTGCCACGCCAAAGAATTAAGTCGCTATCTCCACAACCTTTCCACGCCAATCCTCATTCTCAACGGAGATATTATTGATGGATGGGCATTCAAGAAAAAATATTTTCCTCCTGACCATATCAGAGTCATTCAACGAATTCTGAAGTTAATGTCGGAAGGAACGAAGGTTTACTACCTCACCGGCAATCACGATGAAATGATGCGTCGCTTCAGTGGATTAAAAGCCGGTAACCTGGTGATTGATGATAAACTCTTGTTGATACTCAATGATAAGGTGCATTGGTTTTTTCATGGTGATGTGTTCGACATTATAATGAAGCAATCAAAGTGGCTGGCGAAACTTGGCGGAAAAGGTTACGACATACTGATAAAGTTTAATCGTTTTGTCAATCTTGTTTTGTCAAAAATGGGAAGAGAAAAAATTTCGCTCAGTAAAAAAATAAAAAACAGTGTGAAGCAAGCAGTGAGTTTTATAAGCGACTTTGAACAAACGGCCATTGACATTGCCGCCGAAAATGAATATGATTATGTTTTATGCGGACACATTCACCAACCCGAAGACAGAATTGTGGAAGTGAAAGGAAAGAAAATTCATTATCTTAACTCCGGCGATTGGGTGGAGAATTTAACGGCACTTGAATTCAACGAAGGCAAGTGGAATCTCATTCGCTACGAAGATTTACACTTCGATGAACAAACCATCAACGAATCGCAAAACCAAAGTCACAGCATTCCAAACATTCAACAACTTTATGAAAATATTGTACTCAGCACAGGGAACCGGTAACGGACACATCACGCGCGCAATGGAAATTGTTCCGCTGCTGAAAACGAAAGGCGAAGTGGATGTGCTCGTGAGCGGAACGCAATTCGATATTCAATTGCCATTTGAAGTAAAATATAAATTCAACGGACTCAGTTTTATTTTCGGGAAGGGTGGTGGAGTGGATGTATGGAACACTTACCTGCACATGAATTCGCTTCGACTGCTACGCGAAATAAAAAGTTTGCCAGTAGAAAAATATGATTTGATCATAAGCGACTTCGAACCGGTTTCAAGTTGGGCTGCACGATTGGCGAAAAAACCTTGCATTGGTTTAAGCAATCAGGTGGCAACATTGCATCCGCTTGCACCGAAACCAAAAAAGACTGATATGCTTGGCAAAATGGTGCTCGAACATTATTCACCCACAACTTTCAATTATGGTTTTCATTTCAAAGCTTTGGATAAAAATGTTTTCACTCCCATTATTCGTAAACAGGTTCGTGAATTGAAAGTGAAGAATAAAAATTACTACACGGTTTATCTTCCATCATACAGTGATGAACGAATCATAAAATTCCTGAAGCAATATAAAAACGAAGAGTGGAAAGTGTTTTCAAAATTCAGTAAGAAGAAATACAGCGAAAAAAATATCAGCATTCAGCCACTCGATGCAACATCGTTTTTAGATAGCATGGCAGCGTGCAAGGGAGTTTTATGCAATGCCGGTTTCGGCACCACGAGCGAAGCGCTTTTTCTGAATAAAAAATTATTAGTGATTCCGATGAAAACGCAGTACGAACAACATTGCAATGCAGCGATGCTCAAGAGTATGGATGTTCCGGTCATGAAAAAACTAAAATCAAAGTATGCTGATAAAGTAATCGACTGGTTAAAAAATGAAAAAGCTGTTGAAGTCAGTTATCCTGACATCACAGAAGACATACTCGACACCATCATTGCCAACCACGCCGGTAAAACGGTGGACGATTCCATTGAGCATTTACATTATTCTTTGTTTCAATAATTCTAAATTGTCATTCTGAGCTTGTCGAAGAATCATTCAATTACCGAAGAACAATTTCATAGTAAAAATTTTGGCGACGATTTTATCTGGGGCATCTCCGCCTCAGCACCGCAAAGTGAAGGCGCACATAACATTGACGGAAAAGGATTTTCTATCTGGGATACTTTTTCAGAACGCAGAAAAAAAATTCTGAATGGCGACACTCCCCATCATGCAAGTCAGTTTTATCATCACTACAAACAGGACATTGCCATTATCAAATCACTGCACATTCCTAATTTCCGTTTTTCTATTTCGTGGTCGCGCATTTTACCGAATGGAATCGGAGCAATCAATCAACCCGGAATTGATTTCTACAATCGTGTGATTGACGAATGCCTCGCCAATAACATTGTACCGTGGGTCACTCTTTATCATTGGGATTTACCACTCGCGCTCTCACACAAAGGCGGCTGGGCCAATCGCGAAATCATTCACTGGTTTTCAGAATATGTTACACTTTGCATCCGCACCTTCGGCGACCGTGTGAAGCACTGGATGATACTGAATGAGCCAATGGTATTCACCGGTGCCGGATACTTTCTCGGTGTTCACGCACCGGGCGAAAAGGGATTAAAAAAATTTCTGCCCGCTGTTCATCATGCTGTGCTGTGCCAGGCAACAGGTGCGAAGATTATTAAAAATGAAATTGCAATCGCAGAAGTCGGCAGTACATTTTCGTGTTCCTACATTACACCTAATTCCAATTCAGCAAAAGATATAGCCGCAGCCAACCGCATTGATGCTTTGCTCAATCGCCTGTTCATCGAACCATCGTTGGGTATGGGTTATCCCATCAATGAACTTCCGCTGCTGAAAAAAATTGAGCGATACATAAAACCAGGCGACGAAAATTTAATGCTTGCTGATTTCGATTTCGTGGGCATCCAGAATTACACGCGCGAGGTGGTGGCGCACACTTACCTCGTGCCATACCTGCAGGCAAAAGTGATTCCGGCAAACAAGCGCAAGGTCTATCACACCACAATGGATTGGGAAGTTTATCCTGAAGCAATTTATGAGATGATAAAAAAAATGAGCAGCTACTCGGGTGTCAAAAAAATTATCGTCACCGAAAACGGCGCTGCTTTTCACGATGAAGAGCAGAACGAAAAAATAAATGATGAGGAGCGCATTAATTATTTATCCGGCTACCTCAGGCAGGTGCACCACGCCAAAGCCGACGGACACAAAATCAGCGGCTACTTTGTGTGGGCGCTCACTGATAACTTTGAGTGGACCGAAGGATACTACCCGCGCTTCGGTTTGGTGCATGTTAATTTCGAAACACAAAAACGAATCATCAAGCAATCGGGATGGTGGTATAAAAATTTTCTGAACGGAAAAGAATAATTTTTATTCCAACTAAAAAGCCTTAAGAATATGCAAATTATTTGCGCACCAAATAATTATCTTAAAAGTAAAATCTATGTATGGTGAAATTTCTTTATGATCTTATAAAAGCCTTAAAGTAATTAATACCCCACTTCTCTTTAAAAGAAGTATTTAACATATCCTTAATTATTGCTTAACATTAACAGGTAGGTTGAGAAATTAGTTTTCCGCAAGGTTTAAATCAATATGATCAGGAAAAAGGATGTAAAAGGAAATCGTCTTTCTTATGAATTAATAAGCAGCGATAAAATGATTGCAAGAATTGTGTTTGATACCAACAAATCCTATCATGAAGCAACTTGTATTGTGGATGGTTCTTTATATAAAGTAAGCAGAGCAGGTTTTTGGAAAACAAAAATTCATTTTGTTAATGAACACGATGATCTGATAGCAACCATAGATCAGGATCGATTACAGTCACCTAAATGGAGGATTAATTTCATGAATAAAATTTATCACATGCATTATCACAATGATCCATTATTTGAGTTGGTAATTTATGATGAACAATATTCCTATCTAATAACTTATAAGTTAAATGTTGCTGATGAACATTATAATGCAGATGTGGAAATTCATAATGTTGCAGTTAAGTTTTCAGAAAAAAATCTACTACTCATTATTGGCTGGTATTTATTCATGCCAATTGCACATGAAAACTCACTTTCCTACGCGCCATAAATCTTTTTTTTTATTTCAATTTCGTAATTGAGATATTTTTCATTGCATCCCAATTAATTGCTGTTAAACAATTGTTATGTTGAGAATAAACAATAAATAATAAATACATTGAAATTATTTTTGAAGAAAAATTGAGAAAGTGGAAATAAAAAAAATTGGAGCGATTGATGTGGGTTCCAATTCAGTGCGACTACTTATTTCAAATGTTTTGGTTAATAGTGAAGCTCCTTACTTTAAGCGAAGTTCTTTAATTCGTGTTCCTGTTCGGTTGGGTGTTACTGCATTTACGAATCATAAAATTCCTGAAGTTTCAGTACTTCACCTTGAAGAGACCATGTTAGCATTTAAGCATTTGATGCGAGCAAATGATGTTATTCATTATAAAGGATGCGCTACTTCTGCTATGCGAGAAGCAGTAAATGGCCCAGATATTATCAATCGAATTCAAAGAAAAACCGGAATTAATATTGAAATTATTTCAGGAAATTTTGAAGCTGACTTAATTTTTGATAGTCAGAATTCTTTAGCAGAAAAAATGGATAGCAATTGTTTGTTTGTAGATGTTGGGGGAGGTAGTACTGAAATAACTTTGTTCTCACAAGGAATACCAATTGATAAAAAATCATTTAGAATTGGAACACTTCGGATTCTTCAAGACCAGATTAATAAAAATGACTGGAAGAAAATGAAAGAGTGGGTAAAAAATAAGGCGGGTGATTTACAAGATTTTAAAATAGTAGGATCAGGAGGTAACATCAATAGTTTTTCAAAATTAGCTGGCATTAAACCAGGAAAAGCGCTTTCATTTGATAAACTCAACGAAATGATTGATGATTTGAAGGTGCACACTTTTGAAGAACGAATGAAGGAATATGATTTGAATCCTGACCGAGCAGATGTAATTATTCCAGCAGGTGAAATATTTGTCCGCATTATGAAATGGGTGTCTGCAGTTGAGGTTTATATACCTAAAATTGGTTTGTGCGAAGGCATTGCCCGCGAAGCTTACAAAGAATATCTAAAAGGAAAAAAAGGCAACTTGAATTAACAGTTTTTTTTTGAATTGTGATTAATTAATGTTGAAATTATTTACCCTTCCAATTTTCAATGAAATCTAGTTCATAAGAATTATTTAAAGCATAGTAATAACATTCTTCTGAAATATTTTTATATTCGTTGCTCCAATAAAAACTACTGTTGGAATTAAATTAACTTAATATTAAAATTTAATTTGTTAAAATTTTTTTAAAAGCAACAAAATGAAAACAAAAAAAATTGAAGAATTAAATGGATTATGGAATGAGTGTAATACTAAGTGGGATGAATTTGCGGCTGCTGGAAAAAAAGTAAATGTTGAAATGCCGAATAAAGAAGATCTTGCTGCCTATAGAACAGCAACTAAAAAAGCTTTTAAAGCATTAAACAAAGTTCATAAACTGACTAAGAAAATCAGTTTTTAAAGCATCTGAAATTTTTAATAAGTTAGGGCAATTAAAGATTGAAAATTAAAACCATCTCTGTTTTACAGGAAGGTGTTTTTTATTTTAAATGCGAAATCAAAAAAAATAAAAAATGTTAACGACATCTGAAAATCGCTAAAATAAAATTCCATTGCTGTTAGATGATATGATGATTTGTTAACTATTGAATTTGAAAAGCAAGCTAATTTTATTGCCATAAAAATTAACCCCATGAAAACATTTGAATATTTTTTTTTGATTATACTTTAAAAGGTAATCGAACCATTAAAAAACTTTTTGAAAATAACAGTAAAAAAGAAACCAAAGATTTGAATTTTCCGAGCGAGGTAGAATATTTAAACAGGTTGGGAAATGACGGTTGGGAAATTATTTATTATACGCATAATATGTTAACCGACTCAGTTAAAATAATATTAAAGAGAGAAAAAAAATGTAACTACTTTCTTATTCATCAATTCACCATTCAATAACGATGTGGTAAAGTCCAGTTAACATTCAACTGATTATTTCGCACTCAAGACGCATCCTAAGTAAGCAGAACTTACAGGTTGTTGTTTTAGGTAAAGTCCCGATTCCAAAAGTGTCGGGACTTTTTTTTATTAATAATACCTTAACATAAACGCAACTTTGCAATAACTCCGGTAATGGAATATTTGCATTATGAAAACAAGAGACACAAAAATTTTATTGGTGGATGATGAGCAGGATATTCTTGACTTGCTCAGCTACAATTTTAAAAAACTCGGATATGATGTGCATACCGCACAGGATGGATATCAGGGTATAACCGAAGTTGAATTGTTTCAGCCGGATGTGATTGTATCGGATATACTGATGCCAAAATTAAGTGGCATTAAAATGTGCCGGCAATTGAAAGCCGATGATCGTTTTAAAAACATTCCGATTATTTTTTTGAGCGCCTCAAATGATGAATACCTTGCTTTAAGTTCTTTTGACGCTGGTGGTGTTAAGTATCTTTCAAAACCAGTTCACATGAATATCCTGTTTGATCTGGTAGGGAAAATGGTTGCAGCTTAATTGCCAGGTGGTATTGTTAATCCAATACTAATTTATATCCGATACCAATTACAGTTCGTATCATTTCTTCTCCCAACTTTTCCCTGATTCTGCTGATGTGGAAGCGGTGCAGAAAATTATAGTGGTGAGGTAACCTATTTCCAAGCATTGTATTCAACCCGTAATATTGTTGAATTAATGATAATTAAGGTTCGCTTTGAACATTTACATTCGCAGAATGAATAAGAATGCGATATTAAAAATTATAGATTCAGTCGGCAGGAAATCAGTATTGATTCTTTATGTGTCGGTATTATCTTTTATTTCTTCAACTAATTCTTTTGCGCAATGTACTATTCTACCAATTGCGGTTCAGGGAATATCACTTACATATGTTCAGGCCGGTGGAACTAATGCATCAGGTGTTGCATTCAACCCAAATCTGAATTTGTATTATGCAATCATTGCCGGTAGCCCCGTTTTTCCGTATGAAACTTTTGATGCTGCCGGAAATCCGTTGTATCAAACCAATGGGGGATTTGATTTCAGAGGATTGTGGTGGAATCCGAATACCAACCAGGTGGAAGGAACAGGCTATTTTAATTTCGGTTTATGGACTTCTGATTTAGATGGAAGCGGTAATGCATTAAATACAGGCACATTAATTTATCCTGGGCAAAATCAACCCGATGCTCAATCGTGTGGTGATTATGATTGTGAAGCTGATGAAATAGTTTTTTATTTCAACGGAGCTATTTCAAGATATGCAAGATCAAACGGATCATTTCTTGGTTCATATCCTTTAACCGGAATGCCTGTTCCGGTTGGAAATATTAACTGGACAAGTGTGATTTATACAGGTTGTTTGGGAAATGAAATTGGTATTGAAGACTGGTCAGCAAAAAGTATATTACTATTTAATAAAGCAACCGGTGCATACAGTGGCACTTCATTTTTACCTGCATCCGCGGTAACTAATAATGGGTTTCGCTTTTCGTATGCCAATAATCTTGCATGGTTGTATGCTGTGAGTACACGAACCTGGACAAGCTATTCAATTTTCTCAGGGCAACCAACTGGGGGAGGCAGTACTGTAAATCTTGGAAACGATACGACACTTTGTTTTGGAAATACATTATTGCTTGATGCCGGAAATGTTGGTGCAAATTATTTATGGCAGGATGGGTCAACCAATCAAACTTTTAATGTAACACAAACCGGAACTTACATTGTTGCTGTTTCAAATGGGGGATGTTATGTAGCACATGATACTATTGTTGTGAATGTTATTGGTGGCGGGGGTGGTTCTGCATTTAGTTTAGGAAATGATACTACACTTTGCGCAGGTGCAACTCTTGTTTTGGATGCAACAACAGCCGGCGCAACTTATGTGTGGCAGGATGGTTCAACGAACTCAATATTTAACGCTTCTATTACAGGATTATATTTTGTAACAGTAAATGTAAGCGGTTGCACAGCTACTGATTCCATAAATGTAAATTTTGCAACACTGAATTCTGTAAATCTTGGGAACGATACAGCAGTTTGTCAGGGACAATCGGTATTGTTGGATGCAACAACAGCAGGCGCAAGTTATCTGTGGCAAGATAATTCAACAAATGCTACCTTCAATGTTTTGAATGCAGGCACCTATTCAGTTACTGTTACAATTGGAAACTGTTCACCTATAAGTGATAACATCATCATTACTTTCAATTCACTTCCTGCAGTTGCTCTTGGAAATGATACAACATTGTGTGCAGGTCAAACATTTTTATTAGATGCGACTCTTGCAGGTGCAACATACAATTGGCAAAACTCAAGCATCAATTCAACATACAATGTTGTGAGTGGAGGGAATTATGCAGTTACAGTAACTGATGGAAATGGTTGTTCGAATAGTGATAACATAAATGTCACTTATAATAATCCTCCTCTTGTAAATCTTGGAAACGATTCAGTTTTGTGTGCAGGTCAAACATTAACACTGACTGTAAGTACTGCGGGAGCTACTTATTTGTGGCATGATGGTTCAACTAACTTTTCATTCAATGTATCCTCAGCAGGAATGTACTGGGTTGAAGTTACCGTTGGTCCATGTACAAATTCTGACACCATAAATATTTCTTATGTAAATCCACCAACAGTATATATCGGAAACGATACAACCCTTTGTCCGGGGCAAACAATTTTACTTGATGCAACTACTGCAAATTCAATTTATTCCTGGCAAGATAATTCTGTCAATGCAATTTTCACAGTTGCCGCTCCCGGAATTTACTGGGTAGATGTAACTGCAGGTTCATGTGCCGCTATCAGAGATAGTATAGTTGTGAGTTATATAAATGCGTCAAGTGTTAATTTAGGAAACGATTCTTCGCTATGTCCCGGGCAAACAATTTTGTTGGATGCCACTCAACCCGGAGCTTCTTATTTATGGCAGGATGGTTCAACTGATTCAATTTATATTGTAACCACTTCAGGAAATTATCATGTGACTGTTACTATCAGTATTTGCAATGCTGCTGATACAATTTCTGTTATTTATTATCCACTTCCATTTGTGAATTTTGGAGCGGATACTGTTAAGTGCCCCGATGATGAATTGATTTTAAATGCTCAGAATACTGCTTCAACTTACTTGTGGCACAACAGTTCATATATTTCCGGATATCAATATACCACACCTTCGATTTCAATTACTGATTCTGCAACATATTGGGTAGATGTAACCAATGTATGCGCAACTGCAACTGATACTATTCATGTCGGATTTAAAATTTGTGACTGCCATATTTTTGTACCAACTGCGTTTACTCCGAACGGAGATGAAATGAACGATGTTTTTCAACCAAAATTTATTTGCGATTTTATTGATTATGATTTCAGAATCTTTAATCGGTGGGGAGAATTAATTTATTCAACTACTGATCAAACGGAAGGATGGGACGGAACTTTTCATGGATTTAAAGAAAACACCGGAGTATTTGTTTGGGTTTTGCTTTATAAATATAATGATAGTGATGTTGGCACTGTGGGACAATTGAAAGGTGATGTTACATTGCTGAAATAATTATTGAATTTATTCAACTCAATATTTTAAGGCAACACCGTTTTGTATCAGACTTCTTCGGAAAATCATTCTTCTCTAAATCCTCACCCCTAACCCCGCTCCGAAATGGAGAGGGGAACAGACGCGAAATTATTTCTTACCAATATTTTCCGAAGAAGTCTATTGAGATTCACTTGACACGATATTTTAATAATAGTTAGGTATGATGCCTGTAAGTGTGATACCATGTATTAAACAGGGAGACTTACTATGCTAATCGGTATGACCTGGTATATTAATCAGTGAGTGGCAGTATGTTAATTATGGTGACACATTATGTGAATCAGGGAGACTCAGTATATGAATCAGGGACACCCACAATATGAAACGGGGTGACCCATAATATGAATCAGGGATTGATTTATGGAGAATTTCGACGATTTTATGTTTGTTATGTTAGCATATGACATTATTGATTGTTGGGGGTAATGAGATACTTCGACGAGCTCTGTATGACATGTGGTAGATTTATAAATCTACGGAAAATACTTTGCTAATAAAAAACCTCACCCCTAACCCCTCTCTATGAAAACAGGAGACACAAAAATTTTATTAGTGGATGATGAGCAGGATATTCTTGATTTGCTCAGTTACAATTTTAAAAAATTCGGATATGATGTGCATACCGCGCAGGATGGATATCAGGGAATAACGGAGGTTGAATTGTTTCAGCCGGATGTAATTGTATCGGATATACTGATGCCAAAATCAAATGGCATTAAAATGTGCCGGCAACTGAAAGCCGACGAGCGTTTTAAAAACATTCCGATTATTTTTTTGAGTGCCTCAAATGATGAATACCTTGCTTTAATTTCTTTTGACGCCGGCGGGGTTAAGTATCTTTCAAAACCTGTTCACATGAATATCCTGTTTGAACTGGTAGGGAAAGTAGTTGCAGCTTAAAGCCTGATGGTATTGTTAGTCCAATACTAATTTATATCCGATACCAATTACAGTTCGTATCATTTCTTCTCCCAACTTTTCTCTGATTCTGCTGATGTGAACATCTATGGTTCGGTTATTCATGATATTATCTGAATTCCATATGGCCTGAAATATTTCCAGGCGCCTGAAAACTTTTCCCGGTTTTGAGTTTAACAGACACAATAACTCAAATTCTTTTTTAGGAAGCATGTATGACTTATCATTTTTATAAACCAGGTAGGATTCCTTGTCAATGTAGAAATTTACTTTTTCTGTTAAATTTTCTGTCAATGTATTCATGAGAATTGCGCTAATAAAATGATGCGCAAAACTCAATTGATAACATAAATAAATAATTAAGCCAGTATGATTAAACCATTAAGTTGATGTGAACAAATTGGTAACTGGTAATGCGACCAATAATTAATATAAACTTAATAGAGCAGAAAGTATGCAAGCACTTGGTAGAATTAATTTTGCATCGTTAATAAAACAGCCATGCGAATATTATTTATCACTTCTTTTTTACTTTCCTTTTTTACACCAACTTATTCGCAAACTCTGCATGGACTTGAAAAAATAATTGTTGAGAAATATTATGTTTCTGATTCAGCCGATGCAAAATCAAAGAGCGGAGGATACTTGCCGGCGGGTTCTGTTTCGTACCGAATTTTTGTTGACCTGCTTCCTGCTTACCGGTTTCAAGCAGCGTATGGTGTGCCGGGGCATTCAATGCAAATAGCGACAACTACTTCCTTCTTCAACGCTGAAGATTTTGGTACAACGGTAGCGAATAACTTATCATCCGATAAATTGAATAACAGTTTATTACTACTTGATTCACGGTTGTCGGTAGGCGCAGCAGCGGAAAATTATTTTG
This sequence comes from Chitinophaga pinensis, assembly GCA_945903305.1. Lineage (GTDB taxonomy): Bacteria > Bacteroidota > Bacteroidia > Chitinophagales > UBA10324 > UBA10324. The sequence continues at coordinate 29,547 of CAMDOA010000032.1, forward strand.
CAATTCTTAAAAGTGATGACACAACAAAATCATTAGTCAGCAATGGTGGCCTATTGAGTAATGAAGATTCTTCAGCAGGCATTCCATTAGTTTTACGAGATGGAATGTTTCCAACATCACCTGTTTCGGTGGTTACAGTATTTGGACTTGATAGCAATCTGATTTCGATATTCGGTAAAACAAATCATATTGGAAAGGGGCAGGTGTTTTCAACCGACAATGGTTCATGGGCATCATTTGGTGGTTCGGTTGGCGTGCATCCAATGAACAGAGTTTTGATAGCTCAACTTACCACTGATGGTGAACTCTCCTTTAAATTAAATATTCAAATCGGAACTCCCGATGGAAAGGTGGAAAATTATGTGGCTGAAAATCCGATTGGCAATGAAATACTTTTTCAAGGATTAACATTCCCGCTTCGATAAAAAATTTATTCTCGAATTAACATAGCGAAGTATTTGCTTTTGATTGGTGTTTCAAATTTTGTTTACACTAACATAACGAACTGATAGCATCAGATTAAGATTGTCGTAATATTCTAAATAGACTTTTGCGCTATTAAAAAACACAATCAAAAAAATAATTAATCTGTTATGAAAAAAATTACATTGCTACTTGCGTTCAGTCTTCTTGTATTATTTGCCCGGGCACAAAACGGATTGGAGTGCGTGGAAGTGGAAGTATATTATGTTTCGAATGAAAACGACACCATTGCTAATTCAGTTGGAGGAGTTCTACCAATTGGTTCAGTAACCTATCGTGTTTATGCTGATATGCTTCAGGGATATAAGTTTCAGGCAGCTTACGGAGTGCCCGGTCATGAATTGCGCCTTGAAACCACCACTTTATTTTTTAATAACATTGATCGTGGTGCTACTTCACCAACTTTTACTAAAACACAAGCCCGCACAAATACAGTAATGGTTGATTCGTGGTTTTCTGTTGGTGCTGCTTGTGCAGGAAATTACGGAGTACTTAAAACCGTTGATGACACTGTGGCTAATGCTATAAATAATTTTGTTCCTCAGGTTCTACAGAACAATGATGCGGATGCAGGTATCCCACTCACACAGAAAGATGGTTTTATGGCTGGAACTCCTGAGCAAGTAACATTCGTAGGATTCACTACTCCTGAATTGGATGTTTTTGATGCCGATCAGGTTGGAAATTTACTTTCAACATATAATGCTTCGTGGGCATCATTGAACGGATCGAAAGGATTCGACACAGTGGAGAATAAAGTTTTAATTGGGCAGTTTACAACTGATGGCACTTTCTCTTTTAAACTGAATATTCAAATAGGAACACCAACTGGCGGTGTACAAAATTATGTTGCAGATTCTGCGGTTGGTAATGAAATATTGCTATCATGTTTGACTTATGTTTCTCCTACAGATACAGTAATTGATACAACCGGCATTGGAGATTTGGTTTCATCCGGAATTGAAACTTTTTCTGTTTATCCAAATCCAACAAATGATTTTATAACGATTACTTATAATCAAACAAAATCAGATGCGCATTTCACACTCTATAATTTAGAAGGAAAAATTCTAGAATACAACGAGTTCGATGGCAAAGCCGCAAAGAATTCTGAACAGCTGAATCTTTCCATGCTTGCCAATGGAATATACATTCTTCAATTAAGTGCGGACGGAAATACTTCATACAAAAAAATAATTAAGAACTAAAAATTCAGTTACATAGAATCAAAGGCATCAAAAAAAATACTATCAGTTTTTCTGATGCCTTTTCTATTTGTTTAGCCATGAAAAAAATATTTCTTTCAATACTTATTACATTAAGTTTTTACACTGATTCGAAAGCACAGGGAATTGTAAGAGGAAAAATTACTGATGCAACAGGCGAAACATTGATTGGTGTTACAATTGTTTTGAAATTAAAACCATCGGTTGGAACGGTTACAGATCTGGATGGAAACTACTCTCTTAATTTGTCTGATACCTCAACTCAAACATTGGTTGTTTCGTATGTAGGATATGCAGTAGTTGAAGAAATTATTTTTCCAAAGAAAGGAGAAGTCCTTATCAAGAATTTTATTCTTAAATCAACAGCGCATGAAATCAAAGAAATAGAAGTGAATGCAAAAAGTATTCGTTCCAAGGAATACTTCGTGGAATCCATGAAAAAAAGTTCTGCCGTTACACTTGATTATATTTCATCTGAAACAATTAAGAAAACCGGCGATGCAAATGTTACTGCTGCCGTGGCGCGTGTATCAGGTGTTTCAACAAACGGAAGTTTTATAACAGTGCGCGGAATCGGCGACCGGTATGTGAAAACAGCTATCAATGGTTTGCGCATTCCAACGCTTGACCCTTTTACGAATAA
>CAMDOA010000033.1 GCA_945903305.1 Chitinophaga pinensis
CCCTTGCCGTCGCCTATGACAGAATCTTACACACACAACATGTTAAAACGGGTGGTCAGTTTGAACCGGATTCTGCTGGTCAGTTTGCTCCGGTTTTCAGTGGTCAGTTTAAATCGGTTTCAGGTGGTCAGTATCACTGGATTTTCCACATAGCCAACAGGAATTAGTAAAAAAGGTTTTTCGTTTTCGGGGCGATTTAAAATTTGCGACAAAAAATTCATCGGGCTTGGCGTGTGTGTAAGTGCAACCAATCCTGCATGATGAATGGCGGCTAATAAAAATCCACAAGCAATGCCGCAACTTTCTACTGTGTAATAATTCTGGTGCTTATGATTGTTGGGTTCAATTTCATAATTCCTTTTGAAAACAATTATGAGGTACGGAGCCGTTTCCAAAAACGGTTTATGCCAATCGGTTCCTATCGGCTCTAAATCCTTAAGCCATTCGGCTGTCATTCTGCCCTCGTAACTTTCTTTTTCTTCCTGCTCTGCAGCCACTCGTATTTTCCTTTTTATATCCGCATTGCTCACTACACAAAATGTCCACGGTTGCTTGTGTGCGCCCGATGGTGCAGTGGAAGCGGTCATAATTATATTTTCAATCACTTCTTTAGCAACAGGTTTATCTGAAATATCACGCACGGTTCTTCTTTCATTCATCCATGAAAAAAAATCGGTGCAGCGCTTTTTCATTTCTTCTGCCTCAAAAAATTTTCTTTTGTAAGAAATGAATGGATAATTATTGATGAGTTTTGTTTGCATTGTTGGTCTTATAAAAATGTAAAAATAGATTCAATAAAATTGAACTTATACCTACGCCGGGTTTCACCTATGCAGTGCTTATATGTGTGCGGTGAACACGGGGGTTTTTAGCGGTCAGGCAACTGTTTATTCTCATGGCTCAAGGCAATTCACAGAGAGACACCGCTGTGGCAGTAATGGTCTCATGTATAATGAGTAGAGTGATATCTGATTACTGTTTTATAATTGAAATTTATGGGCATCAGTTGAAACAGTCCACATACGCCTGTAAGCAGGTTATTGGCGAAATTAAAGCTTACGCTAACTGCAATACTGAATTTCGCTCCATTTTGTAAAATAGGTTTGCCCTGTGTTCTAAACCATTTTTTTTAAAACTAAAATTACATAAAATGCGAAAACAAAAAGTGATTACCAATTACACGCGCACCCGTCAGGATGCGCTGGCAACTGTAACCCAGGCCATGCACGATGCCCTGGATGCCAATCCTGATTTTCCGGCGTTGCCGGTTTTAATGGCTGCCTACCAGGCGCTTATTGATGATTACAAATTAAAACTGGCAACTGCAGAGCATGGCACACCATTGCAAACTGCTGAAAAAAATGCTTCGAAAAGTTTGTTGCTTCAAGCTACCAGTAAAAACGGGGTGTATATTAATGCCACCGCCAATGGCGATGAGGTGAAACTGCAAGGCAGTGGCTACACTATGGCGCGCATACCTCAGCCGGTGGGTCCGTTTGCTGTTCCAACAGTTTTTACTGTGTTGCCCGATCGGCAGCCCGGTCGCGGTAATATTGAGTTTGGCGGTCAGCCGGGTGCTGCCTACCTTATTCGCTATACCAAGGATGTTAATGTTGACCGAAACCTGTGGCCAACCACTATTGAAACCCGCCGCAGTTTCAGTGTCGATGGCTTAGTATCGGGCGATCGCTACACTTTTATTGGCGCCTACAAGGGTGCAAGTAATGTGTTGAATTTTACCGCTCCGGTAGAAGTAGTGGTGCAGTAGTGAATAGTTAAATTTAGTGAAAAAGTAAAATTGAAAAGTTAAAAATGAGCTGCTGATTTTTCGTTTTTAGATTTTAACTTTTAATTTGAAAGAAAGCTGCTCTCTGTAAAAAGGGGAGTGGCTTTTTTTCTGTCCCGACCGAGTGATTATTGAGGGATTAATTTTTAACAAATAATTTTTTTGCTTCTTTCCAACTTATCAAATCCTCATTATAAATTCGGTTTGATTTAATTTTAGAAGAAAATTTTTTAGATTGTTTCATTGCTTCTAAATGTGTTCCATTTCTATAAAAATCATTAAGTTCATTTTCATTTAACCATAAAGACATTGTGTACCACACTTTCAAATTCCAATTGCTTGTTACTTTAAATTTTCGACACTTTGATTGTTTCAACTCTTTTATAATTTGTCCATTAAACTTAAAAAAGCCAATAAGTTTTGAATAAGAAATTAATTCGATTTTAGTTATAGAAACTATCATAAATTTTTATTGGGGTTGCTTTTAGTTTATAAAAACCGATAACATTTTTTTTCGCTCTTGTTGGTCTTCGGCATTTCCATCATAAAACAAATATATCTAACGCAAGCAAATGGTGTGTAAAGAATATTGATTGATTAGTGTTGTTATTGATTAGAATTTTGATGCATTGTATTTCGCTAATAGCTAAATGCTATATGCTAAAGAAAATACCATAAATAGTTATTCCGCCATTTTTATGAATTGCAGTTTGTCTTTATTCTTTCCGGCCACAAAAACAGTTTTCCCGCCAACAATAATTTTCTCTAAACACTTCACATCACCGGGAATAAAAAATCCCGATTGTGTAACAGACATAGAAGTAAAAGTTCCATTGCCCTTGCCGAGCAAGGCAAGCCCGATGCCGGCATCATTCCGACCGGTTTCTACTTCGGTGCTGTAATCATTGCCGGCAAGTAATAAATCTGAAATGCCATCAGTATTTATATCTGCCACCTGAATTCCGTTTACCGGAAAAAACTGCGCTTCATTTGGCAATGGCATTTGTACGAATGCGGCATTGCCATCATTAAAAAAAACAGATGAGTACATGTTGTTAGCCGTAAAGTTGGTGGCTTTTGCCAGTTGATCGGCAGTAAAAATATCTTGCAATGTGGCTGCTGAATACGGTTTGTATCGTAAAAATTTTTTGCGCAGGTAAGGCATTTGATCCAGCACATAATCGCGAATGGCAATGGGATAACTTTGCCCTTTTACATAAGTGTTGATGATGCAATCGGTACTGCCGTTATCATCAAAATCGCTCACTACCATAGTAACAGGTCGGTCAATAGTGCCGCGATAGCGAGTGTTCATTCCTAAGTTTCCAGCAACAATATCCTGGTCGCCATCATTATCAATGTCGGTGGTAATAATTTTATTCCACCAACCATTTGTGTTTTCAATGGTTGAAGAGGTTTGTTTCAGCACTCCGTTATCATTATAAAAAACCGAAATGGGCATCCATTCGCCTGTTAAAATCAAATCGCTCCATCCATCGTTGTTCATATCAGCCCACGCCGAACTGGTTACCATTCCTGCGTTTGTTAATTGCGGAAACGAAATATTAATTAATGAATCATTAATAATAGAGAGTAAAAAACTGTTTGGAATAATTCCATAATGACCGGGCACCGATCGGCCACCGATAAAAATATCGGTGTTTCCATCCTTATTAAAATCGGCAACAGAAATAGAATTGCTGCTTGTGAAAACGCGGAATGAATAAGTCGATTTCGAAAAAATTCCTTTTCCATCATTATTATAAAATCGAACCGGATACTTCATTTTATCATTCGGATATTCATTTCCTCCTGTTGTTACAATTATATCTATATCACCATCTTTGTCGAAATCAACAGCAGAACAGGCACCATCTTCATACATTTTATCAGTATAAAACAATGCTTGATCAGAGCCTGCAAAACCTCCGGTACTATTTTGATAAAATATTTTTGCCGGTTTATCTTTTGCGCCACCCACAAAAAAATCTTCGAGCTTGTCGCCATTAAAATCGGCCACACAAATGCACGGACCCATTTGCGAAAAACGATGAGGAAGCAATGGCTCGAGTTTGAAATCGATGTATTGATTTTCGGTATAAGTGTAATTCACTTTTGTAGCGGCAGTTACATCTTTAAAAAAAGTTTTAGTGATTATTGAATCATGCGCTGCAACCATTGCATCAGCATAATTGATGGTGGTGAGTTTATTGGCCGAAACATTTTTCAGTAACTGTACTTTTCCATCGGGCCATGTAATTGTTAAATCGGCAGTGGAATTATTTTCAATGCCAATCAGCACTGTGTTGTCGTGCGAAGAGAGATACCCCTTCATGGGATTGAACACAATAGTTTGATCTTTCAAATAAGCAGTGTGTGAAGTAATAGTTGTGCCGATGCCATGAATATTTTTTGCAGAACCATTTAATTTTATTCTGATGGAATTACCAAGTTGCAATTCGCGTGCATTGTTTTTGTAAACAAATGCGTAGTCGTTTGAATTATTTACCACAATTTCCAGATCGCCATCATTATCCAAATCGGCATACGCAGCGCCAAAGCTTAGTGCGAAATGATCCATGCCGGTGCTTTTAATTTCGCGTTTGAATTTCAGATCACCGTAATTTTTAAAATAACTTTTCAAAACCTTTACCTGCGGAATGGCTTCTAACAGCTGCACCACCTCTTCATCTGTTTTAACTTTAATCAATTCCTTTTTAATCGAATCCATTTTAAATTTTACATAATCCATGTCCGTAATATCGCGCATGTAACCGTTGGCGATATATACATCCTTCCAACCATCATTATCAAAATCGGCAGTGAGCACCGCCCAGCTCCATTCGCTGAACGCCATACCGGTGAAATAACTGATGTCGGAGTAGGTATTGTTTCCATTGTTCAATTGCAACACATTTTTTACATACTGATAACCGAATCCATACTTCACTACTTTTTCAAACTCGTCGTAATTGTTTCCGCCGCGCAATTGTTTTTGCCGTTCGTTTACTTCGGGCAGCATATCCACAGTTATTAAATCGCTCAAGCCATCGTTATTGATATCGGCATAATCACTTCCCATTGAAGAGTACGAACCATGACCAAAGAATTTATCGAACTCGTTCACAAATTTTCCTCCGCCTTTATTAATAAAAAGATAATCGGGTTTCAGATAATCATTTGCCTGATAAATATCGGTGAGTCCATCGCCATTAAAATCCTGCAACACGGCACTCAATCCAAATGCATGCGTTTCCAAACCGGCTTCCTTTGTTTTGTTAAAATATTTTCCGTTTACATTTTCATAATACTGATCTGATTCGTAAGCGGTGATGGAATCTTTTACTGCTTCAAGTACCCCGTTTTTATTGTAAGCTAAATGAACAGCACGGGCAAAGTCGAGGTTGCGAGGATGATTGAGCACAAGCAAATCCAGATCGCCATCGTTATCTAAATCATTAAAATAAGCGGCCATTGAATATCCTGCATCATCAATTCCATATTCGGCGGCACGGTTGGTAAATGTGCCGTCCTTATTATTTTCGAATAAAATATTTTTCCGGTACTGCGCTTCTGCTACTGATTGACAAACATAAATATCCAGCCAGCCATCGTTATTAATATCAACCATACAGGTTCCGGTATGATAAGTGCCTCCAGCCATTACACCTGCCGCGGCTGTTACATCTTTGAATTTTAAATTTCCCTGATTCAGATACAAGCGGCATTCATTCACATTGGAAGTGAAAAAAATATCGGGCAATCCATCATTATTAATATCACCAATGGCAACTCCACCGCCATTGTAATAATATTCGTAACTGATAACATTTAAGCCCTTGGTGTCTTTTATAATATTGACAAAATCAACACCGGTTGAATCGGGGGGCAGCAGAGTGAAGAGTGTGGTTTGAGCAAAAATATTTTGACAAACAAAAAAAATAAGCAGTAATAATAAATTCGTTTTTCTATTCATCTTCATAACAGATGTAGCGCGTGTTTTTATTTTCATCAATAAAACTTGCCTCTGTTCCATAGCGCAATGTAATATTCCTCAGTTAAATTCAGAGTAGCCATTAAAATATTTTATGATTAATAGAATTGAAAAAACAATTCAAATAAGAAATTTTAAAATTGTATTCAATCAGATATTTAAGGGTGAATAAAATTTCAAATAATTATTCTTGGAAAAATAATTTCAATTATTTTCATCGAAAATTAAAATATGAATCTTGGAGTTGGATCACGAATACAACATCCTAAACACGGACAAGGAGTAATAATCGGTGTTCGGTTCGATACCTACCTCATTACTTTTATTGAACATGGAACTAAGGAATTAGAAAAGGATGATGACCTGATTGAAACCATGCATGCTGAAAATATATCAGCTGAAATTGAAACTACATCGGAAGTAGAAAAATCATTGCTCGGCATTCTTCGGCAGTGGAACGGAATCGGAGAACCGGTGGCGCTCGGTGATAAATGGAAAGGAGGGAAGATGGAATTAAAACCGCTCGATAAAACATTGCAACCCAAGGAAGTTCCGATTGACACATTCTTTCATAAAATTGTGATGCTTCGTGATCGCATGCGAGTGCTGGAGCAGCAAATCAATTCGCATCCCTCGTTAAGTGATGAAGAGAAAGTAAATCTTCAACAATACATCACCCGTTGTTATGGTTCCATGACCACTTTTAATGTACTGTTCAAATACAAGGAGCATCAATTTGTTGGCGAAAAATCGAAAGATGATTAAACAAATAATTTGTAAATCGGATAATTAAATCATTTGATTATGAAATACACTTTACGGATTATTTTTATTAGTGCCATTTTCTTTATCACTACTTTTAATTGTGAAGCGCAATTTTATTTCAGAGCGGGATATAATTTGGGATTTGCAAAGCCACGGGAAATTAACAAGGTCATTTATATTCATAATCAAATTAACAGCAACTATTATAATGTATCGGGAAATGAGTTAAATGAAATAAAAAATTTCGGCGGAATTCATATAGCCACGGGTTCTGAGTTTGGCGAAAACTCCGGATGGGAAATGAGCTGGAGCAACAAGCACCATGTTTCTAAATCAGAGTTTTTATTTCAAAGCCAGAAAGTAAACCGGTATTTAAAAGTGCGCACAAATAATTTTGGTTTGGGATTTTATGGCGGCGGCGAAAATATAGCTGTTGGTGGTTCACTTGACTTTGGAAATTTTAAAGGGTTTTATAAACGAACAGATGACACCAGTAAAAATGCAAAGTATGTTTCGGTGTTTCAGAATCAAGGTGATTTTTTTGGATACTCTGATAATGCCGATCACGATCTTTTGCGTACTATGCAAGTGGGGTTCACACCATTTATTCAGTTTAAAGCCGGACCTGTTGGACTCAGGGTTTTTTATCAATGGCAGTTTATGCGATTAACAATTGATAATATTGATAATAAACTTTTAGGAGGTGATATTGAAGCCTACAATGAGCTGCACGATAAGATGAGCAATTTTGGAGTATTGTTTTTTTTACAATTAGGAGGTTATAAATAATCAGAAATGAAAAAAATAATTTCACTGATACTACTGGTTTCTATTTGTTTTGAATTAAATGCTCAGGTAAATTTTTCAATTGGAAAAACTATTTATCCGCTTCATGCACCCGGGTTCGCAACTTTTTTTAATTCTTATAATGCGGAACTTGCCTCAAGTATTAAAACACCTTTCAAAGCAGATTTTCCTTCAGCCAATGGTTGGAGCATAAAGGGGGGTTACCTGATTATGCGTGACGATGATGCAGGATTTTATTACAATACCACTTCAGGTGTTAATTTATTAAGAACTAAAAACGAAGCATTTTTTGCAAATGGTGAAAGCAGAAAAACAGTATTGCATATGAATGAGTGGATCACCGATGTATCATTGGGTGTAGGCGGCAATAACTTTCACATTGCGGTGAATGGCACTATTCAACTGCGATTCAATAAAGTGTTTTGCAGTTATGTTTATCATGATGGGACGGAAAGTTTTGGTCCTGAAAAAAACCTGAATGGAATTTTTTCTGCCAATCGGTTAATGGGTGGTTATGGTGGCGAAGTTGGTTTTGGAATCAAGTATGTGCAGGTGGTTTTTAAAGCCGCAAAAATTTATAAGCCATTTAATAAAGATGGAAGCACTTACTTGAATTACTATTCTGATTTAGCCGGATATAAAGCTGATGCGGCGCTCCTGGTGAATTCTTCGTGGCCAACTGAATACTTGCCGGCCGATTACCATCAGTTTGTAGCTGACCAGTTAACATCGGAAAGCAATAACAATTTAATATACATTAACGATTACGGGTGGCAATTTGGTTTAAGTTTAATGTTTATTATCCCTAAAAAAGATTGAGTATGAAAAATATATTCAACTGCTTATTATTTTTATCCTGTGCAGTTATTATTATGAGTTGTGAAAAGGAAGACCGCCATGCAAAAAAATTATACAGGCACGAAGGCAGGTGGACTATTGATTATGCTTCAATTCAATTATTTGATTCAACCGGAGTAATTATGTCAGATAGTATTCTTCCATCGGTGGGCGAATTAGTTATGTTTCAATCCGGTTCTTTGAACGCGCTTTATGGTTACCGGCAAGCAGTTTTTCTGTTTACCGATACAGCCGGCACGCACGCCTTTCCGTTTGAATATGTATTTGATGGAAAACGAATTACGATTAAATATTGTGATGCGCCATTTGAAATTGATGGAACCTACTCATCTGCCATTGATAAGGTAAATGAACAACAGTGGGAAATTTATGGAACCAACGGGAATACCAGTGCCATTTCATCCATGACTTCAAAATTTATTCTTCATCTCAAGCGGTCAAAAAATTAATTCTGTTTCATTAATAAAGCGCGGCGATAATTCTTTTGAATTATCGCCGCGCTTTATTAATGAAATCAAAAATCTGAGCTGTTAATGAGCCATTTCATGATGATCAACTTTTGCATATTCTTCATGCAACTTTTTTTGAATTTCACCTGGCACCGCAGCATATTCAGCGAGCTTCGAGCGAAAACTTGCACGACCTTGTGACAGTGAACGAAGCGTAGTTGAATACTTGTCTAATTCAGATTGTGGCACTCTCGCTTTTATTATCTGAAACCTGTTTTGCGAATCCATTCCTAGAATGATGGCGCGCCGAGTTTGCAAATCACCCATCACATTTCCCATATCATCTTCCGGTACTAATACTTCCAAATCAAAAATCGGTTCCAGTAATTTTGGTTCTGCATTTTGAAAGGCTTCTTTAAAGGCCATCATGCCCGCAATTTTAAATGCCATATCATTTGAATCTACGGCGTGCATTTTTCCATCATAAACATACACGGCAATGTCGCGAACATAGGAACCTGTAATCGGTCCGTTGGTCATTCTGTCCATCACCCCTTTTAATATCGAGGGCATAAATCGCTGATCAATGGCGCCACCAACTATACAATTGAAGTAAACCAGTTTTCCTCCCCAATCCAAGTCAACAACCTCATTTCCGCGAATGTTAAATTCTTTTCGCGGAATGTATCCTTCAAACCAAGGTTCAATATGCATATACACTTCGCCAAACTGGCCTGAGCCGCCACTTTGTTTTTTGTGCCTGTAATTTGATTTGGATTCTTTGCGAATAGTTTCACGGTACGGAATTTTTGTTTTCTCAAATTCAATAGCGAGTTTATAAATATTTTCCAATCGCCATTTTGTGGCAGCTAAATGCAATTCGCCCTGCGCACCTAAAATAATTTGCCGCAACTCCCTTGAATATTCAATAGTGAGTGTTGGATCTTCGCGATGAATTTCCTGTAGTACTTCACCTAATTTTTCATCGTCGTGTTTGTTCAACGCAACAATCGCAACTTGAATTCTAGTTGATGGAAATTCGATAGGCTTAATGGCCACATCAAATCCTTTAGCATGCAAGGTTTGATTGGTTTGAGTATTTTTTAATTTTAATGTAGCGCCAATATCACCTGCCGAAAGTTTGTTGATGGTGTTTCTGTTTTTACCATCCATAATAAACAATTGATTTACGCGCTCAACAGTTCCGTTTGCTTCGTTGTATAATTCTGTTCCAACAGAAACTTCACCACTCACTACTTTGAACAAAGTGAGATTTCCAAGATGTGGTTCCACTAATGATTTGAAAGTGAAAAGTGCTGTAGGTTTTGATGCATCGCAGGAAACTGATTTCCCGTCAGCAGTTTGTTCAGCAGGCATTTCCACAGCCGATGGAACTACATTATCAATGAATCCCATCATGCGTCCACTGCCCATATCATTCTTTGCTGATAAACAAAACACCGGAAACAAATCGTGCTTCATCATTCCTTTTTTAATTCCGGCTCGCAATTCATCTTCATCCAATGTTCCTTTTTCAAAATATAATTCCATTAATTTCTCATCATTCTCTGCAGCCTTTTCAACTAATAAATTATGCAATTCAGTTGCTCTTTCTTTTTCTGAATCAGGTATCGGAAGTTTTTCGGGTTTGCCGCCGGTTGCCGGAAATTTATAGAGCACCATTTTCAGCAAATCAATAATTGAATCAAATCCTTGTCCTGCGTTCATTGGATACTGCATCAGCACCAACTTTGAACCGAATCTTTTTTTTGCCGAATCAATTGATTCGTCCCAGTTTGCCTTTTCATGATCGAGTTGATTCACGGCAAACATCATGGGCTTATTAAAATCTTCGGCATAATTCCAAATCAGTTCGGTGCCAACTTCTACTCCATGTTGCGCATTCAATAACATAACACCGGTGTCCGCCACACGCAAAGCAGAAATCACTTCGCCTATGAAATCATCTAATCCCGGCGTGTCAATAATATTTATTTTAAAATCCCGCCACTCAGTATGCAGGAGTGTGGCGTAAACTGAATTGCCTCTGGCAATTTCTATATCATGGTAATCTGAAACCGTTGTCCCTTCTTCCACCGTCCCTCGACGGTTAATTAATTTGGCTTCAAACATCATGGTTTCGGCAAGGGTGGTCTTGCCGCTTTTCGTTGCACCCAAGAGCACTATGTTCTTGATGTGCTTGTCATCGTAAACTTTCATAGGCGAAAAAATTTAGTTAGTTGAATTTTGGTTTTCTGAAAAGTAATTGAAAATTTTTTATGTGCAAATAATTTTACACATAAAAATTTATTTAACTGATGAATAGTGGGTATATATGGATGAATGAAAATGCTTTCTCAGTATTAAATAATTTATGATGCGATTTCATTTTACAGGGATTTAAAACTTTTATTTATTAAAACGAAATCACTTTTCTTTCTGTTAGAAATAAGATGAAACTCCAAATTGAATAATGGCAGAGGAGGCAGGTGGGTTACCGAGTAAATCGGTTTGTTGCAGGTATCGATAATTGAATCGAATAACAGTTGCTCCAACAGGTCTGAACGAAGCACCACCAACAATGGCCCACACATCATCAGCAATATTGTCTCCTGTTTCGCGGAATTTCCCCTGGTTATAATCAGCATATTCAGCACGAAGCACCAGATTGAATTTTGCTTTATCCCAGTTAAATATTTTATGCTGAATGATAGTGGCAGTTAAATCCACAAAGCAACCAACTTGTTTTTCACCAAATTGTTGGCTGTAAGTTTCCGGAACTTCGACCATAACTTTTGCAAATTCTGAAGTTAGGTTAATTCTGTTTTTTATAAATGAAGTATTAAAATCAAATGCATAAATAGTCGTACTTCTTTTAGTGTCCAGTATTAAACCATCATCTTGAAATTTATTATAAACTCCTGTCAGATACGAAAAACCAACCTCGCCAATTTTTCGATTGCGTACCGATAGTTTGCCGGTAAACATGGGGACACCATTATTGCTTTCTTCAAATTTATCGATATTGATTTTTCCGGCTGCCAGTGATGTCCTGTTCTCATTGTTTGAAATTATTTTATCATCAAAACCATTTGTCAGATAGGTTTCGTAACCAAAAATCCAATTACGAAAAAAATATTTTCCATGTAAACCAAAACCGGCATTTGAAAGTGTGGAAGGAATTATAGTGGTTGATGAAATTGGCCGGTCAATAAAATCCCACTTGGGCCCATCATGATTTTGGTTGAATGCACCAATTGGATTTATAATGATTCCGCTTCTTAAATTTAGCATTGAATGAAACTCTAAATCCATAGCTGCATATTCCACATTAATTTCTTTCGCTCCATCTTCGAATTCAATTTCAGTAAGAAATTTTAAGCGGCTCCCGATTGTTGAAGATAGAAAAATTGATAACCTGCGAAATTGAAATGAGAATCCATCTGAAACACCATCGGTTACCGCATACTGTGTGTTTGTTTCAAAGTATCCGCCTAATGCAACTGGTAATTTACCAACTGAAAGAAACGGACGGTTGAATGTTGCATCCATATTTAATTTATTTTCAGTTGTATCAACCGAGCTTCTGATAACTAAAGTACTGTCAGATTGTGCGGTGGAGTTTAAGTTGAAACAAATAAATAAAATAAGGCAATAAAAAAAATTATAGTTGTATGTAAATGTTTTCATTGTCGGTTGAAATTTTAAATGATTTTAAATTTTGTTCAGCTGGAGGGTTTTGAACAATTCCCTGGTTAGTGAATTCGCTTCCATGACACGGACATATAAGAAAATCTCCAGCTGGTTGTAACTCACAACTTTTATGCGTGCACTCCATAAGTAAGGCTGAGTAGTTTTCGTTGCTTAATTTGAAAACGCAAATAGGGAAACTCAGCTTTTCAGTTTTAATCAATACATATTTCCGGGTAACTTGTTTATTGTTTTCTATTCTTATGAATTCAGTTTTTTTTATAGAGATTTTATTATCAGCAATTGCTGCAACAGCAAAATAATTTGTGGTCGCACAGCTTTGCAGCAATACCGAAAAGGTAGAAACGCCAACACAAGCAACACTACAAATTCTGATAAACGCCTTTCTGTTCATTACAATGAATTTAAAAATTTAAGTACTGCTGCCTTATCTGTTTCTGATAAATTTTGAAATTGATTTTTACTATCACTCGCTTCGCCGCCGTGCAGCAGTATTGCCTCTTTAATACCTGCAGCTCTTCCATCATGCATTAAATAAAATAAACCGCCTTGTGAATTATGCGAAAGCCCCAATCCCCAAAGTGGTGGTGTTCGCCATTCATTTGTTAATGCGCTTCCTTCGGTATAACCATCATCTAATACGCTTCCCATATCATGCAGTAATAAATCAGTGTATGGATGAAATTCTTTTAATGATAACGGCTCAATAGCAGAAAATCCTGTTTTTAAAGTTTGCTTGTGGCAATTTTCACATCCAATTTGCTTGAAAACAGTTTCGCCTTTAATTACTATTTCGTCCGATTGATTCCGTTGTATGGGTGCTTTTAAGGTTTGCAGATAAAATACAACATCATTAATGGTTTGAGTAGAAATTTCCGGGTCTTTATTCAGTAATGTATATACATCCCTTGGTTCAAATACTGAAGTAATCCCCATATCCTGATTGTAGGCATTTACGGTTTGATGCAATAAATTATAGGCGGCCGCTTTTTTGCCAAACCGATGTATATACTTTCCATTCTGCGAAACTGCATTCATGTTCGGTGTTAAGTATGGAGAAAGAGTTTTCCAGTTGGGCACACCTGAAATGCCATCTCCATTTAAATCATCCGGATCGGCCATGGAAATAATGTCTGCATCAGATACTAATTCTAAGAATCCTAAACCGGTGTTTGCTGGTGGAGTAAATTTTGAAAAGGCAGCGCCATACGGAATTATTTCCGGATGAAATCCGGGAATTGCTCTGTTTTGTAATTGAGGGCCGCTTTGATTTAAAAAAAGATTTCCGGTAGTATCACTTTGACCAAAGCGGGTTAATGTTGTAAACGGATGCCCCTTTCCATCACCTGCGTGGCAACTGCCGCAACTTGTGGCAACAAACACCGGTCCCAGACCGCTTTCGGCAGTAAAAATCTCATCGTTAAATGCAATATCTCCTTTCAGAAAAATGGAATTTTGTGCTTGTGTTAAACCGGCAATCGGGCCATCCAGTAACTGATCATCAGCAGGAAGCGGCGGCGAAATTTTTTTACAGGAAGCAGTAACTATAATAATCAACGCAGATAGAGCTATAAACTGTTGGAGTAATTTTATTCGCATGTCGAAAATATTAAGTTAATAGTGTAAAAGTAAAAAGTTAGACATATCAAACAAATAATATATTATTTAAGCCTTGTTAAAATTAGAATATTAGAACAATAAAAAATTAAATTCGCAAAATGAATTCACTAACTGAAGAGAATTACCTGAAAACCTTATTTAACTTATCCAATAAATCGGGAGAAGTAAATGTGAATGAGCTTTCGAAGAGATTAAAAATTAAAATGCCAACTGTGACCAGTATGATGAAAAAGCTGGCGGCTAAAAAATTGGTATATTATGAAAGCTACAAGCCATTGCGCTTAACTGAAAAAGGAAAGAAAGATGCCGCAATCATTATTAGAAAACACCGGCTTACCGAAATGTTTTTAATGCAAAAAATGGGTTTTGGCTGGGAAAATGTTCATGAAATTGCTGAGCAGATTGAACACATTCAATCAAACCTGTTTTTTGAAAAGATGGATGAATTACTGGGCTTTCCAAAGATTGATCCACACGGGTCGCCAATTCCGGATAGAAACGGTAAAATGGAATGGAAGAATTATAACAAACTAAGCGACTGTAAGGTTGGTGAAATAATTAATCTTGCGGCGGTGATAAATACTTCAGAGGATTTTTTAAAATTTTTAAACAGTCGTGAATTGCGTTTAGGATTGAAAATTAAAGTAAAATCAATCGAAACATTTGATAAAACAATGGTGGTTAGTTATGGCAAAAGAATCGCTGAAACTTTAAGTAATACTGTTTGCGAAAGGTTGTTGGTAGAGCATGCATAAATTGCAGCTTGTTCAATAGTATTTTGATTTTTATATCGAAGTGCCCAAAGTTAAATTCATTCAATATTAGATTTACTATTTGAATTTGCATGCTGATATTTACACCGATGAAATCTATTAGCGAATTACAGGAATTATTCAATCGATATTTAGCAAAACAATCGTTCGAAAAGCAACCGAAAGAATTATACGAACCATTTCAGTATATAATTTCATTAGGCGGAAAGCGTATGCGGCCCACCATGGTTTTACTTGGATGCGAAATGTTCAGTCGTGATGCGGCAAAAGCATTACCGCAGGCAATGTCTGTTGAGTTGTTTCATAATTTCTCATTGATACATGATGACATCATGGATAATGCACCCAAGCGGAGAGGACAACCAACGGTTCACGAAAAATATAATAGCAACAGCGCCATACTTTCAGGAGATATAATGCTGGTGTATGCCTATGAATATTTAATAAAAAATGGCGGAGCCTTTTCAGAAGAGTTAATTAAACTATTCAATAAAACCGCCATTGAAGTTTGCGAAGGACAGCAGTGGGATATGAATTTTGAAAATGAAAAGGTGGTAAGTGTTATCGAGTATTTGAAAATGATAGAATTGAAAACTGCCGTATTACTTGGTTGCGCAATGAAGATGGGAGCAATAGTGGGAGAGGCCAATGCAGAAGATGCCCAAAGACTTTATGAGGTTGGAAAAAAATTAGGAATAGCATTTCAGTTGCAGGACGATATTCTTGATTCGTTTGGTGATGAAAAAAAATTCGGTAAGCAAGCCGGTGGTGATATCATTCAGAATAAAAAAACATTATTGCTGATTGAAGCAATGGAGAAATCAAATCCGGAACAGCGAAATCAATTAACAAACTGGTTATCGAAAAAAACTTTCGACCCGAAAGAAAAAGTTAAAGCGATTATGGATTTGTATTATGAACTCAACATTCGCGATAAAGCGGAAGGCGAAATGTTAAAATATTACGAAGATGCTATGGTTACTTTAGATGAAATTGATATTCAGGAAATCAGTAAAACCGGATTGCGGGATTTTGCTAAATCATTATTGGTTCGCGAAACTTGATTAAAACCAAACCCCATTTGAAAGCCGGTGCTTGGTATGCCCGCTGCAATCTTTTTTTGTGGTTGCGCAGGATGAAATAAAAATACCGACAAACAGCAACAAAATAATAATCGTTAAGTGTTTTTTAAACAAGGCAGCGATTTGAATTTTCATGTGTTGTTAGATTATCACTTTCAAACGAGCGAGTAGGGTATTTGTTGTTTCAATTTACCAACGGGAATATTGAAATTGTAATTGTCATAAAAATTTTACAATTCAATTTGTAATAAAGCGGATGGCTTGTTCGTATTACAGGCATTCAATTTTAAACTTCAAAAATTTAGAAGTCGAATAAAGTTGAAGGTAAGAAATACACACTTGTTTAATAACAATTTTAAAATGTTAAATAAATATTATTACCTTACTCGGGCAATGGAAGTAAATGGACAATTAATCCGACGGGTTTGGGAGAAAGCTTCTCCTATTCATGGTCAGGATGCTGAGCTGTTTCGACTCGATATGCAGGGTTGCTGGATTCGCAAGAAGGATTTCAATAACATTGATTCTATCTATGGTTGGACCATCTATCCTGTAAACTCGCCTGCCAACGACTTTAGCGATTTGGGCAAATTAATTCCGGTTCACACACACGAAAATCAGGTTCCTCTGGCAGGAATTCAGTCACCAACAGAGATGGTGTTCAAAGAAAATTATATCTGAAGGCGCTTATTGCTTTAACACCTTTCGAACTTCTCTCAGGTTCTGACCTATGATTACCAGACTATATAACCCCTGCGGGAAATCCCGCAGATGGATGAGCAATTCTGTTTGTCCTTTTTCCAGTGATTCAATTTTCATTTTTCGTCCGGCCATATCATAAATAAGTATGGCATAGGATTCTTCAGCTGGATTCGGGACTTCTAAAAGAATAATATCAGAAGTAGGATTTGGAAAAAGGGTAAATTCTAAATTGTTTTCAGCTACCACAAATTCCATTCGTGCAGAAGCTGAAGTTGTAAAATTATAAGAAGCTGAAAACGCGGAAAGATTTGTGCCTGCAGCATCGCATTGCGTTTGTATCTGAACTTCATATTGAGTTGATGCCATTAAACCGCTGATGGTGGCAGCAGTATTTTGTCCATTTGTTGTTTGCAAAGTCCATAGTGTGGAGCCAACAGGTCGCGATCGTAATTTATACTTATTCGCACCTGTAACATTCGCCCACATAACTATTGTGCTGGTTGATGTTGTGCTGGTAAAACTTGCACTGGTAGTAACATTACAAACTGAATTAGCCAAAACAAGCGTTACACTTTGAGTTTTTATACAACCACCCGATGAAGTTACAGTTACTATATAAGTGCCAACTGTTAATGCACTCAGGTCTTCAGTGGTTGCACTATTACTCCACAAATAAGTATAAGGGGTTTGCCCTCCGGTAACTGTAATATTTATTGCTCCGTTTGTTTGATTATTCGTTGGATTTGTAGAAGTATATGAAATGGAAGGCAAAGAATTTACGGTTATTATTTTAGATGAAGTTTTTGTACAGCCATTTACGGCTGTGCCTGTAATTGAATAAGTGATTGATGAAACCGGAATGGCAATTACACTTGAACCTGAAGTTAAATTCAATCCCGTTGATGGTGTCCAGGAATAAGTTGATGCGCCACTTGCTGTTAACCTTACAATTGTTCCTGAACAAGTTGATGAATTTCCATTGATTGAAATAGTTGGTAATGCATTTACAGTTAACGCTACAGTTTTTGTTGCATTACATGCGCCGGAAATCCCAGTGATGGTATAGGTGATATTTGAAAGTGGGGTGGAAGAAACCGTAGCGCCTATTGTTGCACTTAAAGCAATTGATGGCGACCATGTATAAGTTGATGCACCACTAACTGTTAATGAAGTTGAACTGCCTGAACAGATTGTTGTCGTTCCGCTCACGCTTAAAACCAAACTCGATGAAACCGTAACGGATATTGTTTTTGAATTGGAGCAGCCATTTGAAGTTCCGATAACTGTGTAGGTAGTTGAAGAAACCGGTTGAGCATTAACACTTGTGCCAGTTGTTGTATTCAATCCTGTTGAAGGAGACCATGTGTAAGTGGTTGCTCCGCTTGCTGTTAATGTGGTTGAATTTCCTGTGCAAATTGAAACATTGCTTGATGTTGTAACAGTAGGTGTTGCATTAACCGTAATTGTTTTGGTAGTAGATTTTGTACATCCGTTAGCCGCAGTTCCTGTAATTGAATAGGTGATAGTAGATGTAGGTGTTGCTGAAACTGAAGCTCCTGATGTAGCGGATAACCCAGTTGAAGGCGACCATGAATAAGTTGATGCACCACTTGCCGTTAAACTCACGCTATTGCCTGAGCAGGTTGAATTATTTCCGCTGACTGAAACTGTTGGCAAAGAATTTACCGAGACTGAAACTGTTTTTGTTGAAGCGCATCCATTGCTTCCTGTAATGGTGTAAGTGATATTGGAAGTTGGATTAGCAACGACAGTTGAACCCGTTGAAACATTCAATGTTGTTGAAGGCGACCAGGTATATGTTGTTGCTCCTCCTGCAGTTATTATCGTTGAAGTTCCAGAGCAAATTGTTGTGTTGGCTGAGGAGGTAATTGTTGGAACTGAATTTACGGCTAAAGAATAATTTTGAATTTTAGTACACCCATTTGCAGTTCCTGATATTGCATAGGTGAGAGAATTAGTTGGATTTGCAATAACTATTGAACCAGAAGTTAAATTCAAACCTGTTGATGGCGACCATGTATAAGTAGTTGCTCCGTTAACAGTTAATGTGGTTGATGAACCAACACAAATTGCATTACTTCCTGAAATATTTAAAGTAGGCAATGCAATAACAGTTACACTTGAAGTGGAAGAACTGCTGCATCCATTTGTTGTTCCTGTTATTGTGTAAGTAATAGTTGAAGTTGGCGAAGCAGTTGTAGTTGCCAATGAGATGGAGCTCAAAGCTGTTGATGGCGACCATGAATAAGTGGTTGCACCGCTTGCAGTAATCGTTGTTGAACTTCCTGAACAAATACTTGTGCTCGTTGGCGAAACTGTAACAACCGGCAATGATTTCACCTGAATGGTTTGCGATGCAGATTGCGAATTATAAGTATAAGTAATTGTAAAAGTTCCAACACCTGCCGTTGCCGGATTAAATATTCCAGTGCTAACTCCTGTACCTGAATAAGTTCCTCCGCTTGGCGATCCACCTGATAAAGTAAATGATGAAGCATTCACACATACAGGATTAAAAGAGGAAAGTGTAACTGTTGTGGTACCGGTTTTATAAATTGTCCAGGAAACAGAATTTGTCGGCACCAATTTTTTTACCAATGCAGTTGTATCCCAAACTTTGAATGTAAGTGTATGATTACCGGCTGTTAGATTATTTCCTATTGCGGTATATGATAGAATATTTGTGCCAACTACAGTTCCATCCAAAACCCATTGCGACTTAATTGTGTTTGGAATAGTTTGAACAATGGTGCAAGAAAAATTTTGCGAACCGCCGCTTCCGATATTTATTGTTGCAGTATTTACCGGTGAATAACTATTCACTAGATTAGTCATATTCAGAAAAGATACAATCAATTCTTCTTTACAAATACTGCAGAAAGATTGACCAAGAGCAAGCATTTTACAATTACACATAGGACGATACCAGGTTGTTGCACAATAATTGGCACCGAGATATAAACCAACTGAGGTGCAATTTGTTCCTGCGGAAGTCGGTATTGGCATTCCACCCGGAATCCATGCTTTCCATTTTATCAGTGTTGGGTTTGTTTCCATTGTGCAGTTTGGTTTTTCAATAGAACTGCATCCCCCATAAGTATATTCATCAGTGAGATTTGCTATTGAATGACCCAATTCATGAATGATAATTTCAGCACTTGCTCCATTAATAGTGCAGCATGGATAGGTGCCACCAGAACCACCATAGTGTGTAGAGTTAGCAACTACAATTGCTTTATTGTATGCAGGAAAATTTGAAAGCAAAACATTTTGTATTGCGGTAGTATTTGTTGCAACAACTAAACGATGAATATTTCCATAATCAAAAGTGCTTCCGAAATATGATACCGTACTTGAGGTTGGAACATTCGGACTTGCCGAAGAACAATCGCTCGCGGTTCCAGGATGCTTGATGCCTGATGAAGTTGAGTTAACCTGAATGGCATATACATTAAACAGGTTTTTATATTCTTTGTAGGGAATGGTATTAAATATTGTAGTTGTGATGGCATTTACTTGAGCAATAAAATTTGTTTGTTCAGCAGATGTAAAACCATCAGCTAAAAAAACCAGATCAATGTGATTGCTCGAGGGGCCATTGTACAGAATAGTAGTAACCGGAAATGTTTGAGCGGAAATTTTTCCGGAAACAAAAATCAAGAGGAGAAGAATCAGTTTTTTCATTTCCACGAATTGTTTTGAAAGGTGAATGATGAAATCAACAACAGTTTTCCTTCAGCATCAATTTGATAAACTTTAAGCGAAGAAGCATTTTTAATAACCGGAAATTTTACTAAGGTGGTGGCTTGCGGTTCAATATTCTTATAGCGAGCCAGTTCACCTTTTTCATTTGCATATTCATAATTTATGAAACAAGGATTATCATGTTTTATTGAATAAATAATTTCTCCTTTAGCATCAATCATTTCAAACTGAATGATGCCTTCATCATTTAAAGGATGTGTACCAACAGAAATTTTTTCATTAATAATTTTCGATTGAAGCAAATGAATCCCCTCCATTTTTTTGGAAACGGTATTTGTTAAAACACTGAACTGAATAATTTCAGTTTGCTCTGAATCAATTCTGCTTTGGGCATTCACACCAAAAAAAAGTGGAAGCATAAGAAGAATGAGTACCATTATTTTATTCATGAAAAATAATTTTTGTAAAATGATTTTTTATTGAGGGATTCAGCATTCACAATCAATTAAAATTGCTCGGCTGCTTGATGTAAATTTTAAAAACGAGCAACTGCTTTTATCCACCACTTTATTATCGGCACTATACAAATCATAGTTGCATTGTTGAATAACAACAATTCTATACAGTGAAAAAATGTAAACTATGCTGCAGATTTAACCGTATAAACTTTTAAACCATCGGTCATGAAAAATCTAAGCCCAAATTGGATTACAGAAGGTTGGATTGATTTTGAGTATAAAAAATATTTACTGCTCGATTATCTGCAGGAAGTAAGTAAGCAGTTCGACAGTAAAAAATTGTATCCGACTTTATCAGATATTATTTCACATCACCACAATCTGCAACAGTTGAAAGAGAATAAAGAAATTGTTGCAAGTGCATTTCCAAAACAGATTTCAAAATTTGATTTTGAAAATTTCAAACTGCAATACGAAAAATTGTTGATGGAAAATAAGTGCATTGAAGAACTGGAAACCATTCTTGAATTCGCCATTCCACAATTGCAAACTACCATGAATGATGGCCGAGAATTATATGCCTCAGTGGAAAATGATTTGCAGATTTTTCCTATCGGGTTGGTTCCGGTGAATCCTGAGTTCGGGTATCTATTTTTAGCACGGACAGGCAGCCGCCAGACAAAAGTGTACGAATATCAAATTGCACTTTTTGAAAACAGCACTGAAATGTACAGAGGCATTAAAGTGGAATACATCTGCACTTACACCAAAAGTATAGTGAACACTTATGAGAATATGAAGTTAACAATTATAAAAACCGAAAAAAAAATATTTTCTCCCGGCACATTCGTTATTGAAAGCCACGAAAAATTTCCACTGATGGAAACATTTTTACCTGTGGCAAAGCGAACCTTGGTTCGTTACCTCTATAATTTAGGAAAGTAAAAAATTACTTGGTTGAATCAACAGGCAACGGTGAAGCATTTTGATTTGCTGCCGGTTGTTGCTGTTGTTGTTGATTTAGCGGTGTAGAAGTTGGGGCTAAATCTTTCAACGGATTTACTGGTGCTGAAGAGTTAGTACCTCGGTTGATAAAAAATATAGTAGCCAAACTAAGTATAGCAATTCCACCTATTAATGACCATGTTGTTTTTTCTAAAAAGTCGGTTGTGCGTTTTACACCCATCATTTGGTTCGAGAATCCGCCGAATGACTGGCTCAATCCTCCACCTTTCGGGTTTTGTATTAATACAGCTAAAATTAGTAGTACACAAGCAATGATGATGATGATGATAATGGCTTCTAACATGATTACAATTTGGTTTTCAGTTCTTTTATTTGGGCGGCAAAGTAATGTGATTTGTGTGGTAATTTCAAACTCAACTTTTCGTACATCGAAATGGCACTTTGGTACTTATTCTGTGAAGCTAAAATGCGAGCTAATGTCTCTGTTACAATCTCAACTGAATTTATCAAACTCTTCTCGGCACGGTCTATAACAGATGATTGTTTAGCTCCAGCTTTTTTTTCTTTTATAGAATGGACAAAGTTATCTATCACCCTTAAATCTTCCTCATTATTAGTGGATAAAAAATCAGGAGTGAAATCTATCAGTGCTTCTTCAGTTGCTTCCTTTTCGGCAGAAACCGCTTCTGAAATAATCGTCACAGAAACAACTCCAATATTTTTTTGTGGCTCAACAATTTCTGCTGTGCCCGAAAGTTTTTTCAGCCAATCGAGGAAGGAATGTTCTTCGGAAGTTTCTGATGAAACAGTAATCGATGATTTTTCTTTAGCAATAATTTCAGTTGCGTTTTGCGCTTCTATAACTTTTAATGATTCCAGTTCTGAATCGCTATTTTCTTCTGCACTTCCTTCCTCTTCAATTTCAAATTCTTCATTTTTGTGAGAATATTCAGAGAGAGAAAACAGTTCAACCTCCGCGTCTTTTATTTCTTCTTCGGCTTCGTTGCGTTCAATTTCTTCATCCAGGTATTTTGTTGAAGTCAGTTCAACTTCGTTCTTATCTACTTCGGGTTCATCAGCTTCTTCTTCAATTTCCATTGTCACAAACTCAACTGAGGTTCCTGACTGACTTACAGCTTCAAACTCTTCTGTATAATTTTCTGCCTTTTCGTTTCGTGCTGCATTTTCAACTGCAACAATTCCTTCTTCTTCATGGTCGCCAGCTACAATTAATTCATCAGTATCAGAATCTTCAATCTGAAAACCGGATTCAACTTCTGATGAAATTATCAGTTCATCAAAAACTTCCTTGATTTGTTTTTCTGCTTCTGATTTTTCCTTTGCTATAATTTTATCGAGCAAATGCTCCGTTTGTGTAATTTCTTTTTCTGCCTTAATAATTGTTTCTGAAATTTCAGTTGGATTTAACTCATCAATTTTATCAAGCAAATCTTCGGTTGGTGTTATTTCTTTTTCTGCTTCAATTATTGTTACTGAAATTGATGGTGTAATTAATTCGCCATTACTTTTTGTTTCCTGAGGTTCAAAATCATTGCGAAGAATTTTTTCAGGTGTTGATGGATAAATTAATTCGAACAAGGCGATTCTGTTATTGGCATAAACTGCTGCAGTAGAAAGTATGCTTTCAAACTCTGAATGATTTTGCAATTGTGCTTGCTTCGCTTTCAATAAATGTGCTGAAGCAAACCAGGGGTACTGATTTATTAATTCATTCAGTTTCTCTTTCGGAAGTTCCGAAACTGACGATGGTTTTACAATTAAGTTGTACAATTCTTTTTTTTCCACGCTACCAATTTACCAAAGCTTTGTTAAATATATCTTCCACCAACTGATCGGTAATTTCTTCCACCAAATTTGATTCAACACTACTCAAATCCTGCGAGCTATTAAAATCGGCATACCGCGAAAAACTTTGTGTCCAGGTTTGCTTTTCGTCTTTCTTATTGTTGAATTCAATATTAATTGTAATAGTTAAACGATTTAATGCAGCAGTTTCATTGGCTGAAGCCGCAACCGGATTTGTTTGATAAGATGTTATTGTTCCTGAAAAATCTATTTCACCGTTTTGTTCCATTACAGCAATTGGACTGTTGGTGATTATTTTATTTTTTAATTTTTCTGTCAGCACTCCACTTAATCCGGGATTTACAACTGATGCCTGATTGCTAATTAAATGAACGGTTGCCGTTTTTACAGTAGTGTTTACACCCGTGAAACTGTATATCCCGCAGGAGGCAAGTAGGCAGTAGGCAGTAAGAAGTAGGCAGTAAGCAGTTCGCAAATATTTATTCACTTTTAATTTTTCACATTTAACTATTCTGCAATATTGTATTCTTTAATCTTTCGGTAAAGTGTTCGCTCTGAAATTCCTAAATCGCGAGCTGCATCTCTTCGACGACTTCGATGTTTTTTCAGCGCTTTAATAATCATTTCTTTCTCTTTCTCCTGAAGCGATAATGATTCTTCCACCTCAATTTCTCGAACATTATTGTTTGTATCAAGCACAATGGGTTTTGCCATTTGGTGAGTTTGTATTGGGGAAAACCCTTGTTGCCCTTGGTAATCCGAAACTCCTTTCATGGAATCGCTGCCAGGAACAGCAGTGTATACAATTTTTTTCAACTCATTCAAATCGCCCTTCATTTCAAAAAGCATTTTGTAAAGTATTTCCCGTTCCGACATGAAACTCTGGCTATCGGAATGTGCCATTGGAACCGGTAAATTATTTTGGCGAGTATCTGGAATGAACTGGCGAAACTCTTCTGCGCTCACAATTTTATTTTTTGAAAGAACGGAAACCTGTTCAGCAATATTTTTTAACTCACGAATATTTCCGGGGAAGGTATAATTGACGAGCAAATGTTTTGCATTATCGTCCAATTGAATGGAGTCGGTGTGATATTTCTCAGCAAAGTCAATGCAAAACCTGCGGAACAATGTTGGAATATCTTCTTTTCTATCTCGCAGTGAAGGAACTAAAATCGGAACGGTATTCAATCGATAATATAAATCTTCACGGAATCTCCCAGCTGAAATTTTATCTAACAAATTAATATTGGTTGCCGCAACAACACGCACATCAGTTTTCAAAACTTTTGACGAACCCACTCTGATGTATTCCTGTGATTCCAATACGCGAAGCAAACGAGCCTGCGTTCCGATTGGTAATTCTCCCACTTCATCTAAAAAAATGGTGCCGCTGTTTACAGTTTCAAAATATCCTTTCCGTGCTTCATGTGCACCTGTGAATGAACCTTTCTCGTGACCGAATAATTCGGAATCAATAGTGCCTTCCGGAATTGCTCCGCAGTTAACAGCAATAAACGGATTGTGTTTTCGCTTGCTTAGTTGATGTATGATGTGAGAAAAACTTTCTTTACCAACTCCACTTTCTCCATTGATTAATACTGTTAAATCAGTTGGCGCAACTTGTATGGCAGTTTGCAATGCATGATTCAATGCAGGGCTGTTGCCTATAATTCCAAACCTGTTTTTTAATGATTGTAATTCCACTTTGTTTTTTCCTTTTATTAAAAATCAAATCTCTGTTTGAAATAATTTTTACTTTCTGATTTAAATCACCTCCCCAATTAATGTTGCTGAGGTTGCACTTATCACTTTCACCTTTGCATAATCACCGGGCTTTAAATTGCCTTTGGGAAAAATTAACACTTTGTTCTGAGAGTTTCTTCCGAACAATTGTTCTTTGGAGCGCTTACTGGTTCCTTCCACTAACACTTCATATACTTTTCCGGGCTCCGATTTATTGTCTTCTGCCTGATGCACATGCTGCAAATCAACAATCTCCTGCAAACGACGACTCTTTATTAATTCAGGAACATCATCTTTTAAAGTACGAGCAGCAAGTGTTCCTGGGCGCTCGCTGTAAGTAAACATGTAGGCCATTGAGTAGCGCACATATTCCATCATGCTTAAAGTTTCCTGATGGTCTTCTTCGGTTTCAGTACAAAATCCTGAAATAATATCAGCGCTGATTGTGCAATCGGGAAGAATGTTTTTAATAGAATCAACCTTGCTTTTATACCACTCGCGATTGTAGGTTCTGTTCATTAATTCCAAAACGCTGGAACTTCCCGACTGAACTGGTAAATGAATGTACTTGCAAATGTTGTGATACTTTTTTATGGTATATAAAACATCATCAGTAATATCTTTCGGGTGTGAAGTGCTGAACCGAACTCTGAGAAGCGGATTCACTTTCGCAACCATTTCTAACAGGTTAGCAAAAGTTACTGTTTCGTTTGTGTCTTCGTTTTTCCATTTATAGCTGTCAACATTTTGCCCTAGCAAGGTTACTTCACGATAACCATTGTTAAATAAATCTAATGCTTCACGAACTATACTTTCAGCATCGCGACTGCGTTCGCGCCCTCGGGTAAAAGGCACCACACAAAACGAACACATATTATCGCAACCACGCATAATGGAAATGAAAGCTACAATTCCATTGCTGTTCAACCGAACCGGATTGATATCGGCATAAGTTTCTTCGCGACTTAGTAAAACATTTATTGCCTTGGTTCCATCCTCCGCACTTTTAACCAACGCGGGCAATTCACGATACGCATCAGGGCCAACAACAAGGTCAACCATTTTTTCCTCATCGAGTAATTGAGTTTTCAATCGCTCAGCCATGCAACCCATTATGCCAATGAGCGCACCCGGTTTTTTCTTCTTTACAGATTTTAATTCGCTGATTCGCAACCTGATTTTGTCTTCTGCTTTTTCGCGAATGGAACAAGTGTTAATCAACAGTACATCGGCCTCGTTGTGATTTTTGGTAACTGAAAATCCTTCAGCCACCATGATTGAGGCAATGATTTCACTGTCGCTGAAATTCATGGCGCAACCATAACTTTCAACATATAGGAATTTGCCTGTTGACTTTTTAGTTAAGGGTTCTGCAATTGAAAGTGTTTCACCCTGCCGACTTTCATCGTGGGTTTTATCAATAGTTTCTAAGCCGGGATAAATTTCTGCCATTGTAATTTTTTGGAGCGCTAAAATAAGCAATGAAAGGGGAGAACCATGACAGAAAGTCCAGTAAGAATATTAAACCGGTTTAAATGGATGCCGTTCAACCACTTTTGATTCGGTATTCTTTAAGAAAGCTTTTTGCAGAATATTAAACAACCTTCGTGCAATAGGATTATAGAAATAAAAGAAACCATTAATTTTTCGGGGAGTTGCACCGAGAATTGATTTTGCTTCTATGGCAGTTCGCCCCATTTCCAAACAAACACATTTATTTAATATGGCTTGTTCTATTCCATGAAAAAGAATATTGAAATAGAGCGAATGCTTTTGATTTTCCAATTCATCAAAACCAACAAAATGGATTTCATATTCTTTCGCTTCTTTGTGAAGACGATGAATAACAAAAGCAATTAATTCCTGATTTTTAAAGTAGCCGAATATTTTGACATTGTCTCCATACACTTTTTTTAATTCAGAAAAATAATTGGAGTGGACTCTGCCTAATCTGATTGTTTGTTTTTCAACAATGTTTTCAAAAAGCGAAAACAATTTTTTCTGGTGAAGAATTATTTCTGATTCATTCAATTCTGAAATTGAAATTCCGGTTAATTTTTTCCGGATGGAACGAAACCGTTGTGCGTACTTGTGCTTGAGTGAATGCTCATAATTGGTAATTGAGTTCCAGTTTTCAGGAAGGAACAATTGCATTGTTTTATCACCATCGTAAATATTTAATCCGAGTGACGATAACACTTCAACATTGTAATCGGGAATATCCTTTATCAATAAAGAAGAAGCTCTTACTTTTTTAGCTAAAGCATTTATGGCAAAATTTAGTTGCTCAGCTAAGTCTATAGTTAAATCAGATTTGAAACAATATCCTGCTCCTTCAATACTATAAAAACTGCCGCAAACAAGAATGCTGAATCGGTTGTCGATTAATTTTCTTTCCAACCAATTCAGCACAGAATTTTTACTGAAGAAATTTTTATAATGGCGATGGTCGAAACTCAGTAACTGAAAATAGGCCGCGCCAATGTTCTCACCATTTTCATTGCTGAAAATGATGAAGTAAAAACTCATATCATCTCCGGTAGTCTTCCGGATGGCATTCAGATGCGAGGAATGTAAATGCGGATGATTCACCACTAATGAATTCCAGGTGAGTTCTATTTCTGAAAAATCTTTTTCAGAATAAATACGGAATGATTCGCTCTGTGAAGAAAGCGGAATAGCTCGGTTGGTAAATGTGAGGAGGCAGCTCAAAGTATAAAATATATGATTGCTAAGTCGAACGACTCAGAGTTTTATTTTGGAAATTATTTCAGAAAATTGATTCAGCATTTCATCATTGAAATCCAGGTGCGTAACCAGGCGGATTGAATTTCCACCAATGGCAAAACAGAAAACAGAATTCTCTTTCAGTTTCTCGACCAGAATTTCTGCTTTGAATTCAGGTTTCAGTTTAAAAATTAAAATATTGGTGTCAACGGGCATTAATGATTCTATCCAACCGGTTTGATTTAAAATTTCTGCTAATGACTTTGCTCTTTTATGATCTTCTATTAATCGCTGAATATTATTTTGTAAAGCATAAATTCCGGCGGCAGCTAAAAAGCCGGCTTGGCGCATGCCACCACCGAAAACTTTACGATACTTTCTGGCGCTTGCAATAAAATCTTTATTTCCTAAAAGCACTGAACCAACGGGGCAACCCAACCCTTTTGACAAACAAACACTCACACTATCGAATAATGGACCTATTTCTTTCGGAGAAACATCTATCTCAACCAAACAATTAAAAACCCGTGCTCCGTCTAAATGAATTTTCAAATTATTGTTGTGGGCAGTTTCACTAAGCGCTTTCATTTCGCTTAATTGATAATAACTACCACCACCGCGATTGGCAGTATTTTCAATCACCACCAATCTTGTTTTCGGATGATGAATATTATCGGGATTAATATTTTCAGAAATATCAGTTGGTTTAATTCTTCCTCTGTCGCCGTGGATTAACCGAACAGATGAGAGCGAGTGATAAGCAATTCCACCTGACTCATAATAATAAACATGATTGCTTTTTTCCACTATCACTTCATCCATCGGTTGCGTGTGAGTCTTAATTGCAATCTGATTGGTCATTGTGCCGGTGGGACAAAATATTGCAGCTTCTTTTCCAAACATTGTTGCGGCCATTGCTTCTAATTCATTTATGCTCGGGTCTTCGCCAAAAACATCATCACCAACTTTTGCTTTCATCATAGCCTCCATCATTGCCGGAGTTGGTTTGGTTACTGTGTCGCTTCGTAAATCGATGAGCATCTTGATATCAGGTTTAATGTTATCAGTTATTAGGAGTTCAATTGAATACAGATTGGATTTGTTCAATTAAATTCATGAAAAGTTCCGGCTTTAATAATATTGGAAACAAGAATCCAAACACTGCACCATAGAAATGCGCATCATGATTTATTCTATCGCCACCGCGCTTTGCCATGTACCAGGAATAGCCGAGATAAATTACTCCCATTAATACTCCCGGCATTGGAATAAAAAAAACTAATACCTGCGACATTGGATTTATTAAAATGAAAGCAAACAACACCGCACTCACAGCCCCCGATGCTCCAAGTGAGCGGTAAGAAGGTGACTCGTGATATTTAATGTAAGATGATAAATCGGAAACGATAATTGCACCAATATATAAAATGAGAAAGTAGTAAATGGAAAGTCCATCAAATAAAAGTTCAAAATATTGAATCAGAAATAACCCGAAAGAATACAATACAAACATGTTGAAGAATAGGTGCATGTAATCTGCATGCAGGAAACCTGAACTCACAAACCGCCACCATTCATTGTTTCGTTTAACAGCATACGGATACATGATAAAGCGATTCATTAGGTTAACATCCTGAAAGGCAAGATACGAAAACAGCGAAGTGAAAATGATGATTATGTAAACTATCATGCGCGCAAAATACTAATGAGAATGGTGAATAAAATAATCGTGTGTTAAATTTTAACCGTGAAATAAGTTTTCGTTGAATTTGTTACTGCAAACCGTTCATCAGTTCGCCAGCCAACAACACAAATAATTTTATCAGTTGTATCCTGGAGCACCAGTTGTGTATCTTTTTCGTGTAACGGAATTTTTAAATCAACAAAAAAATTACTCAGTTTTTTCTTTTTCATTTTCATTCCGGTAGGGTAGAAGTAGTCGCCCGATTTCCAGTTTCGGAGAATTAAAGGGAAAGATATTTTTTCAGCATCCAGTTCAAGCATTCCGTTTCGTTTGCGTGACGGTGCTTCTTTTATTCTGATTTCAATTTCACTTTCTTCAGTACTTATTGTTTGCGTTTTCTTTTTTTCAATAATCCAAACCGACGAAACAGTACTTGCTTTTTCAACAATAAAAAGTTTTTTCCGGTCTTTAATTATCCGGTGAGTGGATGAAAGAAATTCTTTTCCGCTTTCACTTGTCAGCGCATCAAAAATCTGAATGATAGTTTTTTCTTCAAACCCATAATGCTGCAACAATTCAAACAAAACAGTTTCCGGAGCAGGGGAATTTATCAATGCAGGAATATCAATTGATAAACAGTTTTTATCCTGCTTCAGTAATTTTTTCTTGAAATTTTCCAAACTGAAATTATACAATGCTTCAGCTTGATTGAAATGTTTTATACTCGAATCAAACGATGATTTAAACGAAGGATTTATTTCTTCCAGTAATGGAATTACTTTATGACGAATAAGATTCCGTTGGTAATCAGTTTTTTTATTGGAACTGTCTTCGCGAAAAGCGATTTTATTTTCAGCAGCATATTTTCTTATTTCATTTTTCCCTATAAATAATAACGGTCGAATAATTTTTCCCTGCTTCAGTAAAATTCCATGCAATCCTTTAATTCCTGTTCCTTTAATTAAATTCATTAACACAGTTTCAATTCCATCATCGCGATGGTGAGCAGTAGCTATAAAATGAAATTTGTTTTTCAGCCTTATACTTTCCAGCCAATCGTATCGGAGTTTGCGTGCAGCCATCTGAATAGAAATTTTTTCGCTGCGTGCAACCTTCTTTGTATCAAATCGCTCTGTAAAACATTCAACTTTTAAAGTTAAGCCCAGTTCTTTCACAAATTGCTCATCATCGTTCGATTCCTCATTTCTCAATTGAAAATTGCAATGTGCTAATGCAAATGACTGATTGATTTCAGAAAATAAATGAACCAGTGTCATTGAATCAACCCCGCCGCTAACAGCAATTAAAACCGGAATTCCATCAGAAAATAATTGATTTGATTGAATAAAATTTTTAAACTGATTAATCATTAGAACGAAGGTAAAGCAGATGTGAGTAAAGTTTTAATTAAGATTTTATAAAAAGTTGACAGGTTCAATTGAAAAAATATCTTTGCCACTTAAATTCTAAACAAAAACAAATAAATACAAATGAAAAAACTAAGCGTTTTAACAGCCGGCATCTTAATGATGTTTTCGTTGGCAACAGTAACTTTTTACACTTCTTGCACAGATCCTTGTAAAGATGTAGAATGTAATGACCCAAATGGTACTTGTGTTGAAGGAACTTGCAATTGCGAAGTGGGTTACGAAGGTGATGATTGCGGAACTGAAGAAAGAGCCAAATTTTTAGGAACTTTCAGCGTTTCAGGAACAATTACCTGCCCGGTATCAGGTAATGGAACAATAACCGGAACTGTATTCACTGTTTCAAATTCTAGTTCTTCGATTCAGAAAATTGTGTTGAATTTTGGCGGCGCGCTTACTTTAACCGCCACAGTAAACGGAACTTCATTTACTATTGATAACTCAAGCATAAGTGGTTATGATTACTCTGGACAAGGAAGCATTAGCGGAAATAATATCACTTGTACAATTAACGAATACGATGGTGCTTTGTTAGAAACTTGCATTTACTCCTTTACCGGACCTAAGCAATAATTAATTTTTCAACAATTTATTCGAAAGGCTGCCTCAAATTTTTGAGGCAGTTTTTTTTT
>CAMDOA010000034.1 GCA_945903305.1 Chitinophaga pinensis
TCAACAATTAAACTATCGCCAAGGTCTAATCCGTTTTCGGCAATAATGCTTTGAATTTTTTCTTTGTCGCCGAGCAATATTGGTTTTGCTATTCCTTCGTCGCGAACAATCTGAGCAGCTTTCAGAATTTTGTAAGTATCGGCTTCGGCAAACACCACACGCTTCGGATTTCGTTTTGCTTTATTGGTAATCACTCGCATTACATTATCATCGCGACCTAATCGTTTTGATAATTCATTTTCGTAAGCCTCCCAATCTGTAATAATAAATTTTGCTACACCGGATTGTATTGCCGCTTTAGCAACTGCCGGAGAAACAGTGGTGAGCAATCGCGGGTCAATTGGTTTTGGAATGATGTATTCTTTTCCGAACGAAATATTTTTTTCGTTGTAAGCAAGATTCACTAAATCGGGAACCGGTTTTTTTGCCAACTCCGCCAATGCATGTACAGCTGCCAGTTTCATGGCTTCGTTAATTTCTGTTGCGCGCACATCTAATGCACCACGAAAGATGAATGGAAATCCTAAAACATTATTTACCTGATTAGGATAATCGCTTCGGCCGGTTGCCATAATAATATCTTCGCGCGATGCAATGGCCAGCTCATAACTTATTTCAGGGTCAGGATTAGCCAATGCAAATACAATGGGTGTATCGGCCATTGACTGAATGTGTTTCTGCGATAAAATATTTCCTTTCGATAAACCTAAAAAAACATCGGCATCCTTCATTGCTTCTTCAAGCGTGAAAATATTTCTTGAAGTAGCGAATTGTTTTTTTGTTCCGTCTAATCCCTCTCTGTCTGCACGAATAACTCCGGTGCTATCCACCATCACAATATTTTCGCACAAGACACCAAGCGCGATATATAATTTTGCGCAAGAGATGGCCGATGCACCGGCACCATTCACCACCAATTTTATTTTGTCAATTTTTTTATCTGCAACTTCCAATGCATTTAATAAAGCGGCACCTGAAATGATTGCGGTTCCGTGCTGATCATCGTGCATCACCGGAATTTTCATTTCAGATTTCAGTCGCGCTTCAATTTCAAAACACTCCGGCGCTTTTATATCTTCTAAATTAATACCACCAAAAGTTGGTTCGAGTGCTTTAACTGCCGCAACAAATTCATCAACATTCTTCGTATTAATTTCTATATCGAAAACATCTATGTCTGCAAATATTTTGAACAACAAACCCTTTCCTTCCATTACCGGCTTTGATGCTTCGGGGCCAATATCTCCGAGACCAAGCACTGCTGTTCCGTTTGTGATTACACCAACCAGGTTTCCTTTTGCAGTATATTTATATACATTCTCAACATCGCGCGCAATTTCTAAACAAGGCGCAGCCACGCCGGGTGAATAGGCCAATGCTAAATCGCGTTGTGTTTTTGTTTCTTTAGTTGGAACAACTTCAATTTTTCCGGGGCGGCCCTTCATGTGATACTCGAGGGCATCTTCGTTGCTCACTTTATTTTTCGATGGAGCTTCCACTTTATGATCTTCTTCCGTTGCTGGAATAATTTTTTTCTTTTTTCCTTCGGTCGTCACTGGTTCAGAACTCATGATTGATGATGTTATGTGTTTTTCGGTTCGCTAAAATAATAAAACGATGCGATGTGGTTTTTTGTATTGAAAATTTGATAAAGAATTTATTGCGTACAAGTTTGAATACTAAATAAATTATTAAAGTATTTTCATTGGGAAATAAATATAATACTTACGAAAGTTTGTGATATGCTTTCAACCAGCGCTCAGGTAATTCTTCCTTGCTTGCCATTTGATAATCTTCGTAAGAACATGGAAGCACTTTGTTTTTCCGTCTGATTCTTCCGCGACCGCCAACCGGAACTTCCATCCACCACATATCGCTTTTTACACTTTTCCAGAAAGTCATTTCATAATGATTCTGACGGAAGTGAATGATGTATTTTGTAAAACTTTCATCGTTGTCGCGCGGCTGTTCTTTTCTTCGGTTGTAAAATCCATCAGCAAAATACCAAACCATTTGCGCAGCGAGTTGCACGGTTTGCTCTCTGTCGTCAACCATCGGATTAATTTCATACAAACCAAATGATGTCATTTGCTCACTCAATCCTGCGTATCGCGCAATCTGGCAAGCATCTTCGCCACGCAATCCATTTGGCGTTGCGTTTCTGTTTCCCGGAGCATCAGAATATCTCACTGCTGAAATATCAAAACTCAACATATTAGTTGCACGCAATACGGGTTCCATTTCAACGGTGCCATCAAATAATTTTCCGAGGCGATATAAATCGAAATGCAATTTGTCCAGTGTTTCTAAAGTATGCGGTGGAGCAAAATGTGTTTGATAAGCAATATGGCTGTAATTGAAAAGATAATTTGGTTGATGCATCATTAGGCGCATCAAATAATTATCGCTGTTAATTTCAGGTTCATTCTCCCGTATATCAATATATGAATCAACAACGGCAACATTAATAATTTCTTCCAGTTCCTGATAACCGCCGTACTGCGCATAAGTTAAGTCGTGACTACCGCCTATAATTATTGGAACAATTTTCATTCGCAATAACTCAGCCACCAATTTGCTCAAAGCAACATAAGTGTCGCGAATGGTAACTCCCCGAATAATATTTCCGAGGTCGGCAACATTCAAATCATATTGTTGTTTGTATAATTTATACAGGTGATGACGAACAGCATCCGGTGCTTCGGCACATCCGCTGTTGCGTAACGAGCCGCGGTCTTCCATCACTCCGATTATCGCGAGGTCAATTCCAATCAGGTCTTCAATTCCTTCGGTATTAAATCGTATTTGTTTTCCCCATTGTGTTTCGTGCAGGTTCTTTACATCAATGAATGAGGAGAGGTTGAGCGGGGTTAAAAATTCTTCGAACATAATTTTTCTATGAGCGATAAAAATAATTGGGTGCTTCAACGCAAGTCGCTTGAAACATTACTTCATTTCAACAGAAAGAAAATTGCTGAACAGTTTTGAGGGCAAGAAAATAATTTATTTTTATTTAGATAGTTCAAGGTGATTTTTAATATCAATTCCTAATTGATTGGAATAAAGTAAAGCCCCATCGTAATTCAGGTGATTGTAGTTATAAAAATATTTTTTTGATTTGCATAAAGGCATGAATGAATAATCCCAGTAGGGCACATCAGCATCCTTGGCAATTTGTTTAACCTGATTAATAATTTCGTTATAGTTTAAAATATTTTTTTTGGCTTCACTTAATATCGGTGCATAAATGAAAATTATTTCAATTGAGTTGAGTTTACATGTTTGAATCATTTTTTTCAGCAGATCAAATCCTTTTCCCTGATAAGTGGCTGATATTTTATTTTGCAAATCGTGCTCTGCATTTTGTCCCCATGCTAAAATTCGAGGTGAAAACCCTTTGAAATCAAGTGAAGAACCAACAGGCGATTTTTCAATTTCAGTTAAGTTAAAACTTACCGCTTTTAGCCGGTCGGTGGTTGCAAAAATTTTCTGGGCAGATAAATACGCAGCCACTAATTTATTTCTATAAGCCAGTTTGTAAGGGCTTAACGAATTATAAATTACAGTGTCGGTCAAGTAAGGAAAAAAATCGGTGATATTATTCAAAGGTCCGCTTGTAAAAAAAATATTGACATCAATATTTAAAAAGACAATTTTTGGTTTTGGATGAATTTGCAAATACTTATTTAAAATCATATTATCTTCCACAATTCCAAAAGCGTTATCAGTAAGACAATAACTTTTTATACCGGCAATAGAATCAATAATGCGTGGATTAATATGCGATTGCACTCTTGAAGCACCTATAAAAATTGCGTCGTTATAATCAGTATTGTTAGCACAATACTCAATCATCGGCAATTTTTTTTGCAGCTTGCCAGATGCAATTAGAGCAGCATAAAACAGAAAACTAATTGCGGCCGATCCAAAAAAAACAACTAAACAATAATTCAACAATCGATTCATCAAAATTGAAAATAGATAAATGAAGTTTGATTAAATATTCCACAGGTTAAAATGAGCGTTAAAAGCAAAATTCCAAAATACACATTGCAGTTTTTGAAATTAGCCGGATGAAAAGTTTTAACATCCATGTATTTTTCGGCTATAAATAAAATCGGCAGTGAAATAATGATTACGAGCCAACTGAAAGCATTAAAAGTCAGTTCGCCGCTTCCGACCTGCCATGAAAAAATAATCGCCTTGGTTGAATGAAATATTTGGACAATAATTTCAAATGCAATTTCAACTGAGGGTGCTCTGAAAAAAATGAGTGCCATACTCACAAAACAAAATGTTAACAGGATGCTTACTGAATTATATACACTCGCATTTATTTTTTTTGACCAACGCTTGCGCCATTTCCGGGTATAAAATTCGTAGGTTAATGCTGACCCGTGAATGATTCCATAAATAATAAAAGTCCAACCGGCGCCATGCCATAAACCGGCAAGAAAAAAAGTGAACAATAACGAAAATCCTGCGCCTGCCATAGCCCAGTTTCTGGTCGAGATCATGAGCGGTTGAAACAGATAATCATTAAACCACGATGATAAAGAAATATGCCATCGTCGCCAAAATTCAGTGATGCTTTTACTGATTAATGGTCGGTCGAAATTAACCATGAGATTAAATCCTAAAATTCGTGCGGTGCCTAAGGCGATATCAGAATAACCGCTGAAGTCGGCATAAATTTGTAATGTAAAAAACAGGGCGGCAATCGATAAATTTAATGCTCCATATTCTGTATGATTAATAAAAACCGAATCGACATAAAGTGCGAGACGATCGGCGATCACTACTTTTTTAAAAAATCCCCACAGCATTTGCTGCAATCCGCTGAGTACATTATCTGCTTCAAAATATTTCTTTTCTTTAAACTGAGGTAAAAGATTTTGAGGCCGTTCAATGGGTCCCGCTACTAATTGCGGAAAAAACATCACATACAAAGCATAAATACCAAAGTGCTTTTCCGCATTTTGATTTCCACGATAAACTTCTATTATGTAACTCATGGCCTGAAAGGTGTGAAAGGATAAACCAATCGGAAGCAACATGTCGAGCAAGGGTATTTCGTTCGGATACCTGAATGAGCTGAATATTTGATTAATATTTTCGGTAATAAAATTATAATATTTAAAAACTGCC
This sequence comes from Chitinophaga pinensis, assembly GCA_945903305.1. Taxonomy (GTDB): domain Bacteria; phylum Bacteroidota; class Bacteroidia; order Chitinophagales; family UBA10324; genus UBA10324. Next base: position 5,149 of record CAMDOA010000034.1, read on the forward strand.
AGCACGCCAATATTTGCGCACAAGCTTACAAGCAGCATGAGTTTCCTTGGTTTGCCTGTAAATTTTTCGATAAGTATTCCGGCAAAATAATCGATAACGATGGTGAACCCGAGAATGAAAATATAAACCGGAACAAACGCCATATAAAAAACACAACTCATTCCTAACAACCAAAGCCAACGGATTCGATGTGGCAATAAAAAATAAATAGCGACTACAACCGGAAAAAATATTAAAAAATTGATTGAATTAAAAAGCATTGAAATTTGATTCTACGCAGTTTCTATTAGTTCAACAAGATGCATTACCGGCGACATTAAAAAGGCGCACCGTCGGTTGTTAAAAGCTTCTGAATTAAAAACGGATAATAGCTTGTAATTTTTTTTTTCTAATAATTCAATTTCTCTGTCGAAATGCTGAACGGTGTATCCGTTGTGATAATAAGTGAAACCTTTTTTTATTAATTTTTGCACTGGCGATGCTTCAGAAGTTGGTTGCACTAATTCAATAAAAATTTCACTTTGAATTTTTACGAAACAAACATTTACTTCCTGACTACTGATATAAATTATTTCGCTAACTGAACTGGCCGAAAAAATGCCCTTGTAAGATTCAATTGCCTCTTCCATATCTTTAGCCAAAACACCAATGTGATGCAATTGCAGCATTAACCGATTTTTGCTTTTATGCAATCAATCATTTCTCCAACATTTTTAAATTGTGCAATCTCCGCCGAATTAAAACGAATTTTAAACAGTTTTTCTGTTGCCACCACTAATTGAATATTTGATAAACTATCCCATTCTTCAATATCGTTGGCGGTAGAGGATTCGGTAATTGTAATTGCTTCATTATCCAGTTCATCGCGCCAGATTTTATTCATCGATGCCAGTATTTCTGTTTTCTCCATTTATAAGTTTTTTTATTTTTTTGGTTTTACAAATGCGGCATACATTAATGCCACCTTCAATTTTTGGGCGCGCTCTTCACTTACATCTTCAGCATATTGTGTTTTTTCTATTACAATTTCAAAACCGGCTTCATTTAACAGGTCTCTAATTTCAGTCGCATTATTAAATAAATAAATGTGGTCGAGCGTTGGGGCATTTGCCGGTGTGGTTATGTAGGCCATTCCTGAATCAGTTAAGAGCTCCCTTACTTTTATGAGCAATGATAATGGATTCTCTACATGTTCAATTACTTCACCCATTGTTATAAAATCAAATTTTTCAGTAGGTGAGAAATCAAAAATATTTTTTAACAGAAATAAAATATTTAATCCCTCTGTAATTCCCTGGGCAAGTTGTATTGAACTCGGGCTGATATCAACCAACTGAAACGAATTTGCATCGCCCCCTTTTTTCATTGCCTCTACAATATACAGAGCATGCCCGCCACCTATTTCTAAATATTTATCCTGCGGCTTTAAATAATTACCAATGTTTTTGCTGAAAAAATTAAATCGTGCGTATTGTTCTTTCCAAAGGAACTGTGCAAACACTAATCCATGCATGTGGTATTCAAACATTTCGGGATTCAGGTAAATGCTTTTCTCCACTTCCTCTAACGAAGTGTTGGCATACTTACCGAATCGAATAAATTCAATCCGCTCAAAAACCATTTGAGCGCACAACTTTAAATAGCAATCAATGCCATACTCTAATTTTTTTCCGGTGCTTTCAATAAATTTTTTATAGCGTGCAAAAAACAATTCGGATTCACTAAAATAGTCAGTATCCATATTTTTTATCCAGCTATTGAGCTTAGCAGCATGTGCCGGATTTTTTTCTTCAATATATTTTAGAATGTTATCCATTTTCTGCTTGCGGATTCTTTTCTTTTAAACGGATATAATTTTTAATGCCGGTAAACTCTGATACGGTTAATTGCCAGCAATTTTCTTTGTAAACAAATTGCATTTCTGATAAAAGGTTTTTCACGATTCCGTTTTTTTGAGTTGGCAAATATTCTCCAATAATTTTTTCTATTCCTGCTTTTTTTGCCTGCGCCACTATTTGTTCTGTAACAAACTGTTCCATTCCTCTTTTTAATACCCGGCAACTCATTATCCAGGTATCAATAAACAAATTTTCTTTTTCTTTTTTTAATATAACAGTACTGATTAATCCATAATCGCCATAAATATCTTCTAATGAAAATGCCATCGAAATATAATTTTCGTTTATAGAAATTTTTTCAATATCAATTTCGGTGTATCGAATGGTGCGCAGATTAAATTGATTGCTGCGTTGAGTAAGCTGTGCTACTCGTGGAATATTGTATTTTGTGAAAGAACTGATTTCAACTTTCATTTCCAGACTTTGCAAAAACTCATCCTCGTTGGCAAATGCGGTTTGCAAAGTACTTCGCTTAGCTTCCTCCTGATAAAGTCTGGTTCTGTTTTCATCCTCTTCCGATATCGATGCGGTTTCGAACAAATGAAGCGATTCGAGAAACGGCAAGTACTCTTCAGGTTCGGCAGGCATTTCAGGCACACAAATTTGCGGCAAAGCAGCACGCACCATATTTCGTTCAAACGGATTGTCGTCAATAAATACCATGGAATCAAAACCAATATTTAGCACCGACTGGATGTGATGAATGTTTTGAACTTTTGTTTCCCAATTAGCCACGAATACAGCAATATCACTTAATTGCAATATCATATCAGGGTGTAATTCAAAAACCTGTTTTGCATTGTCTTCATTATTCTTACTGCAAATACAGAGTATAATGCCACGCATGGATAATTGCCTGGCCCAAAGTTGCATTTGTGTAAATGCTTTCCCGATTCCTAAATCACCGATTTGCAAATTTTGCCATCCATCATCACCAACAATTCCTCCCCAAATTGTGTTATCTAAATCAAATATTAAGCACTTATGAAATTTTCCGTTTACAGCGCCAATCACCTGACAAATTTCGAGGGCAATTCGTGGCAAAAAATCAAGATGAAATACAAAACCATTGTTAATATAAACTGTGGATGAGACTGATGCTTTTGACCCTGCCTTTGATTGCAACGCATTTACATCAATAATAAAAAGATCTTTTTTTTCTGCTGATAAATTATCTAATGCAACATTTATTGCTCTTAAATTACTGGTAAAACTTAATCTGGTTTTTGCTGCAAAGCTTCCGAAAACGCCATCGTCGTATGGCGCATAATTCATGAATAAAATTTTACAATGTGCCCCGTCAAATAGTGTATTGATCAGTAATTGCAAGTAGGCAGTATGTGACTGTACAAACACTGCTTTTTTTTCTTTTTTTGTTTTATAAAATTTAGTCAGCAGTTTTTGAGCACTTGGAAACAGTAAAATGAAATCAAACGATTGCTTATATAATTCTGATTCGGGATCAAGAATTTGACGGTCTATCTGATCAAAATCAGCTTCCCATATTTCAATATTCCATCCCAGTAAGTATCCATATCCTCTGATTGCCTGATTTAAAAGCTGGGTTGGTGTATCGCCCAACAAGGCAATTTTTAATACAGGTAATGAACTAAAATCTTTTTTCAGATTTTTTTTTAGCTGTGTGAAACTCAAATCCTGATTCATGAAGGTCGCAAAAATAAAAAAGCAAAGGTGATAGGTAGGAAAGAATATTAATCTGTAACAAAAAACAAAATAATTGCTTCAATTTTTATTGAAGTGCCGGGTGCAAATAATTAATCGGTTATAAAAATCAACTTCAAAAAAAATACTGATAACCCTGATTTAAAAAATAATTATTTCCTGACAACCGTAAACCCAAAAGTGGTTCCAACACCAACAGTACTTCGCACATTAATAGTTTGATTGTGTGCCTCAATTATGTGTTTTACAATTGACAAGCCTAATCCGGTTCCGCCTATATCACGGGAGCGGCTTTTGTCGGCGCGATAAAACCGTTCGAATAACCGACCCAGATGCTGTTCATCAATTCCATTTCCATCATCGGTAATTTCTATTAAAATATTTTCATCCATTTCATAAAAACTTACTACCGTGTTGCCGGTTTCTTTTCCGTACTTGATGGAATTATCGAGAAGATTAATTAATACTTGTCGAATTTTTTCTTTATCGGCAAAAACATAAAACGGTTCGTCACACCCTTTTTTAAATGACAAGGTAATTTTTCGTGAATTTGCTTTTAATTCCATTGAATCAAAAACATCCTGAGTGAGCATGTGTATGTCAAACACTTCCTGCTCCAAAGTATAACTTCCAGATTCTAATTGAGTGATTATTTCCAGATCGGAAATCAGATTAGTAAGCCGGTCGACATTGCGTGAAGCTTTTTCCAAAAACATTTTATTTACTGCTTCATCTTCCAACGCACCATCCAATAAAGTATGTATGTATCCCTGAATACTGAAGAGCGGAGTTTTTAATTCATGTGTAACATTTGCCACAAACTCTTTGCGATATACTTCCAGATTTTTCAGTTGTTCAATTTCCGAAATTTTTTCATTCTCCCATTCTAAAACTTCTTTATTCATTTGCTCTATCGGGTCCTCGTATAGTTTATTTTTCAGCGAAGTTTCTTCCTTGCCTGATTTTATATGATGAATGGATTTGTAAACCAGTTTTATTTTCCGGTAAATAAAAATTTGCATCGCATAAAAAAACACAATGTAGCCGACAACAAAAACGGTGATGAAAAGAATAAAAATATTCAACAGATGGAAAGAAAGGATTGCAGCAACCAATGCAGAAAAAATTGCAACAGTTATACTTGAATAGAAAGCAAGAAGAGATGGCTTTGGATTTTTCACTTGTGCAAATTTGCAAAGAGAGGGTGAATGAAACTAATGGCTGTTAATGAAAAAAGGAACAACAGAATAATAGAATATTCTTCGACAAGCTCAGAATGACAACGCACTAATGAACTTTTGAACTAATAAACGAATGAACCCATTTGTCAAGAATCGAACTTGTAACCAATTCCTTTAACTGTTACAATATGATCATCGCCAAAACGCTGACGGAGTTTCCGGATGTGAACATCAATGGTTCGGTCGCCTACTATTACTTCAGTGCCCCACACTTTATTTAATATTTCATCGCGATGAAAAACCTTTCCGGGTTTTGAGGTGAGCAGATTCAACAGTTCAAATTCTTTTCGTGGAAGTGAGTAATGTTCGTTTTTATAATGAACCAGGTATTGTTCCATGTCAATAATAAAATCGCCGATTTGATTTTTGCCCGGAACTTCTGAAGGTTGTAATCTTCTCAATAGCGCATTAATTCTTGACAATAATAATTTGGGTTTGATGGGCTTCACTATATAATCATCAGCTCCGGCATTCAGTCCCTTTATTTCTGATTGTTCATCGCCAAGTGCTGTTAGAAAAACAATCAAAGTATTTTTAAACATCGGATTGCGACGAAGGTGCTCGCATGTTTCAACTCCATCGAGGCGTGGCATCATGATGTCGAGAATTATTAAATCGGGTTTTTCTTTTTCGGCTATTTTTATTCCATCCAATCCGTCGTTGGCCGTACACACATCGTAACCTTCCTTTTTCAGATTGTATGCAATGAACTCGACAATATCCGGCTCATCATCTACCACTAATATTTTGAAATTATTTTTTTCCATTCGGTAGCAAAAGTAATTGAGTTGAGAATGCGACTTAGATGCTTAATGTTAAGTAAAGGTTAAGGATGGTGAATGGTCAATATTTTGCAAATTAATTTTTTTCACTATTCACAATTCTCTATTCACTATTCAGCTACAGCTCCACCTTTATAAAGTTGCTTTCTGTATTTCAGTGATGGTGATGAAATAAATTTCCCCAATCCGTATCGCTCCCATTTTTCATCTACTAACTGAATTGTTTTTTCATCCATTGCTAAAATATTAGGCCAGTCGCGATCGAAGTTATCGAACTCCTTTGTTTTGCGTGTGCCATCGAATGCGATGTGAGAAATACTTTCAATAGTTGTTGTGCTCGATTTGTAATCGAGCACTTGTTCCACAATAAAACTATCGCGCCGCGGATCAATGTTGTTTGTAAATCTCCATACAGCATCTTTCAAATCAGAGCAATCAACATTCGCTTCCAGAAAAATCACAAACTTCACTTTACTTAATTCTGAATTATTGAAAAGCGATTCACTCAATTCTTTCAAATGATTTTTTCGGTTTTTCTGAACGGAAAGAAACACCATTGAAATTTCCAATGACAGCAAAGAATCGTTCACCTGAACAATTTCCGAAAAATCTTTCATCAATTTTTTAGAATCAATTTTAGAAGGAAGTTCAATAACAGTTGTATTAAGTCCTCCCCTTTGGGGAGGATTTAGGTGGGGTTGTCTCAACTCTTCTTCAAACTTCCGCGATGCATCCACACACATTTTTCCTCCGAAAGAAAATTTCGAACAACTGTGATCGAGCACATCCATTGGTCCCTGCGAAAAATAAATGTCTTGCTGCGGATCAACATTTTCAGAAATGATTTGCGCTACTTTTTTGTAATCGTGAATATCAATATCCTCGTCCACAATCACCAGAATTTTATTGAACATCATTTGCCCTGCACCCCACATGGCATTTGTAACTTTAATTGCCTGCCCCGCATAATCCTTTTTTATTTTCACGATGGTGAGATTATGAAACACACCTTCAATCGGCAGTTCCATATCTTTTATTTCAGGAATCATGGTCATCTTAATCGGTGCGAGAAAAATCCGCTCCGTTGCTTTTCCTAACCATGCATCTTCCTGCGGAGGAATGCCAACTATGGTGGAAGGGTAAATCGGATTTTTCCTATGTGTGATGCAGGTGATATGAAACTTCGGATAGAAATCAGCCAATGAATAATAACCAGTGTGATCGCCGAACGGTCCTTCTAAAATATTTTCTTCTATTGGATCTACATATCCTTCAATAATTATTTCCGCATCTGCCGGCACCTGCACATCTTGTGTGATGCATTGCACGAGTTCCACCTTTTTATTCCGAAGAAAACCGGCGAGCATGTATTCGTCAATTTTATCGGGCAACGGTGCAGTGGCGCAATAAGTATAAACCGGATCGCCTCCGAGTGCAACTGCAACAGGCATTTTTATTCCCAACTTTTTATACTCCTGAAAATGCCTTGCAGAAACTTTGTGCTTGTGCCAGTGCATACCTGTAACAGTGGGCGAAAAAATCTGCATGCGATACATACCGACATTGCGAATATTTGTGTTCGGGTCTTTTGTATGAATTACCGGCAGCGTTATAAACGGTCCGCCATCTTCTGGCCAGCACTTCATCACTGGAAATTTTGTGATGTCGGGATTCATATTAATTACTTCCTGACAAGCGCTTTTTCCTCTCACAACTTTCGGCATCCACGAAGCCATTTGCGAAAGTTGCGGAAGCATTCGCAATTTCTCAATGATGTTGTCCTTTGGTTTCAAAAGCGTTTTGAAAAGTGTTTCAATCCGAAGTGTTACATCATCAAGATGATTTACACCGAGCGCCATGCACATTCTTTTCTCGGAACCAAAAGCATTTATCAGAAATGGAATTCCGGTTCCGGTGTTTTCAAACAACAAAGCGGGTCCGTGATTTTTAGATATGCGATCTGTGATTTCAGTAATCTCTAATTCAGGATTTACCTGTTCTTTAATACGAACGAGTTCGCCTGCTGCTTCTAACTGCTGTATAAAATCTCTGAGCGATGAATACATTTAATGATTTATGAATTGATTTGATTCGCAAAAATGATAAATGAAAAATGAAGTTTCTCAATCATCAACAAACAAGCTTCAAAATAATTTTATTCCGCAATCACAAACTTGCTCCGATAAAATTTTCCTTCTGAAAAAACGGAGATAAAATAAATTCCGCTATTCAATGATTTTGAACTGAACTGAATTTCATAATTTGAAATATTTGATGGAAGAAAAATTTCTTTCCCTGATAAATAGTAAATTTTTATTTCAGAATTTTTCCAATCAATAAGTTGGCTGAACATTTTGAATTCGCCATTCGATGGATTTGGGTAAATAATAAAATCATTGGTGGAAGAAAAAAAAGTTTGAATTCCAACTCCGGTATTTGTTGTCGTATCCAATTCACAAGTATATGGAAGCGGATTTATTTCAAGAGGCGAACCAGAAATCAATGTGTGACCAATGAACCCACTGAAATTCATTGGATAAAACTCAGCTCTGAAACAATTATTTTGAGTAGGAGTTGTTCCTTGTGTCATTGCACCGGTTGCTCCAATTGGATTGATGTATTTCCAAACTGTATTTTTTAAAGAGTCAATTTCAAAAAATGTTCCTTTCGCGCCCGAACAAATCAGCACATTTCCGTTTTCAAAAATCTGTGCCCCTGAAATATTTGCCGAATAAAAATCTGTTGGTGTAGGCGCTTCATAAGTCCATGTTAAACTTGCGGGTGTATAAGGCAGAGCCTGATTGTACTCGCCTTGCGCATTTACCGGAGTAGTAATAATATCAATGGAAGAAAAACTTCCGGCTGGTCGCCCGGCACCATTATTAAAAATGATTAGACCGCCTGCATGTGGCGAGCCTGCCTCAATCCATTTTACATCGTGCTGACCGAATAATTTTTTATCAATCATTAATCCATTGTTGTATGTCTGTGGATTTCCCCAGCGATAGAGCAAATCGCCGCCCTTACCTGAATTTCCGCCCGAGTGTGATGCAGCTTCGGCGGTAGTGGTGCTGTGATCAATAATCCAGAGTTCATTAAAATTATGCGTGCTTAAAACAATCTGATCCAATTGTTCATTGTATGCAATTGAATTCATGTGCAGCCAATCATAATTTGGTACGCCAATTCCTGGAAAATTCAAGTGAAGCAATTCAGGATGCTGGCCAACAATTCCAAAATTATTTTTGGTTGAATCAAATTCCTGCACCAGATGATCCCACACATGCCACTCCCACACAATGTTGGCACTGTCGGTTCCAACAGGTTGGAGTTCAATAATTTTTTCGCTCCACAATGTATTCGGCATCCACGATGGGTTTCTGCCTTCCGCAATTGTTTCGGAAATCGTTTTACTTTCCCAGACAACGGCAAGCACATTTCCATTGGGCAATGGTTTAATATCGTGATGCTGGCATTCTGTATTGCTTGAAATAATATAACTCCAAATCACATTTCCGTTCCAATCAATTTTTTCAATAATGCCTCCTTGTCCGCCTGAAACAAATGTGGTGTTGTTCGTATTTCCTGTTCTTAATAAATTTCCATCAGGCAATAAATAAACTGCCTGACCCGGTCGATAATTGCTGTTCCATTCATGAACTTTTTTGCCGCATTTATCAATCAAAAAAGTTTTGGTTGAGGCAACTGGTGTAAACAAAACATAACCATTGTCGGTTGTGCCCGAATCATGTTGCATTAATCCAATTGTTTGTGCAACCGATGTCAAACTAAAAAATGAAATAAGAATTTGGAGGTAAATATTTTTTTTCATCGAAAGGAAATTTGGCGTTGGATGCAAAATGAGAAAGAAAGTTTAGTGAAGGAAAAATATTTCTCAATACATCATTTCTTAAAACTTCTTCAGAAAATTAATTGACTTCTTCGGAAAATTATTCAATTCAAAAACCTCACCCCTAACCCCTCTCTCAAGGAGAGGGGAACAGATACGAAAATTTTACTTGCAATTATTTTTCTGAATAATGTAATTCATATAAAATATGAAATTCCCGTTCCGCAATAGCAAAACAGGAATTCAATTTCTGTAATTGTATTACTAATAACTTATAACAAATCAACTAATAACTTTTTCTGCTTACCATTTCCATCCAATTGTAAATGTGAACTGGTTGGTAAAATTATTCAACTTCACTCCCGGAACATCAACAGCAGCTAAAGAATAAGGTTGAAGGAATGATGCTGATTTTGTTCGTGCAAAACCAAGGTCAATAAAATATCCTTCTTCTTTAATTCCGATTCCGCCGCTGTAAACTGTTGCCTTATTATCAAATCCTGCAACAGCTACTTCAGGTTTAAAAGGACTTCCGTACAAGGCATAACCTAATCGCAACCGCATGATATCAATCACTGCTTCGCCACCCAATCTGATGTTATAAGAAGAACCATATTTTTTGGTAATGGTTTGATTCAACGAATTTTCATAGCTCTTATCATCAGTAGAACTTCCATTATTGAACGAAAAAAATGCTTCGCTGTAATCCAGAAATTCATAATCCATTGAAAGGAAACCATACTTTTTAAAAGTGAGCGCGATACTTCCATTCATCCTCCAGGGTGTGGTAATAGTATAATCAAATTTTCCATCAGGAGATGAAGATTCAAAAGTACCAAGCGTATCGTCAAGTACCGTTTTCATTGAACTGTTATATCGGTCGTTCATAAATAAAAAGGAGGGACTGTGAACCGAACCGCCAATTCGCACATAATCGTTGAGCCGAGCAATCAATCCGAATTTCAAATCAACTCCTGTTCCTCCGGTGTGCTGACTCTGATTATAGTTGAACGATTTAAAATAAATAATGCTGTCATTGGCATCTGTTTCAGTGTAATCAGAACTGAAATTATAATTCACATCAATTAACCCAACAGAAGCTCCCAGATATAACCGGTCGTTATAATTTGCTCCCATTGTAAATGCATATTCAGTCATGCCACCTCGAGTGGTGTATGATTGTTCTTGCATCACCTGTCCACCGTCTATCAGTGCCCAGTAACCTGTTGCCGAATCGTATTGAAGTAATGCAGTACTATATGCAAGTCCTGCATCAAACGGAAATGCATTTTCAATATCACCTGTTGAAACCTGTGCACCATTTGCACTCTCCACAAATTTTTCGGCAAGACTTGATGATGGATTATATCCGGAATAATAAACGCTGTTATGAAAACCTGCAATCCGGTTTCCGCCAAAAGCAAAATTCAAATTGCGCCATTTCCGATTTTCTTTTTCTTCAATTTGTTTCACCCAAACAAATCCGAAACCCGAAATATTAAAATTGTATTTATGATCATCAACAGAATTTCCGGTAAACAAACTATTGCTTTTGATAGACAGAAAGGATGGTGAAAATGAAAACTGCCCTTTCTGAAAAATGGAAACACCTGCCGGATTAATTACCAGCGAACTGTAATCGCCACCCAATGCACCGAATGCACTTCCTGCACCAAGTCCTCGTCCGCTTGAACCATACATCAGTTGCGAATACCGAATTGCATCTTCATCAGTTTGTGCAAAAACTAAATTGGAGAGTAGTAATGACACACTTATGGCTGTCAGAATCTTTTTCATAAAGATTTATTAGTGGTGATTTAAATTATTTAGGACTTTTTCCGAATGAAGGCTTGCTGCCTCCTGATGATGAAGAAGAAGATTTATTACTGCTTCCTGAATTATTGGATGAGGAACTTTTATAACTGCTTCCCGAATTGCTTCCTGAATTAACAGAAGAACTCTGTGAAGGTTTACTGTAAGTTGGCGCAGCATTCTGCTGTGGTGGTGCTGAATATTTCGGAGCAGAATTTTGTTGTTGTTGCACTTTTGGTGCGTTGTAATTATTGTTTGAACTCTGGTTCGAAGGCTTGCTGTATTGTTGCGATTGCTGATTCGAATGATTGTAACCGGAATTGTTTTGTTGAGGTTGACTTCCGGAATTGCTGTTATTCTGATACGAAGGTTTTTGAGAAGAACCTTGTGATTGAGAATAATTATTTGGCGATTGAAAATTATATCCGCTGCTTGCTGATTGCTTTGGGGGCTGCTGCGGATTATTTTGATTTTGCTGATTCACTTTTGGAGCAGAGTTATTTTGCTGTGGAGCGGTATACTTTGGAGCAGCATTATTTTGTTGTTGTGGTGCAGTGTATTTAGGCGCACTGTTTTGCTGTTGCGGCGCAGTGTATTTCGGCTGACTGTTTTGCTGCTGAGGCTGCTGATTTGGTTTACTCCACTGCGAATTTGAATTGGTTGGTTGCTGCATTTGTTGTTGTGGCTGAATAGGTTTTGTATTAGAAGAATTAGAATTCTGTTGTTGATTTTGAACCGGAGAATTATTCAACGGCTTTGTGGTTGAATTCGAAGGTTGAGTTGGTTGCTGATCGTACTTGGTACTGTTATTAGAGTTCAATTGTGGATTTTGAACTTGTGAATTATTCAGCGGTTTTGTAGTTGAATTTGAATTTAGCGATTGATTCTGAACATCTGTTTTACCTAAAAAATTTCCGCCATCTGTAACTCCGTTTCCTCCTTTTACTGCATTGGAATTTATAATGGTTCCATTAGATAATTGTTGGTCAGCAGGATGAATAGTTCCTGGTGTTTTACCGGAAACTTCTTCTTCTGTTCTTCCACCTAACCCACCTGTTTCGTAAGTTGTGTTCGAAGTGTTTCCGCCATAATTAGTATGTGAACCATAGTAAGTATCGTTACTGTAATAGTATGTTGGATTGTAATAATTATCGTAGTTATTATTTCCGTAGCCATAATAATTTCCGTAATAACCATCACTGTATCCATTCCAATACCCATTGTTATATCCATTGTAATATCCATTTCCATATCCTCCGTATCCATAACCATTTCCGCAACCATATCCATAATTTGGATACCCGTAATTGTAGTATCCATGATGGTGATGATTACCATACCATGGCGAATACCAATTGCTGTATGCATTACCCCACCATGGATTATAATTTCCGTAACCTATTGAAAAAGAAAATCCACCAGGATAATAAGAATAATAAGAAGGACTGTATGAATACCAGTAAGGATTGCAATAGATATCGCTGTAAAAATTATATCCGTTGTAGGGCGAATACCATCTGCGGATATTTCGTGTGTAGAAATAATCATCATCGTCATAAGCATAACTGGTGCTTCCATCATAATAATTATTGGTGATGTATGTATTGCCGTTGCCATCGGTTTCTGTGCGTTGATTACTGTTATCAGTTTGGTAATCGTAATTCTGATTGTTATCGGTTACATATTCCTGCTGCTGTTGTTGCTGCTCTTGCTGAACAGGAGCCGCATCATATTGATTTACCTGATCCTGATTACTCATTTGTCTGTCAGATTTGGTGTAATACAAATCATCAGGTGTTTTTGAAACCTGACCTGTTGTACTGCACGAAACAAGAATTACAGAGAGTATGAATAAGCCAAAAATATTTTTGCTCATGGATACTGTTTTATTGAAATTGAATTCACCAATCGTTTTCATGGCTTTGAATTTATTGTTAGAGGTAAAAAATTATGAAGGTTTAAAATTCGTTTAAAATTATTAAAAAACATTTTTTTGTTCCCACTCCCCCTTGATTTTCAAATTGTGACTATCAATTTCTGAAAGATAAAAAAAACATTTCTACTATTGTTTTCCAATAGTATGCCAAACTAAAATCATGAGTAAAGAAATAACGAGCAGAGCACAGGATTATTCACAGTGGTACAACGACCTTGTCATTAAAGGAGGATTGGCAGATTACTCTGCAGTTCGGGGGTGTATGGTTATAAAACCATACGGTTATTCCATATGGGAAAAAATACAACGAACATTGGATGATATGTTCAAAGCAACCGGACATGTGAATGCCTACTTCCCGCTTTTCATTCCGAAAAGTTTTTTATCGAAAGAGGCTGCGCATGTTGAAGGGTTTGCGAAAGAGTGTGCGGTAGTCACTCATTATCGTTTGAAAAATTCTCCGGACGGAAAAGGAATCATCGTTGATCCGGATGCAAAACTGGAAGAAGAATTAATTGTGCGCCCGACTTCCGAAACCATAATCTGGAATACTTACAAAGACTGGATTACCTCTTATCGCGATTTACCATTGCTGATAAATCAGTGGGCAAATGTGGTTCGGTGGGAAATGCGCACCCGATTGTTTTTGCGCACAACAGAATTTTTATGGCAGGAAGGTCACACCGCACATGCAACAAAGGAAGAAGCTGTAGAGGAAACCATGAAGATGCTTGGCGTATATGCTGACTTTGCAGAACAGTGGATGGCGATTCCGGTAATTAAGGGATACAAAACCGCGAACGAACGATTTGCCGGTGCAGAAGATACTTACTGTATTGAGGCATTGATGCAGGATGGAAAAGCATTGCAGGCAGGCACTTCACATTTTCTCGGACAAAATTTTGCAAAAGCATTTGATGTGAAGTTTGTAACGAAGGAAAATAAATCAGAATTTGTTTGGGCAACATCGTGGGGAGTTTCTACGCGATTGATTGGCGCGCTCATCATGGCGCACTCTGATGACAAAGGATTAATTCTTCCACCGAAACTCGCACCAATACAAGTGGTGATTGTTCCGATTTATAAAACCGACGAACAACTCGTAACGATAAATGAAAAAGCAACGGAGATAAAAAAATCACTGGAAGCAAAAGGCATCAGCGTGAAGTACGATAATGATGATAAACAAAAACCGGGTTGGAAATTTGCCGAGTACGAAATGAAAGGGGTACCGATTCGGATTGCAATGGGACCTCGTGATATTGAAAACGGAACTGTAGAAATTGCGCGCCGCGACACTGGAGAAAAACATTCTTACTCGTTTACCGACCTCACCACAAAAGTGGAACACCTGTTAGAACAAATTCAGCTAAACATTTTTCAAAAAGCCTTGGACTACCGTGATGAACATATTACACGCGCTGATAACTGGGATGAATTTGTGGATGTGTTGGAAAACAAAACCGGATTTGTTTCTGCGCACTGGGATGGAACTTCAGAAACTGAATTGAAGATTAAAGAAAAAACAAAAGCCACTATTCGTTGCATTGAATTAAATGCTCATTCTGAAGAAGGAAAATGCATTCTCACAAGAAATCCTTCGCACAGAAGAGTACTGTTTGCAAAAGCGTATTAATTAATTTTTTTTAATAAAATAAAAAAGCTCCTGAGTTTTTATTTCAGGAGCTTTACTTTTTTCAGGTGAAAAATAATTTATTGGGCCTTTATCATTTTTTGTGAAATCATTTTTCCAGTTTCGTCCTGCATATTCACAAAATAAATTCCGTTCGGCAATTCGCTGATGTCGAGTTTGATTTTATTCTTTCCGGCATTCAAATCATTGCTGATGGTTTTAACCACTTTGCCGGTAAGGTCAACTACCATAATCTGAGAACTGGAGGCGGAGAACATATTCAAATCGACATACACATATTGATTGGCAGGTGTCGGATATAAATTGATGGTGTTATCGGGTTGCACAAATTCATTGTTTACTGATTGAATGGCACCGTATTGATATTCGCCTCCAACATCGGTTTGTTTTAGTCGGTAGTATGATACGCCAGGTAATGGATTCATATCAGTATAAGTGTATGTATGCTGAAAAATAGAAGTTCCTGCTCCCGGCATTTCTGTTAACTGGGTATATTCAATCCCATTTTCGCTTCGTTGCACAGTGAAAAATTCGTTATTTATTTCGGCTGCTGTTACCCAATAAACACCCACTTCAGTACCTGTATTGTTTAATGTGGCAGTAAACAATGATAGCGTAATTGGTAATACACTTGCCGATGGATAAACCGGAATGGGTGCAGGCACTACAATTTGTCCCGACCCTCCTTTTGTTGCTCCGTTTGGTAAGAACAGAGTCATGATTGCTGAGTTGGTAGTTCCGTTAACACCGCCTGAAATATTTTCTGTTAATCCTGAATTGTTTGATAAGGTAATGTATCCGCCGCCGCCGCCGCCGCCAGGACCATCAGCTTCTGTTGGCCATAGGGTTGTATTAATATTTTGACTTCCTCCATTTCCGCCAATTGCGGAAAAACTGACTCCACTAATTGTAGCTTTTGTATATATCACTATTGCTCCGCCGCCGCCGCCGCCGCCAGCACCGTCATTGCCACTGATGGACGATGAAGTGTTGGTTGAATTGCTTCCATTATTACCGTTTGCCAATATGCTTCCGGTACTATTAACTGCTCCTGCACTTATTAAAAATACTAACCCTCCGCCATTTCCGCCTGCACCAGCCGCATTACTATTTCCATCTCCGGCACCACCACCACCACCGAAAAACAATCTTCCGGTTGTGTAGTCCAATGGTCTGCCTCCGTATCCGCCGCGGTTACTTCTGTTATCACCACTCCAAAGCACATTTCCGTGTGCAACTAATGTTGGGTTGTTATTTACATTGGAAAAAGAATAACCACCTCGGCCGCCTCCAGGTGAAGTGGTGTAAGCAAATCCGGCTGTTTCAATATTCCAAGCTGTAATATTACTAGCTGTGCTATTATCCGGGTTACCTCTGCCTGACCATGTGCCGCCTGGATTTGCGTTAGCTCCACCGCCGCCACCGGCATTATATGCATTACCCCCTCCTCCGCCATTAGCCGGAGCGCCTCTTCCATAACTTCCTCCTACGCCATTATAATCTCCCTGATATCCTGAAATGCTTTCACCTTTTTCGGCACCGGCAAGCGCGTTTGGCGATGCCCAGGTATTCACACCCGGTAATGTTGCACTGTTATCGGTAGCACCGCCTCTGAATCCGAGCCCGCTTACATCAATAGTTCCTTTTATGGTGCTTGCTCCGTTAACTTCCATGGTTACTATGCCGCCGCTTGTTCCGTTCCAAGCCGGTGCGGTAATGGATGCACCTGCCTGAACCAGCAACGAAGTGTATCGGGGTACACGCACTATCTGTACATTATCAGTTGATGTATAAGATTTCAATAAAGCCGATGAAACAGTTATGGTGGTAGCATTGGGAACATCTAAAACTTCTTTAAATTCATAATTACCTGCATTTCCATAGCTTGCTATATTTCCCCAATTAGCATTATTTGAATTTGAAATATTGGCTCCGTGCATTTGTATAATCATAATTAATTCGCCTGCCTGCAGTGTGGTCGGAAAACGGCTGTTGCCATTTAATCCCGAGTTAACTACTGATAAGGTGGTGGCTCCAATTGAGGCATTTGCGGTAAGCGAGGTATATTCATTTACAATAGAGTTCATGGCCGTTATGGTTTTGGCGCCATGCATGCCCATTGCCGCTTTTGATTGTTGCGGTATGGAATTGAAATAAATAATCAAACCGATGGTAGCCCCTATTAAAAATGCTGATGTAATGGCTGAGAATATCAACCGTTGCTTGAGCGATATTTTAATTTTTGGTAACTGTAAAATTCTGAGTTTCATAAAAAGACAATTTGTGTTTTATTAAAATGTCTTTACCTTATGATTCAGAAAAGGTTGCTGATTAAACCTTGAAACTTTTATAACGAATGCTTAAAATAAAGAAAGCTCCAACAAAAAATGTTGGAGCTTTCAGCGTTATTGAGTGAGTGAAAAGTTATTAATTCTTCAAAAATTTCTTTAATACCGGCTCGCTGTTATCGGAGCTGAACTTTACAAAGTAAAATCCGGGAGGTAAATCGTTAAGTGGCATTTTAAACTGGTTTTGACCTTCGTAAAAACTTTGGGTTTGAGTGTAAACCATTCTGCTGGCTAAATCAACAATCTGAATTTCCTGATTGCCTTCCTTTTTCATTTGTACCGCCACATTAATTTCAGTGGTTGCCGGGTTCGGAAACAGATTTACATCATCGGAAGTTAAAACTACCTGTGCGTTGTTGAGCGATTCAATAGGGCTGTAAGAAAATGTGCCATCAAAATCCACTTGTTTTAACCGATAGTACGACAAACCATCCAATGGTTTTTCATCATTGAATTCATAATCGTTCCGAATTAAACTGGTGCCCATTCCTTCAATGCGACCGAGAGATTCAAACGATTTTCCATCAGCACTTCGCTGCACATCAAAATACTCGTTGTTCAATTCGGCTGATGTAACCCACTGGAGATTGGCGTATTCATTATTCACAATACTTACGGTGAAAGAAGAAAGGGATATTGGCAGGGTGCTTCCACCACCGTATCCGCCACCAAAATCGGAGAAACCGGTAAGACCGAGTGCGGTAAACAGCAACGGCGAACCAATGGTTTGGCCGGTGGTTAAGCTCTGCACTCCAGAAGCTGCCCAAGGGCTCGATGCATTTGAACGCTTAAGTAAGTAGTAATTAGTATTCGCGTTTAATCCGGTAGTATTATATCCCTGCATTAACCCGATAGCTGAATAGGCGCCGCCGGTCATAGGGGAATTTGGAGTCAAAGTCCAGAAACCTGCATTCAACATATTATTCACAATAATACCACTTACGGTAATGCCCGAAGGTGTTCCGGGGCTGGTGGTATTAAAGAAGGTGAGCAAACTGGTAACCCCTGTTTGGGCAGTGAAGTTAATGGTCATTAACTGGTAGTTGGTTGATGTTCCAATAGGAAACACATATACTCCGGTAGAAGCAACATTGCGACGAAGATTTCCGACAACATAGTTATTTACACCATAACCTGAAACAGCAGTGGTTGAAGTAGTTAAAATTTTTGCTTCGAAAGAGCCAGTTTCTAATTTTCCACTTGTTAAAACTAATTTGTTATTGATATAAGCATGTGCCGATAGCGTTACCGCACCCGATAAATTTAAAGTCAGATTATTTAAATCACTTGCATTGGTGCTGAGTTCATCACTGGTGGTGCAGGCGTTTTTATATGTCAAATCATATTCATCTTCAATTTCAAACGCTCCGGTTACAGTTCCGTTTTCGCGAATTACATGCGCATGTTCTTTCAATTCAAATTCATTTCCATTTAAATTTAAATTTCCTGATCTAAGTGTAAGAACCGAATCAATTTCTATTTCGGAAAGTAATTTTACACCCGCACTGTTATCAATTACCATATTAATAAATGTTGGATCCGAATCATCAAAATCAATAGTTTGTAATGATGTTCCGTCAAAATAAACAGTACTTCCGATATCTAAACCAAGATTTCCTGTTGATGAAACAGATATATTCCCTTTTATATGGCTCATGCCATCAAGACACATTTTTTTTGGTTGCGAATTTCCAACTCCACTGTCTAAAATAGTCAAATTACCATTGCATTGAAAGCTAGTGCTTAAATATAAATTGTTTGCGGTTTGTCCATCACAGTTCCATGTAAAATGATGAAAGGTTTGACCTGTACCTAATGGAACTGTATTTATAACTCCGGTTATAAGACAAGTTGAACCCGAAGCCCAGGTAGCAGTTAGAATTCCAGTTCCGGCTGTAGCACTACCGTTTCTGTTATAATCAAATGTGCTTCCGCTCGCGAAAGTCATGGTGCCGTTATTGGTAATTATTCCCTGCAATTTTAATGTTCCAAGTACTGTTAGATTATGTCCGGTTCTTAAAGTTAAAGTTGCTGAT
This sequence comes from Chitinophaga pinensis, assembly GCA_945903305.1. Taxonomy (GTDB): domain Bacteria; phylum Bacteroidota; class Bacteroidia; order Chitinophagales; family UBA10324; genus UBA10324. The sequence continues at coordinate 24,389 of CAMDOA010000034.1, forward strand.
GAACCAATGGTTAAAGTATTTCCGGCAGGCATGTACAAGGCATCTATTCCAGAACTTGAAGATGCAGTGGCTGTTAATATTGATCCATTCATTACCCAAATTCTTGCTGCTGAAGTGTGTGCTGTGTAGTTGTAATTTTTATCGCGCATATAAATAAGATAGGTATAAGAACCTGATGCACCCGGGTTATCGGTAAATGTTGAAACCGCAGTACCATTATATACCACGGAGTAACTTCCGGCAGTAGTTGGACCTGTAGTTGATGATGTTGAATAAGTAGTTTGATTATTTACAGTTTGATCGGCAGTTTGAATGCCTGCCTGGCGAAGTATTAAAACTCCATCAATTCCAGAGTTTACATCTGTTCCCTGTGTGAAATTTAAAGTAACACTGGTAGAAGCACACGATACCGAAGCAGTGGAAGGTGCAGTGGGTGAAGTGGCATCAACTGAAGATGCGGTAGAAGTATAACACATTACATCATCAAAATACATATCCACCGAACCCGAAGTATTATTTTTTGCATACAAAATAGGATAATATGTATGTCCGTTTATTGCGCTGAAAGTGTAGGATGAATAACCGAAAGCAGTGGTAGTTGAATAATAGGTTGGTGAAACAGTTTCGGTACTTGCAGTAACATCATATACAGCAAATCGCACTCTGCCATTTGTTGAACTTGCTTTTATCCAGGCTGAAACAGTAATATAATTAGTTCCGGACGCAGGAGCCGCAATGGTGCAGCTGGTATTTTTAAACTGTTTATCGCTGGTGGAATTGGCGGTATTTTTTACCGATTTTGTTCCGCTGCGGTAATTTGAAGCTGTGGTATTAATGGCCCAGGTTCCGCTTCCGGTAGTCCAGTCGGTTAAACTGTTTTCGAAACCCATGTTGCTGCTTATGGATGCTTTCGCTTCTTCCGAAGCACCGAAGTTTCCATAAATAAATGTTCCTAAACCGAATAAAACAGCTACGGCAAGCACACTACCACCCATAACCAATCGCTGGCGGGTTTGTGTTTTAACTTTATTAACAGGTCGTAACTGCAGTCGCGATCTTTGTAATCCTGACATAATTTTGGTGTTTTATTGCACCTCATTACTATTCGATTAAAAAAAAGTTTTATGCTAAAGGTTGATATTACTAAAAAATCTTATCTTATATCTCCTGAACAATATATTTAATAAGTAATTACCTGCTGTTCGGTTTCAACCGGCAACTCTCTGAATTCATATTGTTGTGTGCGCAATTGCGGAGTAAACCCTGCAGCTCTGATACTTTGCTGAATTCCATCAGCCGTAAACCGATGTGGTGCGCCTGCTGCACTCACCACATTTTCTTCAATCATAATAGAACCAAAATCATTGGCTCCTGCATGCAGGCAAAGTTGCGCCACTTCTTTTCCAACCGTTAACCAACTCGCCTGAATGTTTTTAATATTCGGCAACATGATTCTGCTCAGCGCAATTATGCGGATGTACTCATCACCTGTTACATGATTTTTTATACCCCGAACTTTTGAAAGCAAAGTGCCTTCATCCATAAACGGCCATGGAATAAATGCTAAAAACCCCTTTGCTCCTTCCGGTTTTTCCGATTGCACTTGACGCAACCAACTTAAATGTTCGAATCGTTCATATATAGTTTCTACATGACCGAACATCATGGTTGCTGATGTGGTGAGGTTTAATTGATGTGCGGCGCGCATCACATCTAACCATTCCTGTCCACCACATTTTCCTTTTGAAATTAAGCGGCGCACCCGGTCGTTTAAAATTTCTGCGCCAGCTCCCGGTAATGAATCCAATCCGGCATCCATTAATGCCTTTAATACTTCGGTATGCGAGCTTCCTTCCAGTTTTGCTATGTGCGCAATTTCAGGTGGCCCGAGTGAGTGCAGTTTCAAATTCGGATATAGTGATTTCAATTGCTTGAATAAATCAACATAAAAACTTAAACCCAAATCGGGATGATGCCCACCTTGTAAAAGCAATTGTTCACCTCCTAAGCGAAATGTTTCTTCAATCTTTTGTTTGTATTGTTCAATGGTGGTAATGTATGATTCAGCATGACCGGGCCGGCGATAAAAATTACAGAACTTGCAATTAGCAATACACACATTAGTTGTATTCACATTGCGGTCAATTATCCAGGTCACTATATTTTCAGGTTTCTGTTTGAATCGCAGTTCATTACCGATAAACATTAACTCGGTTGTGGGTGCATTTTCAAATAAAAAAATTCCTTCTTCAATTGTGAGCCAATCGAAGTGGAGTGCTTTTTTATATAAATCTTTTAAAGTCATCGACGCAAAAATAGCCGTTCAATATTTGTTAACTCATTTTACATAATGAAGAACGCTAAACTTATTTGACTTAAAACGCGATATTCAATTATATAACACCAATACTCATTATAAAATAGGCAATTGCCTCTCTCCTTTTCGGAGAGGGGTTGGGGTGAGGATTAAAAATAACAGACTAAATTATAATGAGTATTGGTATAAGTTTAAAGCTGCTTGTTTTAAAAAAAATTAAAACAACAAAATACCGATTCCAACTTTTACTGAACTTAAATAAAAAGTTTGCAGCCGTAATTGAATTTCATTTTCGGCCAGTTTTAATTCGGGCAATTTTGTAGTATAGTTGTCGTAATAGTTGTTGTTAAAAATAAGTCCCTCCAAAGAGCTGGGTACAAATGAAAAGTCAAGTCCGAGATCCAGAATAATTCTTTCAAGTATTATGGATTGATTTCCGAAACCGCCCGAAATAATTGGGATGGTCATGTTATGAAAGGTTACATATTTCGAAAATTGTACTGTTTCTGAATTATCAAAATACTCTCCTTTAATTTTTGCCCTGGTTTGTGCGGTTATAAATCCAATTGATAGTTGACCATAATTGCCAATGGGTGCAAGCCCGGTTCCGCCATTAAAAAAGAAAAATTTATTGCTCACCTGAATGGTATAGCCGGTAATATTCAAATAATTGGTTGCTTCATAATTGTCAGTAAAATAGTTATTTGAGCTCCCTTCAAAATAGCGCTGTCCAGTTTTAAAAAACTGATACGATAATCCGAGCGAATAACTTTTTGTCAATACATAATCAAAATGTATTTCATGAAATTTATTCAGAAAAAAATCAGCTTGTTTACTGAAAAACTGTGAGTCATACTTTCTTGGTTTGTTGCTGACTCCGCCCAAATAAAAATGAAAATCGTAACCAACCGAAAGTTTTTTTCCCATGTAGCCGGGTACTTGCGCATTCACCTGAACAGAAAAGAAAAATAACAATACTGTAATGAATATTTTTCTCATTTCTTTTTTGATTTTATCTGCTGAAGAATATAGTACAGATTACTTTTTACGACTGAATTGTGATCATTCAATTTTACCGATCTGATATTCATGTATTCAAACTTGCCAGTTTTACTGTTGACTATCAGAGTATAAAAATCAGTTTCATAATTGGGCAACGCTACTTTGTAAATCAGTGCCGGTAATAATGGAAACCATATTACACCCAGGCAAAGAGAAGCAAACTCATACCCTTCACTTTTTTTTCGTGCCGAAACGATTCCCATCCAGCTCACATAATCAGTTCCATACTCATCAGTAATTATTTTAAGCCGTTCACTGCTTGAGTTATACAACTGCATTTCTTTGGGCTGATCAATGGCTTCATCAAACCAATCATTCAGCGTAATCATGTTGTTAAAAATTTCCACATCATTTTCTTTCAGGTGATCATTATCAATGATGTTGAGTTTCAAATCCAGTTTGTCGGCACAAAATTCTATTTGCTTGTTCAACTCATCTTCTGATTCTTCAATTGCCAAATATTTTTGATTACGAGCTTTTGTATAATCCAATTTCACATAAAACGGATTGGCTATCACCAGGTGGTTAATAGATAATCCACCCTTTTGCTTTTTCTTTTTCGAAACGATAATTTCTTCTTCCTTATCCATTTGTTTGTTGAAGGCCGAAACAAAAACCGGTTCGTTTAATAAACCGGAAAAAGCAAAGCGGTAATATTTATCGTCTTGCGGTTTATCCGTTTCGGTTTTTGATTGTTTTATAATCGAATATTTATCAGTAGAAACCTGTTTAATTGTATCGGCTTCAGTTTTTATTTTTTTTGAACCTGCTGCAACAAAATCAGCCGGCGAAAATTTTAAATTATCATCCAACAGTTTTAATAACTCAAACGCAATTTGAGCAATCACTTTATTTTCTGGAAATTTTAAATGTTCGTTCCAGGCAATTTTTGTTGCCAGAATGGCTAAATCTTCATCCGGTATTTTATTAAAGAAATAATAAATCTGCTGAATACTTCCCTGTGCATCCTTATCTGCATGATGTACATCGTAAAAATTTCCACTCACTTTATACTGAGCTAAAAAATAAATAACCGTTGCTTTTGATTGATGCAGAAATTCACTTTCCGGAAATTCTTTTAATAAGAGAAAGATTGAATAAAAAGCATCTTCATAATTGCGCTGGCGTATTTGCAAACTCACTACTTCAAACCTTGCCGCGTTTCTTATTTGTTTAAACTGTTCTTCGCCAACAAGGTATTTTTCTTTTCCGTTTGATGTTTTGTTTCCAAGCACATTTGCCATTTCTGAACGGCGCGTGTAAATGCTGGGATGAGTGCTTTTTTCATCGTCATCATTTTCTTTGGCATCAATGGTATTCAGTTTATTATTGAAAAATTTATCGGGCATTTTATAATCGCCTTCATTAAAATAATCTCTTGGAATAGAATCAATTTCAAAAGGTAAGTACGAGTAAAGCAAAACATCAAACACACCATTTACTTCGCCAACAGAATAAGGGGTGGTTAAAAAAAGTTCCAAACCTTTCATATCAGCTTCCGACTCCAGCTCGCGACTGAAATGATAATGGCTGAGTTCTGCTTCCGAAAAATTAATGTTTTTAAATTCTCCTTTTCCTTTAACAATCTCATCATCTTTTTGGTACCTGCTTAACGCATGCTTTAAAGTGAAGTGCTGAATTTCGTGACAGAGAATAAATGCCAGTTGTGCCTCATTTGATAATTGCGCGAGCAAACCTGCTGATACTATAATGATTCCATCGGGTGTTGTAAATGCATTTACTTCATCGCTCCGCAGGTAATAAATCTGTAGTGAATCTTTAAGCGCATCATTCTCTTTTAAAACAATAGCTAAAACTTTATTCAGATATTCAGAAATAGGATCGCCAAATAATACTTTTCCGCTTTTTAAAAGATGGGTGATATCAATACTGTTTTCTAAATAAAATTTGCTTTTCAGTTTTTGATAATATTTGTTTTCAGTTTCGCTAATCTGTTTCTTTTCCAATTCATATTTTTCGGCTGAAGCCAATTGAAAATCAATGGGAATTTCGCCGACTGCCTGTAATGGTTGAAAATGGTTAAAATCTATTAATTGCTGCGCTGAAGAATTGGTATAAAATAAGCCGTTAACGATTATGAAAAATGCAATAAGGATTTTTTTCATGCTTTTTTTATTGGGATGCAATATATTAATGGAGTTAATTATTTCATGTGTGTGATTGGTCGATGAGATAATTATTCCTGAAATTTAACAATGGCAATTGACTAATGGTGTAACAAAACAACAATTAATACGAAAAAGCGATAGTATTAAAAAAACACCTAATCAATGATTAATCTCTTTTCATCAGGAAATAATAATCCTCCGCCTAAAACAGAAACACCTGTTCCACCCTTAACTGCTGAAAGCAATATCACCAAAATATTTGTGGTGGAAGACAATGATTTGTATTCGCAACTGATACAGAATGAACTATCAGCAACCGACAATTATGAAATTACCATTTATCCTACCGCGGAAGATTTATTAAAAGAGCTTTATAAAAATCCAAATATTGTAACCATCGATTACAACTTGCCCGACAGAAACGGAATTGAGGTGATGAAGGAAATTCAGAACTACAATAAAGATATTGAGTGTGTGATTCTTTCCGGTCAGGATAAGGTGGAAGTAGTTGTTGAATGTTATAAAGCAGGTGCAGCATCTTATATTATCAAGAACAACAACGCTTTTGTTGAGCTGGGCGAAGCGGTACATAAAGTGGCCGATAAAATCAAACTGAAAAATCAGGTTTCGAAATTACAAGAGCAGATAATTGACCGCAATCGGTACGATAAAATTATTGGAGAGAGCGCTGTGATACTTCGTGTGCTTCGTTTAATTCAGAAGGTGGAGAAGACAAGTATGCTTGCATTAATTACAGGTGAATCCGGAACAGGAAAAGAGCTTGTTGCAGGTGCCATTCACTTTAACAGTAATCGCGCACGCAAACCTTATGTGCCGGTTAATATGGCGGCTATTCCTGCTGATTTAATGGAAAGTGAATTATTCGGTCATGAGAAAGGAGCCTTTACCGGAGCTGACAGCAAACGAATTGGAAAATTTGAAGAAGCAAATGAAGGCACCATTTTTTTAGATGAAATTGGTGAGATGGATATGAACCTTCAAACTAAATTATTGCGTGTGCTTCAGGAAAATAAAATCACCCGATTGGGTTCCAATAAAGAAACGCAATTGAATGTCCGCATCATTGCTGCCACCAATAAAAATCTTTCGACCAGAGTGAAAGAAGGTAAAATGCGTGAGGATTTATATTATCGATTGCAAGGATTTTTAATTCACCTGCCACCGCTACGCGAAAGAGGCGATGATATTTTGTTGCTCTCTAAATTTTTTCTGAAAGGATTTTGCGAGCGCAATGGAATGGCGCAAAAAACTTTTTCGGCTGATGCTTATAAAGCGATTCAAAATCACCCATGGCCCGGAAATGTTCGTGAAATAAAAGCATTGGTTGAACGCGCAGCAATTATCAGTGATACAAATGTGATTGATACAGAAGATATGATTTTCTCGCAGGAGATTTAAAAAAAATATTAATGTCAGATGAAATGCCGCTTTGAAAAATCAAAGCGGCA
>CAMDOA010000035.1 GCA_945903305.1 Chitinophaga pinensis
GGTTGTTCAGCAATGAGCAACCTTCTTTTTTTATTCTTATTTTGAAAATTCTATACAGCACAAAAAGTTTTGGTTAAACAGCATTCATGAAGGACAGTTATTTATCATATAAAAATATTATCACCATTGCCTACCCGATAATGCTCGGTTCGCTTGGGCAAAATATTATTAACCTGATTGATACCGGATTTTTAGGCAGAGTGGGGCAGGTGGAATTGGGGGCAGGTGCTTTAGCCGGTATTTTTTATTTCGTGATGTTCATGGTGGGTTATGCATTCAACAATGGAATGCAGATAATTATAAGCCGGCGAATGGGTGAAGGAAAGCAAAGCGAAGTCGGGAATATTGTTGACCATGAATTTTACTTGTTATTTTTTATAGCCATTATTGAGTTTGTTTTTTTGTTTTTTTTGAGTCCGATAATTCTTGCGCAATTCATTCAATCAAAAGAAATACTTAATGCCACGGTTATTTTTTTAACTTATCGTTCGTTCGGAATTTTTTTCGGGTTATTTAATTCCTGCCTGCAGCAATTTTTTATCGGCATTGGAAAAACATCTATCATCAATTATTCAACTGTGGTGCTCGCTGTTTCCAATATTATTCTGGCCTACTTATTAATTTTCGGGCACTACGGTTTTCCTGAAATGGGCATTGGCGGTGCTGCACTTGCTTCCACTATTTCAGAAGGCATTGTGATGCTGGTATATCTGCTGGTTTTATACTACCGCACATTGCCAAGGCAATACAATTTGTTTCAGTTTTTAAAACCTGACTTCAAACTTATTGGCAACATGGTTTCGCTTTCGTTGCCATTGGTTTTTCAGCAGGTGATCAGCATTTTCACCTGGTTCATTTTCTTTTTATTAATCGAACACCGTGGCGAAACTTCTCTTGCTGTTTCAAATATTATTAAGAGTCTTTATATTTTTTGGGCAATACCGACTTTCGCATTTGCATCAACCGCCAATGCCATGACCAGTAATATTATCGGGCAGGGAAAAGCGGACCAGGTAATTTATCTGCTGAAAAAAATTATAGGATTAAATTTATTGATTTCGATGGTGATGTGCTTTGCGCTGCTGATTTTTCCAACAGCCATTATCAGCATATACACCAACGATATTATTCTTATCAAAAGCAGTATCGAAATTATTCCGGTCATAATTGTCGCGAGTTTATTATTCTCAGTTGCATTGATTATAATATTAACAGTCACCGGCACTGGTTCATCACGGTTTGCATTAATAATGGAATTAGTATCCATTACCATTTACCTGATTTATGCTTTCATAACAGCCAAAATTTTAATGAGTTCCTTAAGTGTAATATGGGCGGCAGAAATTTTATACTGGCTTTGCGCCATAGTTATGGGGGTAATTTTTTTGAAATACGGGAATTGGAAAAAAGTAGTTTGATTCCTGACTCGCTATAAATATTATTTGCTGAAAAAAATTAAAGCCATTCCGAATTATTCTTTAATCAAAATAAACGATTGCTGATAATTTCCATTTCGGAGCATTGCATAATAAACGCCGCCCGTTAATGCGGACGCATTCCAGACAAAAGATGATTTCTTATTCAGCATTTTGTTATCACAAAGCACCTTTATCATCGAACCTTTTATATCCACAATACTTAAACTAAATGGCGAAGCAGTATTGTGTTTAACTAATTCGAAATTAAAAATACCAATTGATGGGTTTGGTGAAATGTGTAATAAGCAAGGCGCTTCGGTTAATTTATTTATTGCGGCAATGGAATCAGGCGAAATAAAAATTTTATAAATAAATGGTGAAGCGAAACTCGATGAAGGGTTGGTGGCACTTATATTCGGTTCAGGACTAACAATGCCACCAACCATCCACGCCACTTGAGTTTTGTTTTTTATTTTATCTAATCGAAGCACCTCGTTGTTTTGTAATACTGCACTGTCTTTTTTCCAAATGATTGATGCATTTGTACCTTCAAAATCGTGCATGCTGAAATCTTCCACACTTTCTGTCATTGCGCCACTGTTATCGCGTGTTACTATGCTGATGGTTTTAATAAACGGAACAGCTGTATCAGTTGCAACTTGTCCGGTTGTTGAATCAATATAGTACATGGCCATTCCACCAAAAAACCACGACTGCATTTTATTAAACACACTGTCGAATGCCGGCAAAACCGCACATTGATAATTTGCTAATTGCTGAATGAAGCCGGTATTAATAATGGCCGTATCATTTTGAAAATTCATTGTTGAAAAAAAGGGTTGATTAATTCCCTTTTGAAAAACACCGCTGAAAGCCGTGTATCCAAAACTGCCATCCGGAAATATTTGCGGAGTGAGATTGAAATCTCTGCGGTGATACAAGTTAGTATCTGTTACAGCACTTATATAATTTACCTGATTGTAGTTTGTAAAATGACTGACAGAAAATTTTCTGATTTGTTCAGTATATTTCTGTGTGAAAATTCCGTTAGCTGTTGCCGCATAAGTGCCATCAAACCGATGACCGAAAACCAGGTAATAAATGCCATTGAGTTTAACAAAATGACCGCCGGTAACAGCCAACATGGTATCAACCGATTGATGAAATAAACCGTTGATGGGTTGATTGGTTTGAATTTTATTTATCAGCAACTCCACATTCACACTGGTAAGTGTTGGAAAAGTAACGAAATCGTTTGTGGTGTTTTTCCAACCGTAACCACCCACCATGTAAAGAACGCTGTCGTCAACATAATACTGCATATTGCTCGAACAAATTGCTTCGAAAATAGAATCGGGATAAACAGTGGCCGTTGATTGCCATGTTTGATTCAATGCAGGATCAACTACATAAATGGTTTCATTTCTGCTGCCTGTTGGAAATGCAAACGGTGGCTGAAAGCCATGCAACCCATTGGTACGACCGCCAGAAACAACCACTTTCCATTATACGAAACACAAACTCCGCTATGTAATGCCGGTGCGCCGGCAATGGAATCTTTTACAATTGACAAATGATAACCATTTTGTGCAATTGATATTTTAACAATAAAAAGAAATACCGTGCATTGTAAAAACAACAAAAACCATTTCAACATGTAGCCGGCAATTATTTTTGAATAACCATTCTTTTAACTCCGGTTGTTTTTTCCGATGTCCATTGCAGCATGTAAACTCCTTCTGATAAATTAATATTGACCGGAATAAAATTATCTCCAGATTTTATTTCATCAACAAAATCAAACAATCTTCTTCCGGAAATATCGAGTAATGAAAATTCAATTTTTTCATTCTGATACGCTTGTATGTGAATGGTGAAAATTCCTTTTGATGGATTTGGAATTATTGAAACTGAACTGAAAGCCGGCAATTCATTTACAGCAGATACAACCGATGTGGTAGCAGTATCAGTTGCTGAGCAACCATAATTATCAGTATAAGTATAATACACTTCGTGTGTGCCAATCCCCACAGCTCCCGGATCAAAAGTATTTCCGGTAACGCCACTGCCGCTAAAAACTCCACCGGCGGGTGTACCAGTTAAAGTAACCGGAGCATCAGATTGTAAGTACCCACCAAGCAATCCCGATAGGTTTGCGGTTGCAATATGAATTTGTACAAATACAGAATCAGATACATCAACACATGTCCCCTGGCTTACTGTTAATTGATAATATCCTTCGCCCGTTACAGGTATTACAGGTGAAGTTGAATTTACATTCACCCCATTGTAAGTCCATGCATATTGAAAACCGGGAAACTCATAAGCATGTAATGAACCACCTTCACAGCTATGCAGGGTATCTCCCAAATGTTGAATGTACGCTACCGGATTGCATGTTGGCGATACAACATTCAATCTGTAAACAGTTGAATTTCCTTCGCCGCATACATATACTCTTCCCCATTTGTCTTCGCCGAACGAGGCAATCGTATAGTTTGTAAAACCTAAAAGTGTATCACAATCAAAAGTTGAAGCACCGGTTTGTATTAAAGACCATATTTCGCCGCTGCAATAATCAGCAAACAAATATTTTCCCCAGAGCGCTGCATTATCCGGGCAACGATAAACTAATCCTCCGGATACCGAGCAAGCAGGGATATGCGGAAATTCCCACACCGGCATTGTAAAATTGGTAATGCCTGAGCATTGCGTTGTATCGTAATCGTAAGTTCCTTCCTTGCATCTCCATCCGAAATTTAAATTTCCGTCGCTGCCATATGGCTCCATATCAATTTCTTCCCATAATCCTTGCCCAACATCTGCAATCCATAAGTTTCCGGTTACATCGTCAAAATTAAATCGCCATGGGTTGCGCAATCCATAAGACCAAATTTCAGGGCTGCCATTTGTGGTGTCCGAAGCATAAGGATTTGTAGCAGGAATTTCGTAAGGCAAATTTCCATGCACATCAATTCTCAACATTTTGCCAAGCAAATTGTGCAAATTCTGCGCATAGTTTTGTGGGTCGCCACCATTGCCACCATCACCCATTCCAATATATAAATAACCATCAGGGCCAAATCGCAAACAGCCACCATTGTGATTATTGTAGGGTTGATAAATTTCTTTAATTACTAATTCGCTTGATGCATCAGCAACATTTGAGTCGGTAGCACTCACAGTAAAACGGGAAATAGAAGTGTTATGGCTGGCATCGTTATTAGTATAGTTCACATAAAAATAGCCGTTGTTTTTATAGTCAGGATCAAAGGCAAGACCCAATAATCCTCGTTCATTTCCAACATCATAAACTATTGATTGAATATCAAGAAACGGAGTTGGAAGCGCCGCACCTGCCGTATCATAAATTAAAATGACTCCTGCCTGTCTAACAACAAATATTCTTTCGTCGCCGCAATTCTGAACATCTATTGGGCGTGTTATACTGCCGGCAAAGGTGGTTAAACTAATAACAGGTGTTTGTGATTTTCCTGTCATACTGATTAAAACAAACAGTACGATTGTTATTTTTTTCATTGGTATTTTTTTTATGGATGACAAAGAAAGAATTTTAAAGAGAATGTAATAATTTTTTTGTTGTTTAAATTTCGCTTTGCCTTTTTTGTTAAGGCAATCACACTTTTAAAAAACATAAATAGGTTAGGCACTGATATTTAATTGAACTCTAATAGTCAATTTGAAACTATTTAATGAATCCATTTTTATTTCACCAAAAAAAACCAACATTTTTTTTTTTTTACAGGTTAAAAATTGTCGATGTTGAAATTGATTTTACATTTACCCTATGAACAAAAAGTTGAGCATGAAAAAAATTTTTTTCTTTCGCCTTTCATTAGTACTCGCCGTTTTATTTGTAAATCCGGCATGGGGACAAACAACAACTGAAGATACAGTATTGGTGCAAACATTTACTTATCAGTCGCCGCAAGATGCCTGGTTCAGTTTTCCTACAGACACCAATGAATACCGGAAAATATTAATGATGTATAATTTACATTGTCCTGATCCGGTGCAATGCGGCGAGTGGGATTATCTCACTTATACATTTCTTTATGATCATACCGGAGTCATGGACAGCACCATGCTTAATCATGCGAGTTTTACGGTTGATGGCAATTCGCCCGATTCAGTTTCGTTTATGAACTCGCCTTCCTATACTTATTCAGCTTCATTACAGTACTCGTTAGTAATTGACAGCACCATTTCATCCAGCCTTTTCAGCATGGGTAATGACACACTTGGTTCTATCCATCCATTCAATACAAATGCTGATGCAAGGGCGCGCACCATTTATTTATGGAAAGCAAGCGAGTTAACAGCCGCCGGATTATCAGCAGGAAATATTTCTTCTATAGCATTGAATGCAACTTTTGCGTGGGGAACCGAACTCAATCATTTGAAAATAAGATTGGCATCCACACTTCTTGATTCGCTGGAAAATTTTCAACTGAGTGCATCATGGTTACAGGTATTTGATCACAATACTTACCTTAATGCAGGCAGTAATACTTTACAATTCATTCAGCCATTTTTATGGAATGGCACATCAAACCTGCTGGTTGAAATCAGTTATGATAATGATGATATAGGTTGGGATAATTTGATTGCTGCCACTTCCGAAACATGGAGTGCCGGTATTACTTCAACAGGAAATGATAAGGATATATTTTTTAATACGAATGAATTTGTTCAGGTGCCAAAAGAAGCATTCGCATCTATAGATTCATTTGTCACCATTGCCTACTGGGCATTTGGCGATCCTGCAACACAACCGAATGATGGAACTTGTTTTGAAGCGGTTGATTCGGTTGGTAACAGAGTATTAAACTCACATTGCCCGTGGAGCAACAGCAATGTTTACTGGGATGCGGGTAACACCGGCGGCAGTTATGACCGGATAAATACGGGTGCAACTGTCAACCAGATTGAAGGCAAGTGGAACTACTGGACTTTTACAAAGAATTGTGTTACAGGATCCATGAAAATTTATTTGAATGGAAACTTGTTTCACTCCGGAACTGGATTAACAAGGTTGATGAAGAATATTGCTTACTTCCGAATTGGAAAAGGAAACTGGAACGGAGCACAATCATACAGGGGTGCTATGGATGAGTTTGCAGTTTGGAATGTTGAGTTGAATGCAGCTACCATTCAGCAGTATATGTATAAAGATATTGATGCTTTGCATCCTTTCTATACAAACCTGTTGTGTTATTATAATTTCAATCAAAACACATACAACTCATTTACTGATGGTTCAGCAGGCAATCATACTGCAACCATAATGGGCAGTCTTGATAATAATTTCATTCCGGCTCAAACTCTTTTCCGGAATTATTTAAAACTTTATGAAAGACCAAGCATCATTTTCGAACAAGGCATTTTCAATTTTCATTTAGATACAGTGGTTGTGATTGATACTTTTCAAAATGCACCTTTCACTATAGTGATGTATAGTGATACCTTAAATCCTACAACATCTACTGATACATTATATGTATGGCCAAATTATTATAATAACTATTTATATGATTTGGCGGGAAATGCCATTGATTCTGTTTTTGTAATTCCCGATGATACTTTGTGGAAACAAACCTGGTATTACTACAGCGATGCTTTTGAAATAATTGATCGGTATGAATTAGGCAGGTTTATAACTTTGTACGGAAACGGAACCCAACTACCAGCCAATGGCCGAACATGGGTTTACGATTTAACTAACCTTGCTCCCTTACTGCATGATTCGGTGCACCTGTCGGCAGGCAACTGGCAAGAGTGGTTAGATATTAAATTTATAATGATTAAAGGAAAACCTGCTCGCGACCCGTTAAGTGTAAAAAATCTATGGAACGGGTATGGATATTCTTATGACGCCAATATTGAAAATTCATTAACTCCAAAAACAATTCAAATTGATGCGAATGCTAAAAACACCATGTGGCGAACGATAACAACTGGTCATGGAATGAACGGCCCACAAAATTGCGCTGAATTTTGTGCCAAGTATCAGTATGGTAAAGTAAACGGAGTACAACAATTTCAGCAGTTAATCTGGAGAGAAGATTGCCCCCGAAATCCATTGTATCCGCAAGGTGGAACCTGGACCTATCCGCGCGCTAACTGGTGCCCGGGTGCCGAAGTTTGGGAATATAATTGGGAACTTACTCCGTATGTAACACCGGGAGATTCAGAAACTATTGACTTGAATATTGAACCTTACAGCGGCAGCAATGGAACCTATGTTATTGCCTCACAGCTTATCAGTTTCGATGAGCCTAATTTTTCTGTTGATGGCGAGATGTATGATATTCTCACACCTTCTGATAAAGATGAATGGAGCCGAATTAACCCAATTTGTTCTGAACCGGTTGTGCGAATTCGAAATGGCGGAACTACCAACCTTACATCGGCTACTATTACTTATGGCTTAGAAGGCGGCGCCGCCAATACCTTTCAATGGTCTGGTAATCTTTCCTTTTTACAAAAAGCCGATGTCACTTTACCATCTATGTGGTGGGTGGGCAATGGGTCTAATAAATTTTATGCAACAATCACAAACCCGAATAATTCGGTTGATGAACAAACAAAAAATAATACCGCCCAATCTCATTTCAAACCAACAGCTACTTACTTATTAAATAATGCAGCAGTTCAAAAATTTGTTATTGAGGTAAAAACAAATAATTATGGTTCCGAAACTTCATATCAAATTCGAAGCACCGGCGGAATGGTTTTATTAAACCGGAATAGTTTGTCGAACAACACTGTTTACCGTGATACTATAAGTTTTAACGCTTATGACTGTTACACTTTCGAAATCTGGGATGCCGGACAAGATGGGTTAAGCTACTGGGCAAACTCAGCACAAGGAAGTGGATATGCACGACTGAAAAAAGCCGACCTGCCAACAATTTTAAAATCGTTTCCGATTGATTTTGGTGAACAATTCATTCATCATTTTAAAATAAATTTCCCGTTAGCAGTTGATGAAATTAAATCCCCCATTGCGAACATGGAAATAGTACCAAGCCCTGCAGATGATTTTATTAATGTGAATTTTCAATTTTCATACGAATCAAAAGAGGTAACGGCAGAGTTAATTGACCTTGCCGGAAGAGTTTTAAAAAATCAATCACTCACCTTCAATCAGGTAGGTGATTTTAATTTTGATGTCAGTGACTTATCGCCGGGATTATACTTTGTAAAAATTAAATCAAACACAGAGGAGCTGTTGAAAAAATTCATAAAAATTTCGAGCGAATAATTCGGTTGAAATGTTATTTCCCTTTCGTTATTAATTATCCTAATGGATAAACGGATTTTTTATTAAACTGCTCTTTGATAAACTAATGAATTTAATTAGTTGGAATTTCAATCGCAAAATAAAAATCTGCCGGTTTCAATTTTTACATTTGCCACTATGAAATTTTGCGCGCGTTTTTTTTTATGTTGGTTATTCATCTTTTCAAATTCTGCTTTTGAAAAAATCATTGCGCAATCGGCATTGGTTCCGTTAGGTACTGAAACTTACCGGCTGTTAGACCGGTTGGAAATAAAGTCAGGAATTCATTTAACTGATATTCATACATCAGTAAAACCTTACAGAAGAGACAACATTATTAAATCCATTCATCAGTTCGATACCATTTATCCAACAGTACGGTTTACCTATATTGATGGAAAAAACATGGAGTATTTTGATAATGATAATTCAGAATGGATTGACAGCGATACCATCAACAGCGACAATCCCATTTATTATTTCTATCGCACCAAAGCTGATCTATACAGCGCTAAATCAGAAGATTTTATGATTCGGATAAATCCGGTTTTGCAATTTGGTATCGGTGCCGATACATTTCAAAGTGATTTGGGCCGGTTTGTAAATACGCGAGGTGTGGAAGCGCGCGGATGGATAGCCCAAAAAGTTGGCTACTATATTTATATTGGAGAAAATCAGGCGCGCTATACCAACTATGTGCAGAATTATACTAACAAAGTTGGAGGAGTACCCGGCAATGGATATTATAAAAATTTTAAAGGAACCGGTGTCGATTATTTAACCACCCGCGGATATGTTGATTTTACTACTGCCAAATTCATTAATGTGAATTTTGGCCGCGATAAAAATTTCTTCGGTAACGGTTACCGCAGTTTGCAGCTTTCTGATTTTTCAGAAGATTATTTATTTCTTCGGTTAAAAACTAAAGTCTGGAGATTAGAATACACTAATTTATTTGCCGATTTAACATCTGATTTTATTCGTGGTGGCGATAGGCTCTTGCCAAAAAAATATGCAGCCTTTCATCATTTAAGTTTGAATGCAACCAGCTTTCTAAATATAGGATTGTTTGAAGGGGTAGTATTTCGCCGCGCTGATGTTTTTGAATTTCAATACCTGGTTCCATTGATTTTTTACCGGGGAGTGGAGCAGGGATTAGGTAGCCCCGACAATGCATTTATTGGCGCCGATGTGAAAATTAATTTCCTGCGCGCATTTTCTGTTTATAGTCAGGTGATGATTGATGATATGAATATTACAGCCCTCAGAGCAGGCACCGGATACTGGGCAAATAAACTGGGGTCACAATTAGGAATAAAATATGTTGATGCCTTTACTGTCGAAAATCTGGATTTGCAATTGGAAGGAAATTGGGTGCGACCTTATACTTACACACATTACGATAGTGTTTCAAATTACACACATTACAATCAACCACTCGCGCATCCGTTGGGTGCTAACTTCAGCGAATGGATTGTGATTGCAAGGTATCAGCCGGCAAAAAATTTTTGGATGACCGCCAAGTGGTTTGATATATGGATGGGGCAGGATAGTTTAAAAGGGATATCTCCAAACATTACTTCAACAAATTTCGGCGGCAACATTCAACAAATGGCAACCGAACCAACCGTGAAAGCAATTTACGGAAATAAAATAGGGCAGGGGGTTAGCACTCATTTAACCATTGGAAGTTTAACACTTACTTATATGTTAAAGCATAATTTATTTATAGATGCCGGATTAACTTATCGTGCTGCTTATTCAAATGTCCATCGGTATGACGAAGGAGTGATATACTGGTATGCTTCTGTCAGGCTTAATATTCCTGCAAAACTTTTTGAGTTTTAAAAAAATATTTCTGAACAAATAATCCGAAGTGAACTCATCACTTAAATTATTCATGGTATTGATTGTAGTAATTCGGCTGTTTTTAAACACCGGCAAGTAAGCAGTTTATTTATTCTGCAATGCTGAGCCGCATAAGACTACCTTTATACAATATACCACCTATTGAACGCAGCATTTGAAACAATCATCAGCAGTTACATTGAAAATAAAATTGGAATATGCAACCAGTTTATCACTGAAAAATTAGGTGCTCAACTGAAAATTAATTTGCTCGCATTGCACGATAAAAAATTATTGATTGCCGCAGGTACCGGCAATGTGGAAAAATTAGTTTTTGATAAATTAGTGAGGAGCGATTCCATCTACTGGCTCGATAGGCAGCATGCCGATAAATATGAAAATGAATTTCTGGATTTGATGGATGATTTTATCAGCTACCTGAACTTAACCTGCTACACCGGAATTACCGGTTGCGAATTTCATTATACATTGTACGAAGCCGGTAGTTTTTATAAAAAACACAAAGATCAGTTTCAGAATAATGAGAGTCGCAAATTCTCAATGATCAGTTACTTGAATAGTGATTGGAAGGCGGAAGATGGAGGTGAGTTAATTATTTATAAGTTAAATACAGAACAGGAAATAACACCAACCAACGGCAAAACTGTTTTCTTCAAAAGCAATGAACTGCCGCACGAAGTCTTAATAACCAACGAACGAAGGGTGAGTATTACAGGGTGGCTTACTTCGTAAGTTTAAAATTCTTTCAGAATGATTTTTCAAAATGGAAAAGAATTTTGCAAATAAAAAAACCTGCGTTCGATGCGAGAAAGTTATAGCACGATTTCAGCATGACCGAGATTGAATGCAGATTGACCAAAGAAGTTGCCGGATGGAATTCAATTATTGAATTTTTTTTTTTGATTTCAATTGAAAAGAAAAACTGTTTGCTCTTAACTATTCTGTTTAACTTTCGGCATAATTAAGTTATATGAAATCGAAGATTCACGAAAACCATTTAAAAATAAATTTCTTATGAGTAAAAAAATATTTACAACTTTTTTGATGGTTTTTTCTTTCTTGGTTTGTAAGGGGCAGTGGGTTACGATTCCGGATCCCAATTTTGTTTCATGGTTGCAAACAAATTATCCGAGTTGTATGAATGGGAATTTGATGGATACGACTTGTAGCGGAATTATAAATGCAATTAATTTTAATAATACAAATAATCAATATTTTCAAAATCTAACAGGGATTCAATATTTTGATAATTTGCTTTACCTTGATTTGCTTGACGATTCTGTTTCTTATATTCCGCGGTTTCCTTCTAAAATAATAAGTCTGGATATTTGTGAAAATCAGCTGGATTCTATACCGGCTCTTCCTGACAGTTTAATTGAATTTTTTTGCTGGAGTAATAATCTTACAGTATTACCTCAATTGCCAAATAATCTTTATTGGTTAAGCTGCGATGATAATTTTTTAAGCAGTTTACCAACTTTACCCACAAGTTTGGTTTTGTTAAGTTGTGCAAATAATTTAATAGATACTCTTTCGCAATTACCTAATGGATTAGAATTACTATCATGTAACGGAAATTAGTTAACATTTTTACCTGTTTTACCCGATAGTTTAAAGGAATTAGAATGTAGTTCAAATCAAATTATTCTTTTGCCGAATCTTCCTGAAAATTTGTTTGGTCTATTATGTAATGATAATCAGCTAAATTCTTTACCTGAATTACCAGGTACAATTCGTTATTTGTATTGTAGTAATAACCCAGGTATATCTTGTTTGCCAATGTTACCCGATAGTTTAGAAGAATTTTTCTTGCAAAATACTTCTATCAATTGTGTACCAAATATCCCAGTTATGAGTCCTCCTTTTACAATATTACCTGTTTGCGATTTATTCAATGCAAATGGGTGTGATTTTTATTGGAATGTTATGGGAAATATTTATTTCGATTCGAATAGCAATTGTAATTATGATTCAGCAGATGTAAGTCAACCAAATATTCCGGTTGATTTATGGCAGGGTGTAAATCTGTTGCAACAAACATTTTCAATTGGTGGTGGTACTTATTCATTTGATGTAAACTCCGTCGGAACATACGAGGTGACAATTGATACTACCAATCTTCCTTTTTATGTTTTATGTCCAAATAGCGGAGTTCATACTTCAATAATTACTGCATTTGATTCAACAG
Source organism: Chitinophaga pinensis (assembly GCA_945903305.1). Classification (GTDB taxonomy): domain Bacteria; phylum Bacteroidota; class Bacteroidia; order Chitinophagales; family UBA10324; genus UBA10324. Next base: position 12,782 of record CAMDOA010000035.1, read on the forward strand.
ATAGTGATGCTGATTTTGCATTAATTTGCAAACCTGATTATAATGTTACAGTTAATTCTGTAATAAGAGATTCAGGATTGATTCGTCCCGGAAATAAATCATTGATAAATATCCATGCAGGTGATTTCGCAAATTTTTATGGTGCTGATTGTATGAATGGAATTGGCGGTCAATTACAAGTAACTGTTACAGGTCCGGCTCAATACATTGGATATGCAATAGGTTCGATAGCTCCAACAACTGTTACAGGCAATACACTCACTTGGAACATTGTTGATTTTGGCACAGTTGATTTTTTTCATGATTTTCATATTCGTTTGCTGACTGATACTACTGCAACCGTTGGAGATTTTGTTTGTGTGGATGCAACTATATCTTCCAATCCAGCAGATGTGAATCAAAGCAACAATCATTTGAATCAATGTTTTGCTGTTGTTAATTCTTTTGACCCGAATGTGAAAGAAGTTTCTCCGCAAGAATTAACCAATGTAAATAAGTGGCTTACTTATACCATTCATTTTCAAAACACAGGAAATGCGCCTGCTCAACACATTCAAATATTAGATACACTCGATACTGATTTTAATGTTTCTACTTTTCAATTGCTTGCTTACAGTCACGCGAACATGACTCAGGTTTTAGAAGGAGGAATTGTGCATTTCAATTTTCCCAACATTAACTTACCCGATAGCAACAGCAACGAACCTGCATCGCATGGTTACATTCAATACAAGATAAAACCAAAAGCAGGCACACAAATTACTTCTTCGTTTGATAATACTGCAAGCATTTATTTTGATTTCAACGCGCCTGTTGTTACAAACACCACGCATACCACATTTACAACAGGAATAGGTCATTTGGCAGTTGATAGTTGGCAGTTGTCAGTATATCCGAATCCGTTCAGTAACGAGTTTACAGTTGACAGTAAGCAGTTGGCAGGTAGTACCATTACTATTTCAGATATTTTGGGAAGAACAATTTATTCGGAGCAAACCAATCAGAAATCTGTAAGCATTAATCTGAAATCAATTTCTTCAGGAATTTATTTTATAAAAGTGCAATTGCAGAATGGGGAATTGCATGTAAAGAAAATTGTGAAGCAATAATTTTTATCTGATAGTATCCTCCACAAATGAGTATCCTGATATGGGGCAGTAGTTTGTTTGTGTAGTAAGCAGTGTATCATTCAGTTTTATTGTAGCAGTTACACCCTGCGGAGCGCCTGAAGTATTGTAAGCAAACAATAAAGCTGATTGATTTTTTCTACCATAAAAAGTATAAGTCCAGGAGCTTGTTCTGTGGTCTTCTACTACTTGTGTTTCCAGTGAATCGCCGTAATAAATAACCTGACAATCAGTACATCCAATTTCGTAGGTAACCTTGTAGGTTTTTTTTGCCGGCGTAACAGGAGTAATCTGGTTATCATCGACCTTCTCTTTTTTACATGCAGCAAAAAAGAAAGCAGCAATAGTCACAAGGAGAAAATATTTTTTCATGGGTCTGAATTTTTAGTCTGCAAAATAGAAATTAGCGTTCCAATATCTGAAATGAAAATTTCTTTTACTTACATCTTCAAATAAAAAAACCTTCCTTATAAATCAGAAAGGTTTTAATATTCAATCTTTAAATTTTCAATCCCTCAATAATCTTAAATCAGAAATCAAAAATCAAAAATCAGCTACGCTTTTTTCTTCGCGCCTTTCGGATTGATGATGATGTGCATGCGGTTGCCTTCTAATTTCGGAAGGGCTTCTACTGAACCAGATTCAACGAGGCGCTCAATGAATTTTAACAGCAGGAGTTCGCCGCGATCTTTGAACACAATGCTGCGGCCGCGGAACTGCACATAGGCTTTCACCTTTGCTCCTTCGGCTAAAAATTTTTCGGCGTGCTTGGTTTTGAATTCGAAATCGTGATCATCAGTATTAGGTGTGAAGCGAATTTCCTTCATTACATTTTTCTGCTGCTTCGATTTCATTTCCTTTTCCTTGCGCTTTTTCTCATACAGAAACTTACTGTAGTCAATGATGCGGCAAACGGGAGGATCGGCACCGGGTGTAATTTCAACCAGATCTATTTCTAAATCTTTGGCCATCTTAATGGCATCGCGGGTGTCGTACACACCAGCTTCAATATTTTCGCCGCTGACTCTGACTTTTTGTGCGGTGATTTCTTCGTTGATACGATGTTCTCTGGCTTTCTTTCTCTGGAACGGCTGAGGACGGTAGTAAGGCTGTGCTATGGTATTTGATTTTAGGTTTAACGGTAATTTTCTATTTCTTCTTTTGCAAACGAAATGAACTGGTCGATGCCCATGATTCCCTGATCGCCTGCGCCTTGTTTTCTGAAACTGATTTGGTGGTTGGCTTCTTCTTTTTCGCCAACTACAAGCATGCAAGGTACTTTCTTTATTTCAGCATCGCGTATTTTTTTTCCAATCTTCTCATTGCGCTCATCAACAGTGACGCGAATATCAGCATTTTTTAATTTCTCTTTCACGATTTCTGCATACGGAATAAATTTTTCTCCCACAGGAAGAACCGTTACCTGCAAGGGTGAAAGCCACATCGGAAATTTTCCTGCATAATGTTCAATCAAAAATCCAATGAAGCGCTCGTGGGTGCCAAGCGGTGCGCGGTGAATGCAGATAGGTGTTTCGGGTTGGTTGTGTTTGTTCTGAAATGTTAAACCGAATCGTGCGGGTTGTCCGAAGTCAACCTGGTTGGTTGCGAGTGTAAATTCTCTTCCTATCGCGCTGTAAATCTGCACATCAATTTTTGGCCCGTAGAAAGCTGCTTCGTCACTCACTTCAACATACGGAATATTCGAAGAAATTAAAACGCGGCGAACCATGTCTTCGGTTTTCTTCCACAACTCAGGCATGTCTAAATATTTTTTTCCGCGCTTTGCCGGGTCGTGTGTGCTGAAGCGCATGATGTATTTATCAATGCCGAATATTTTAAAATACTTCAGATACATTTCGTTCACTGCGCGAAACTCCTGTTCGAATTGTTCTTCGGTGCAGTAGATGTGCGCATCGTTCATGTTCATGCTGCGAACACGCATAAGTCCGAATAATTCGCCGGATTGTTCGTAGCGATAACAGGTTCCGTATTCGGCAAAACGGATTGGTAAATCTTTATAACTTTTTGGTGAGGCAGAAAATATTTTGTGGTGATGCGGACAGTTCATCGCCTTCAGATAATATTTTGTTCCTTCAATTTCCATTGGAGGAAACATGCTTTCGGCATAGTAAGGTAAGTGTCCGCTGGTGAGGTATAAATTTTCTTTCGCTATGTGCGGAGACTTTACACGGGAATAACCGCCACGGAATTCGGTGGTCTTCGCCAGTTTTTCCAACTCTTCAATCATGGCTCCGCCGTTAGGCATCCAGAGTGGTAAACCTTGTCCGATGTCATCGTCGAAAGTGAATATCTCCATCTCCTTTCCAATCTTGCGGTGGTCGCGCTTGCGGGCTTCTTCCACCATCGCCAGATATTCATCAAGTTCTTTTTGTTTTGGAAAAGTGATTCCATACACGCGGGTCATTTGCTTGTTGTTCGAATCACCCCGCCAGTATGCACCTGCAATGTTTGTTAATTTAATTGCTTTGATGAAGGATGTACTGGGCAAGTGCGGACCGCGACACAAGTCAGTAAAATTTCCCTGCTGATAAAAAGTTATTTCACCATCATTCAAATTACTGATGAGCTCCAATTTGTATTCATCACCCTTCTCGGTAAAATATTTTAATGCATCGGCTTTAGAAATTTCGGTGCGATTGTAAGTCGAATTAGCAGCAGCGAGTTCGCTCATTTTTTTTTCCAGAACAATCAGATCTTCATGTGTTAAAGCTGTTCCGCCTAAATCAACATCGTAATAAAATCCATTGTCTATCGCAGGACCAATTCCGAATTTTGCTCCCGGAAACATGGACTCCAATGCTTCGGCAAACAAGTGTGCGCTGCTGTGCCAGAAGGTGCTCTTGCCTTCTTTATCGTCCCACGCTAAAAAATTTAATGTTGCATCTTCATTAATCGGGCGAAGTAGATCGCGCACTTCGTCATTGACTTTCGCCGCCAATATTCTGCGAGCTAATCCTTCGCTTATACTTTTTGCAATATCTAAAGCGCTGGTTCCTTTCGGATACTCCCGTTGCGCTCCATCGGGAAATGTAATTTTTATCATCAGTGTTTGTCAATCAGATTTTCGGGTGCAAATAAAATATTTTGAGTGAGAAGATTCAACAATATTCTTTTCATCACAATGAAATAATATTATTTCCTCTCATTTCTTCTTGTGCTTATCAATGATTTCAGAAAAAGAAAAAGACAATCCATTATCCAATTCATTCATTGCTGAAATGATTTCCTCTTTTTCGGAAGCAGAAAGCTTGTCCCAAAAATCTTCGGCTTCATTTTTATTTGAAGCAGGAAATAAATTATCAGGATTTTTATCAGAAATATTCATAATGTATCTTCAAAAATAAAAATTGTGAGACACTCTCATCATTTAGAACTATTTCTTATCCAATTTATCCAATTCCTCCTGTGCTGCTGTGTAATCAGGTTTAAGATTTAATGTTTGTTGAAAATCAATTGCTGCCTGATCATTTTGACCTTTCATCAACTCGCACAATCCCCGATAGTAATATGCTTCAGCATATTGCGGAGAAATTTTTGTAGCTAAATCAAAATGACGCAATGCCTTATCTATTGAATCTTGTTGAATATAAATGAAGCCAAGATTAAAATAAGCAAACTCGTACTGCGGATTTTTAAATATCAATTCGCGATAGGTTTTTTTTGCTGCTTCATAATTCAATTTAACCTCTGATTTGTTTTTTGCCAAGTCAGCATCGTGTCCTTTATCCTGATAATATTTTGCCTTTGCATACCAAGCTTCTGCTTTGTTGCTGTCTAACCGGATTGCATTATCAAAATAAGATGGAGCCAGATTTTTGCTTTGTGCCGAATGCAATAAACCGAGTTGCATAAACGCATCATAAAAATCCTGATTGTATTGAACACATTTTTGAAAAGCGGCAATGGCGCGGGTGGTATCTTTTAATTCTTTGTAATTCATTCCCATTAAAAAATAAGCATCCGGATTATTGTCATTTGCTTTCAGCATCTCATCAATCTGCGATAATGAACTCTGATGATCTTTAACGAAAAGAAAAACTTTCGCCAGCTTGGCTTTCGCTATTAAATTATCAGGTTGCAGATTTATTATGGTTTGCAATTCGCCAATGGCGCCTTCAGCATAATTGCCCTGTAAAAAAATATCAGTCAATAAGAAATGGTACTTCACATTAGCGGAATCCATTTCAATTGCCCTTTCAATATCATCGTAAGCAAACCGCAAGCTATCAATTTGTGCGAATGCAAGACTACGCTGGTAATACAATTCGGCATTCTTTGGATCATCACTTATCTGTGTGGTTATATCCTTCAATTGCTTGTTGCCTTGAATGACAGCAGTTAAACTGTCTTCATGCGGATCAGCAGTTTGATTGCAACTGCATGACGAAAAATGAATGGAGAAATAAATTCCGAGAGCAATGAAAATAAAAAGTGTGAAGCGTTTTAACATCGGGGGCAAAAATAGAATTACCGTTTTGTTATTTCGAAGTAAAATATTTGATAAATACTTTTTAATATTTATTTCTGAAATAGGTAGCGTACTTGAGAATCTGTTAACGCACGGTTGAAAAATTTTATATCATCAATACCACCATCGAAGTAAAAATTCACTCCCCATGGTCCACCTGTACCTATCATTAAAGGAGCATTGGTGTCGGAAAAAGTTTTTCCAGAATTATAATTATCAGTTCCATCTTGTAATTCTCCATTCAGATAAACTTTTAATTCAATTCCATCAGCCACATAAGTTATCATTTGCCATTTATTCATTTGTAAATGAGCATCAGCATTAAGCGGGTCAGTACCATAAACTGTTCCGGCACCATCGTGTACCCAATTATCAAAATCCATTAAGGCATGATTGAAATGATTATCGATGCTGTATTCAAACGGGCCACCTGCATTTCGTTTGCTGATAATAGAGCCTGCGTAAAAAGTATCTTCCGGATAAATCCAGCAGTTGACAGTAAATACATTTGATGGAAATGAATAATTAGGGTGATCACCGAAGTCAATGTATGAAGTGTCATCGTGTTTGAAATTTCTTGCACCATTTGATTCTCCTCTTCGATTTAACATTTCTTTAACATTATTAGATGTTCCATACTTATTATTTATTGAATCATAATTATTCCAATGCATTGTGAAATAAGCAACCATACCTGTTGTAATATCAGGAATGATTATATCCTTCTTGCAACTGAATAATTGAAAGGAAAGAATTACTAAAACTAAAAGCGATTTTAATTTCATAAAATAGTCTTGGTGAATATCGAATTAAAAGATAAAATATTGCTTGCCTGAAATTTTAAATTAAAAACTGTTTGAACTTTTCTTTCAGTAATAAGTGTTGAGCTGAAATGAAATTTAAAATTGCTCTTGTGCTTTCCTTTCTTCTGGGTGTTCAATTTACCAATGGGAAACAGCACCCTAAAAAATTGAATGTTGGAGATTCACTTCCATCACTAATTTTAGTTGATGCTTTCGGCGATACAACTTTTACAGATAATTTAATAGGTCATAAAATTTTAATCACCTTTAACCGATATGTCAGTTGTCCGCTTTGCAATTTCCGAACTCATGAATTGCTGGAGAATTATGACTCACTTAATAAGCAGGGTTTAATTTTTATTTCATTTTAAGAATCGGGGAGAGAAACGCTCACTCAATATGCAACGAAGGAAGAAATTCCATTTATAATGATTCCGGACCCTGCACTTCAATTTTACAAACAATTTATAATTCAACGAAGCGGGATAAAAACAATTATTGGTCGGTTTACTCACTACAATGAAAAACATAAATCCGGCGAAAAATATTTCAAACAAGATTATGTAAGAGACGGACACCTGAATAGAATCGGCGCCGACTTTTTAGTAGATGAAAATGGCATTATTCAAAAAACATATTATGGAAAATTTGTTGACGACCATTTACCAGTTGAAGAGATTATAAAATGGGTGAATGAAAATTCTTTATAAAACAATTTTGACAAATTCATGACAAATCAATTTCAGAAAAATTATTTGTCGTATACATTTGACGCCCCCAATGAAAAAAACACTCCTTTCGTTTCTCTTTATTATTCTTTCGAATACACTGTTTGCGCAATCTACCGCACCATCTGATTCATTGATTCTATCAGGCGAAAAGCATTTTAAAAATGCTCGTCAGTTAACTTTTGGCGGCGACAATGCTGAAGCATACTGGAGTTTCGACAGCAAGAAATTAGTGTATCAGTTAACTAATCATAAAGACATTAAATGTGATCAGATATTTGTTGGAGACATTCCTTCCGATACAGAAACTTTTAAATCCAAAATGGTCAGTACCGGAAAAGGCAGAACAACCTGTTCTTATTTTCTTCCGGGTGATTCGTTGGTACTGTATGCGAGCACCCATGCCGATGCTGATACTTGTCCGCCTGTGCCCGACCGAGCAGTGATAAAAAAATATGTTTGGCCGGTTTATAATTCGTTTGAAATTTATACGGCTGATTTAAATGGCAACATTCGCAAGCAACTCACAGCTAATAATTATTATGATGCCGAAGCAACTGTTTCTCCAAAGGGCGACCGTATGATTTTTACCAGCAACAGGAGTGGTGATCTGGAATTATACACCATGAATTTAGATGGCAGTGAAGTGAAACAAATTACCAATACACTGGGTTATGATGGTGGCGCATTTTTTTCGCCCGATGGAAAAAAAATTGTGTGGCGTGCATCGCGACCAACTGCTATTGAAGATGTAACTGAATATAAATCATTGCTTGCACTAGGATTAGTGGCACCATCAAAAATGACTGTGTTTGTTGCAGATGCCGATGGTTCAAATGTGCAGCAGGTTACTGATTTACCGGGAGCTAACTGGGCACCGAATTTTACTCCTGATGGTAAACAAATAATTTTTTCGAGTAACTACGAACATCCGAAAGGATTTCCCTTCAATTTATACTTAATCAATATTGATGGCACCGGCTTGGAACGAATTTCATACTCCAATACATTCGATGCATTTGCCATGTTTTCACCCGATGGAAAACGAATTGCTTTTTGCAGCAACCGGAATAACGAAGGCACCCGCGATACCAATATTTTTGTGGCTGATTGGGTGAAATAAGCCTCTAAGGTTATTTGTTGATTGGTTCATTAGTTCATTAGTTTTTTTAGTTTGGTAGTTGATTCGTTCGCTGAATGAAATGTCAATCTGATGAAGCATCCCGGACTTCAAAGTCAGGAACTTGTCGAAGTGTTATTTTCCGAAGAAGTCAATTAAAAGAATAGCCATAAAATATTTCAGGAAGCAATTCATCTCACCACAATAAACTTTGCGACAAGATTTTTTTGTTGCAATTTATTTTAAATAAACTCCATCCGCAAATGGTTGTATATTGAATGTATAAACCTTGATCAAATTCCAGCCGAAGTTTATTTTTCATGCTTCGTTCCAACAAATTCATTGCACTTAAAAAGTTGGTGAAACAATAATTAGTTATTCCAATTCCTCCACCTGCTTTTTAAAATCATATTGCAGATCTTCGTGCATACTTGAAATAAACTTGTTTATCTTTTTCAATTGTGCTGCATATAAATTAGAAAGAGCTGTACTGTTTTTATATTTAATTCCGGAGTTGTTCAGTTTAGTGCAGTAATAAATAAGTAACTCAACAGCGGTTTGCTGTATTCCGGAGTAACGGAAGTGCTTGTTAATGTTTCGCAATATTTTCCGCAAGGTCTTTTTCGCCCAGTACAGATTGGCTGAGTTTATTTCCTCAAACTGCAAATCAATTTCCGATTTTATATCGCGTATGTAATTTTCTTCGCTTTGCTCTTCAAACAATAGATAGGTGAGCAGTTCCTTGTTTTCTTTTTTAAACCTGCCTAACCGCAAACACAATTCAAGCAGTTGCTTGTTGCTGTGATTGGCAAGTTCTTTTTTAATATCGCTGAGTGTGGCCGCCTTCATTGCCGCAAAGAGAAAAAATAGTAAGCCATTATTTGCATCGGATTAGTAATAATTTATTTCACCCAATTAATAAATAATTACTGAATAAAAAGTATTGATTTAACTCGCTGCACGAATTAAATTTTCACTATTACATTTGTCCTTCTCATTGAAAAAAACTCTTATGGCAAACATAGATAAGATTACCAAGCTCCTCGGAGAAAATGCTTCAAGTTTACTTGACCATGTATGCGGAACCATTGATAAAAAAATGTTGCATACTCCGGGTCCTGATGTAATTGACCGCATCTGGCAACAAACAGATCGCAGTCCGCAGGTATTGCGCAGTTTACAGACAATTTATGGTCACGGTCGTTTAGCAAATACAGGTTATGTGTCTATTCTTCCCGTTGATCAGGGAATAGAACACAGCGCGGGAGCTTCATTCGCTCCAAACCCTGCTTACTTCGATCCTGAAAATATTGTGAAGCTGGCAATAGAAGGTGGATGCAATGCAGTGGCCACAACTTTTGGAGTGCTTGCATCAGTATCTCGCAAGTATGCTCACAAAATTCCATTCATTGTAAAAGTCAACCACAATGAATTTCTCACTTATCCGAATCAGTATGATCAAATCATGTTCGGCACTGTGGAGGAAGCATGGAACTTGGGTGCAACAGCCATTGGCGCAACCATTTATTTTGGTTCTAATGAATCAACCCGTCAAATACAGGAAGTTGCTCAGGCATTTGAGTATGCGCATGATTTAGGAATGTCGACCATTTTATGGTGTTACTTACGCAACTCTGGATTTAAAAAGGATGGAATTGACTATCACGCAAGTGCTGACTTAACCGGTCAGGCCAATCACCTTGGGGTTACAATTAAGGCGGATATTATTAAACAAAAACTGCCAACTAACAACGGCGGTTATACAGCAATGAATTTCGGCAAAACTCATCCAAAAGTTTACCGTGAATTAACCACCGAACACCCGATTGATTTGTGTCGGTACCAGGTTGCCAATTGCTACATGGGTCGCATTGGGTTAATTAATTCAGGTGGAGAATCAAAGGGCGCGAGTGATTTAGCTGAAGCAGTTCATACAGCAGTAGTAAACAAACGCGCAGGCGGAACCGGATTAATCAGTGGTCGAAAAGCATTTCAAAAACCTATGAAGGATGGAGTTGACCTACTGAACGCAATTCAGGATGTTTATCTGGAAAAGAAAATTGATTTGGCGTAGGGAAGAAATTAGCCACTAGCTTTTAGCAATTGGGTAAAATTTATTTTTAAGATTTTTAACTGAGCAATTTCTGAAACTATCAATAACAAATAACTTTAAACTAATAACTGCATAGCAATGTCATGGTTTAAAAGAGATAAGCAGGGAATACTGACTTCAACCGAAGAGAAGTTGGAAGTACCAGATGGTGTTTGGTGGCAATGTACATCATGTAAAAAAACCATTCCAACAAGCGACCTCACTGATAATAAATATGTATGTCCGAATTGTAATTATCATGCACGGATAAACTCTGTTGAATATTTCGATATTATTTATGATGAAGGAACGGTTAAAAAATTATTCGAAGATTTAGAACCGCGTGATTTTTTAGGTTTCAATGATTTGAAATCGTACAAAGACCGTTTAGCCGATACTATTAAAAAAGTAAATGTGAGTGAAGCATTAACAGTTGGCTCCGGAAAAGTAAACGGACACAAACTTGTAACCTGCTGCATGAATTTTAATTTCATTGGTGGTTCAATGGGAAGTGTGGTTGGCGAACGGATTTCAAAAGCCATTGATTATTGTGTAGAAAAAAAGTATCCGCTACTAATCATCAGCAAATCAGGCGGAGCACGAATGATGGAATCAGCATTCAGTTTAATGCAGATGGCAAAAACATCAGCGAAACTCACTCGGTTAGCTGCAGCAAAATTACCATACATTTCATTAATGACCGATCCAACTACTGGTGGCGTTACAGCATCATACGCCATGCTTGGCGATATGAATATTGCCGAACCAAATGCATTGATTGGATTTGCAGGTCCTCGAGTGATAAAAGAAACTATTGGAAAGGATTTACCAAAAGGGTTTCAGCGTTCAGAGTTTGTATTAGAACATGGCTTTCTTGATTTCATTGTTGACCGAAAAGATTTGAAAAAGAGTTTAACAGATATTATTGAACTCATAATGCACAAAACGAAAAGTTCTTGATTATTAATTCACGAAAATATTTTTTAGTGTGTTAGTTGGAAAAAAAGCGCCAGTCTTTAAAGTAAAGGCAGTAATTAACGGGAATGAAATAATTAATGATTTTTCGTTGGAACAGTTTATTGGGAAGAAGTATGTCGTGTTCTTTTTTTATCCTTTAGATTTTTCAACTTTATGTCCAACAGAAATTATCGCCATTCAAAACCGGTTAACTGAATTTGACGAAAGAAATTGCGCGGTAGTGGCCTGTTCTGTTGATTCACATTATTCACACAAAGCGTGGTTGAAAACAGAACAAAGTCAAGGCGGAATTGCCGGAATAAATTATCCGATCGTATCTGATTTTTCAAAAACCATTTCTATAAATTATGATGTGCTGGCAGGTCATTATCAAAAAAATGAAATTGGGGAAGAAATTTTTATTGGAAAGCCACAGGCTTATCGTGGATTATTTATTATTGATAAGAAGGGAATTGTTCGTCACCAAACAATAAATGAAATGGGAATCGGACGAAGTGTTGATGAAATTCTTCGCATGGTTGATGCCGTTCAGTATGTTGATGAAACCGGAGAAGATTGCATTTGCGATTGGAAACCGGAAACGAAATAAAAAAATAGAATCGTATATCTGGCATCAAGTAAAGACCGAAACATTTAATGGATAATAATTTAACGCATAAATTATATTTCTGTTTTTCCCGATTCTATATTTGACCCAATAAAAAAAACAACATGTCGGTTTACAAATTCAGAGTGGCTTTTGAAGAAGATGAAAATATTTTTCGTGACATTGAAATTCAGCCTTCGCAAACCATGAAAGATCTAAATGAAATAATCACTTCTGCTTTTGCTTTGCCTGAAAAAAGTTCGCGTCGCATGTTTCGCAGCAATGATAACTGGCACAAGCAAGACGAAATGGATTTGAACCCGAAAGCTATAAAGAAGGGAAAGAATGTATTAATGCCCATGCTCATTCATTTTATTGATGATCCACATCAGCGATTTTTATATGAGTTTGAAACACCCAAGCAATCATTTAGTTTATTGATAGAATTAATTAGCATTAATACAGTATCAAAAGCCGGAGAAATTTATCCTAAAGTTTTAAAATCTGTCGGTCCTTCACCTGTGAAAAAAGAAGACCTGATGGTCCATCTTTCAAAAAAAGAAGTGGAAGATGATGAAGTAGTTTATGGTGTAGATAAAGAAGAAGACGATATTGAAGGAATGGGAGAGGAAGGAGTGGAACCAGATGGAGATGAAGAGATATCAGAAGATAGTGCTGATGATGCTGAGGGCGAATTTAATTTTGAAGAAGGCGCTGAAGATTTTAAAGAATAATGGTGGCCACGGAAATTATTTCCGGAAGTAAGAATAAAGAGCACACGCTTATTGTTATTGCAGGAGCTACCGCTTCAGGAAAAACAGATTTATCAATTCAGCTGGCAGAAAAGTATAATACTGAAATTATTTCAGCTGATGCACGACAATTTTATCGGGAGATGAATATCGGAACAGCAAAACCTATTGCTGATCAATTAAAAAAAGTAAACCACCACTTCATTAATTCACTTTCCATTCACAATGATTACAGCGCCGGAAAATTTCGTGATGAAGCATTGATGTTGCTGAATAATTTATTTTTAAAGCATAAAACTGTTATTCTGGTCGGCGGAAGCGGATTATTTATCAGCGCAGTATTGAATGGTTTTGACGAAATTTCGGAAGTGAGTTTTGATGCAAAAGAAAAAGTGAAAAATCTTTTTGAACTAAAAGGAATCAATGGATTGCTGGAACAGTTAAAGAAATCAGATATTGATTATTACAATGTAGTTGATCAACAAAATCCATATCGGTTAATTCGAGCTTTAGAAATTTGTATTTCAAGTGGTCAACCCTTTTCAAGTTTCAGAAAAGGAACAAAAACAGAAAATGATTTTAATGTCAATTACTTTATTATAGATATTGAGCGAGAAGAATTGTACAACCGGATTAATAAAAGAGTAGATGAAATGATGAATGCAGGATTATTGGAGGAAGCAAAATCACTCTACCAATTTCGGAGTTTGAACGCACTGAATACGGTTGGATATAAAGAATTATTCGATTTCATAGATGGAAAATATGATTTAGAAATTGCGATAGAAAAAATAAAACAGCACACCCGCAATTACGCTAAGCGACAACTCACCTGGTTTCGAAAAGAAAAAGAAACACATTGGAAAACTGCCGGAGAAATAATTGCGTTTAATAAAATTTAACACTAATAAAATATTACCAACCAAACTCCGTCTTTCATTTCACAACGGAAACGGAAATGGTTATTTCACAAAACATGGGCGCTTCGCGACAACAACAAATAACTGATGCAGTTAAAGTATACAGCCGCAAATTGTTTGGCTTTGTTCGCAAGCGTGTGGCAACTGATGAAGATGCCGAGGATTTGGTGCAGGATGTATTTCAGCAAATGATAATTACCAGTTTGAATGAACCGATTGAACAGGTATCAGCATGGTTATATCGTGTTGCAGGAAATAAGGTAATTGACTGGTATCGGAAGAAAAAAACAATACCGCTCGAAAATTTCGCCGTTGAAAATGATGAGGGTGAAATGATTATTCCGGATTATTTATTTTCTGATAAAGGAGGAATGCCAGATGACCTGTTAAATCGCCAAATTTTCTGGGACATGTTGCACGATGCATTGGCTGAGTTGCCAGAGGAACAACGGGAAGTATTTGTCATGCATGAACTGGAAGGGTTAAGTTTTAAACAAATTGAAAAAGCAACTGGTGCGAAGCAAAATACCTTGCTCTCCAGGAAACGATATGCGGTAGTTCATTTGCGAAACAGGTTGCAACAATATTTCGATGAATTTTTTAATTAATAAAATCTCTTTGTTATGAAAATGTACTGGATAAAAAAAATACTGAAAGGAATTGTTTTCTTCCTCGTATTTGCAACCCTTTTTTCATACCTTGTCATGTGGTTATGGAATATGATAATTCCGTCAGTAACAGGATGGACGGAACTAACTTTTTGGCAAGCAGCCGGACTACTTTGCCTAAGTAAAATATTATTTGGTTTTCGCGGAGGTTGGGGAAGGCATTGGGGCGGACATCCTCGACAGAATTATTTCTGGAAAAATAAATGGGACGATAAATTGTCGCACATGACACCAGATGAAAGGGAGAACATGAAAAAAAGTTGGAGCAAGCATTTCTGTAGTTGCGAAGAAGAAACCGTTTTGCAGACTGCCGAGAATAAAACACCAACAATATAATATCCTGTTAAGCAATTGGTTTATCAGCTATTTTCAAAATTGCGTTCAAAGTGTTGAAACTTTCTGAACTTTTATTTGAAGTCATTGTTAACATTTGCACAAAAAAATAATTCAACAAAAAAAATAAAAATTTTAGAACATGGCATTAGAAATAACAGACGCGAATTTTAAGTCAACAATCATAGAAAGCGATAAAGTTGCAATAGTTGACTTTTGGGCTGAATGGTGCGGACCTTGCAGAATGATTGGTCCGATAGTAGAAGAACTTTCAAAAGAATATGCTGACACAGCAGTAATTGGAAAATTAAATGTTGATAATAATCCGGAAGTGTCAACGGAGTTTGGCGTTCGCAGTATTCCAACTATTTTATTTTTCAAAGGTGGAAAATTGGTGGATAAGCAAGTAGGAGTAGTTCCAAAATCAGTATTGGAAGGAAAAATAAAATTATACTTGTAAAAGAAAGGAATAACAAAATCGTTCACAAAGCTCTTTCATTTCTGAAAGGGCTTTTTAGTTTTACTCCATGCCATTTGAAAATATAATTGACCCCTCTTTATTAGCGCAAACCGGAACACTTGAAATACTTGCCAAACAAGTTGTGGAAGGTTTTATAATCGGATTGCATAAAAGTCCTTTTCATGGTTTCTCGGTTGAGTTTGCCGAACATCGCCTTTACAATCAGGGCGAATCATTGCGAAACATGGATTGGAAAGTTTTCGCTCGTTCAGAAAAAATGTTTGTTAAAAAATATGAAGAGGAAACAAATCTGCGATGCCATTTAGTAATGGATGTTTCTACTTCCATGTTTTATCCTGATGAAGCAGAAAGTTACAAGCGCAACATTTTATCGAAAATTCAATTCAGTTCAGTTGCCGTTGCAGCTATAATTGAATTATTAAAAAAACAACGCGATGCTTTTGCTCTTCACCTTTTTTCTGACGAAATTGAATTGAACACAACCGTTCGGTCTACAACACAGCACCACCGATTATTGATTTCTCATCTTGAAAATTTATTAGCGAGAGAAAAAGAAAATCAAAAAAGAAAAACTTCAGCAGCAGACGCTATTCACTTAATTGCAGAAACAATTCATCGTCGATCATTAGTTATTATATTTACTGATATGCTCGATGACGCGATAGGAGACGACGAACGAATGGAAAAATTATTTGCATCACTTCAGCATCTTCGTTATAATAAGCATGAAGTAATTTTATTTTATGTAGTTGATAGAAAGAAGGAAATAGAATTTGAATTTGAAAATCGACCCTATCAGTTTATAGATTTGGAAACAGGAGAAAAAATAAAATTGCAACCATCCGAAATAAAAAAAAACTATTCGGAAAGAATGCATCAAATTGAAAATGAAATAAAATTGAGATGCGGTCAAAACAGAATTGACCTGATTGAAGCCGATATTAATAAAGGTTTTAAACAGATATTGAATCCCTATTTATTAAAGAGAACCAGGATGATGTAATATGGTAGTATTTCCAAATTGTAAAATAAATCTTGGATTAAGAATATTGAATAGGCGCGAAGACGGATATCATAACCTGCAAAGCATTTTTATACCGATACAATTATGCGACGCTCTTGAAATTATTGAAGCAGATGCAGATGAAATGTTCATTCATGGAAAAAAAATTGAAGGAGAGTCAAAAAATAACAGCTGTTTTAAAGCACTTCAAATACTCAGAAGCGTAAGAATATTTCCGTATGTTCAGATTCATTTATTAAAGCATATTCCAATCGGGGCAGGACTTGGAGGAGGATCGTCAGATGGGGCATTTACTTTAAAGTTATTGAATGATAAATTTAACCTGGGATTTTCTGATGCTGAATTAGCAGAATTTGCAATAAAAATAGGAAGTGATTGTGTTTTTTTTATTCATAATCAGCCCGCATTTATTGAAGGTAAAGGCGAAATTATTTCGCCAATTCGTTTTTCTTTAAAAGGATATTTAATCGCAATTGCGTTTCCAGAAATTCATATCGATACAACGATTGCATATAATTTGCTTTCAAAAAGCAGAATTAATAATACAACAATTGTCAATGATTTCAAGGGGGACAACAAAGAAAACTTTCAAAGTTCAAAACCGGAAGACTGGAAACATATTTACACAAATGATTTTGAGAATGTGATATTCTCTCTATATCCTGAGATTCGGGAGTGGAAGGAAAATTTTTTAAATCAGGGTGCGATATTATCATTAATGAGTGGCAGTGGGTCGTCGGTTTTTGCAATTATGAAGAACGATTCTGATTTGACTAAATTGAAAAAAACAGGGAAATACAGCCGTGTATTTTTTCAAGATATGTAATTTGAAGGTGAAAGAAATATTATTATTGTTGTAAGGAAAATCGTTGGGCATCTCAATTCAGATTTTATATTTGAAGACTTCTAAAAAAATGAAAACCATGATTAATAAAATAGTATACCTTTTGGCAGTTGTTTGTTCTTTGTCGTTAATTAGTAATCGCTCAAATGCCACTCATATAATGGGAGCTGATTTATCATTTAAATGTATCGGAACAAATGAAATCGAATTTACATTGTCTCTTTATCGAGACTGTAACCCAAGTTCTGCGTCATTAGGGACGACACAAACAATTTCTATTGAGTCATCGTTATGCGGTTTTTCAACATCGTGCAGTGTGAATCAAATATCAATGACCGAAGTTTCGCCACTGTGCCCTTTGCAAATAAGTAATAGCGAATGCAATGGAGGAACTCTTCCGGGCGTGGAACAATATATATATAAGGGCTCAATAATTTTGAAACAAGCTTGTACTGATTATTTATTTTATTGGGAATCATGCTGCCGGAATGGTTCAATAACAAATATTGTTGACCCTCTCAGTACTGGTCTTCGTGTTGAAGCAACATGGAATAAACTTGCAGCAAATTGCAATGATTCGCCGGCATTTAGCGCTTTACCAGTTCCTTTCATATGTCAGATGCAGCAAGTTAATTATAATAACGGAGGGTATGATCCAAATGGTGATTCATTAGTTTATAGTTTAGTAACACCGTTATCAAGCAGTACAGCCACACAGGTTTTTCAATACATATCACCGTGGAATGCTACATATCCACTTACTACTCCATCCGGAACAATTGGTTTTGACCCAGCCACTGGTCAGGTAACAATTATTGCTTCTAATCTTGAAATTACTTGCCTCGCAATACGGATTGAAGAATACAGAAATGATACTTTAATCGGATCTGTTATGAGAGATATTCAGGTAGTCGTTCTTAACTGTGCCAATATCTCTCCTGAGCAGGTTCTGAACAATTTTGAAAACCTGCAGGGAGGGGTTATTACCGGTACTAATGTTATAGAAGTT
>CAMDOA010000036.1 GCA_945903305.1 Chitinophaga pinensis
AGTTTACCTTCAATTAAAGTGATGGTTTTTGAATAGATCACTTGTCCAAGTACATTATATACATCAATGTTTACATCAGAATTTGAAAGGTCATAAGCATTCAAATCCAATGTAAACTGACCTTCATTTGGATTTGGATAAAGTGCTACTTCTACCATTTGTGCTGCCTGTTCTTCTGTTATTTCTTCAACTCGACAAGTCGAAACTGTAATCTGAGTTAAAGGCGTAAATCGCAAAGTACCGCAAGAGTCAGTAATGGCAATTCGGTAAGCACCATTGCTTGTAACAGTATAAGAAGAATTGGTAGCACCACTGATTGGAGTTCCCCATTTAACCCATTGATAATTTAAGTTTGGATTAGTTACAGTTGATGTAAGCAAAATTGTATTATTTATACACGGTCCGATAATTAAAGTTGGGTTCGGGAAATTAATCATTGTGTAATAGACAGAATCTTTTGCTTTACAACCACCTCCTAATACATCTGTTACTTTAACAGTATATTTAAAAGTACCCGACCAAATTGGTGTGTAAGTATTATTTGTAACACCAGGTATTGTGAACGGACCGCGTTTCCACAAGTAGGTATATCCGGCATCAAATGGAGTTGTTAAAGGTATTTGTTGAGCGAAACAAACGGTGACCGGTCCGGCAGGTGAAATGTCTGCAACCGGATTTTCTACCATAGTTACTTCTGTATTAGAAATGCAACCAAGCAGTGTATAAACAATATTGTATGGGCCACCAATTCCGGCAAGAACCGGATCAAAAGTATTTCCAACAACTCCAGGTCCACTAAATATACCACCACCAGTTACAGGTGTTAATGTTACGGCATTCGCATTAGGGCAATAACGGGTGTTTAAAACACCAAATGAAGCATCAAGTATTCCGGGATCAGATACAATAATATCTGTTGTTCCAACAGTACCATTCCAACCATCTAACTGTACATAGTAAGTTTCTCCAGGAGATAAACAATCAGTAAACACATATGAAGAATACTGAACACCACCATGCGCTAAATAATCCGGGTCATCATCATTCGCTCCAACTAAAGTTGCGCCGCCGGTTAAAATATCATTGCAATCGGTAATTACTTCCCAGAGTGCAAGTTGAGTATCAAAATCAGGTGACTGAATTGTTAATCTGCCGGAAGCCGGAGCTGTAACAGCAAACCATAAAGTATTTTCCAATGAGCTTAATCCCCAACCATCTTGTTGCTCATAACCTGTTTGAGGTGGAACTGGCTCACCGATATCTACAGTAGCAATGGTATTATCGTAAGGTCCGTTAACACCTATAGCTAATTGAATTGCACCGCAAGGTTGATCATTTGGCGGTGGTGCGCTGCAGGTAATTTGTAGCTCAAAATCACCGGTTGCAACACCATAACCATTAACAAAAATATAATAATCAGTACCTAATACAGATGGGAAGGTGACTTGTGATTGAAGGCCACAAAAATCATCATTTCCACCAACACATGTAAAGGCAGCACATGAACCTGAATAGACATTTATCTTGCTGTCGTATGTTGTTGCATTACATAATGAAGCTGTAACTACAGAACCATCTCCGGCAAAAACATACCATACACCAGGTGCTTCAGGAGTAGTTCCGCAGAATAATACATTCCCATCAGATGTTGCATAAATGGTAGAGCCTGTTACAACATCTCCACAGTTTACAACTGAAGCGTTTTCGCAACTATCGTTCGCAGGTGGTGGTACAGATGTACCGCAAGTTAAAATTGCTGTATAGTTTGAATTGGAACCGCCGCATGGATAACCCGCAAAAACATCTGCTGCAACAAAAGCCCAATAAGTACCTGCAACAAGATTTGCAGAAACAGAAGTTGTATCGCAAGGAGTTGTACCGTTGGCAAATGCAAAAAATTGTGGTGCTGCACAACCAAGTGCTGCATCAACAAATCCAACTAATCGTGTAAAACCGGAGTTAACGGTGAAAGTAACATTTGCAGGAGCGGCAAGTGTAAATTCATACCAATCTGTATCTCGAGTACCATTTTCAGCAAACGAAGTTCCACAGACAGTGTCACCACATGCAATTGGTTCATAAGCAGGAATTGCCATATTACAACCACCATTTGCATCACCGCCACAAATTTCACCTTCCTGATTAGCTGTTAACGATGGACAAACCACGCAAGGTGGCGGAGCATCGTAAACACAAATATCAAAAGTAGTAGTTGCAGGAGCGGTGAAATACCAATCATAAACTCCGATAAAATAAGTTTGACCAATTGTTAATCCTGTGATTTCCTGCGCTTCAATTCCACCACCAAATGTTGCATCAATACATGCAATTGATGTTCCACCACATGCATCAAATACTTCAACAACGGCATCAAAACTTGCAGAGCCGGTAACTTGTACTATGGCACTTGTAGCAGTAGCAACAAACTTATACCAAACATCATCTTCACCAAATCCACCAGTACATCCTAAACCAGATTGAATAGTAGCACCTGCAACATCACCTGCTGTAGGAACACATGTAGCATTCTGAGTAATTAAAGTTGCACTATCACAAATGTCATTAGGCACTCCTAATGGAGGGTTTGGTGCACATACATATGTTACATATGTATTCTTACCACTTCCGCATGGATAACCATCAAAGGCAGGGTTGTAAGGTACAATTGCATAAATCCAAGTTCCGGCAGCTAAGAAACTTGTAATACTTAAAGTATCACATTCATTAGGTGTATTTACAAATTGATCAAATTGTGTAATCGGACAAACGGCATTAGGACCAATATATCCCATCGTACATGGAAACTGTGTGATTGCAACAAATGTATAAAGACCGGGAGTTGTAATATCTACTGTAAACCAATCAGTATCTCTGGTTCCACCTGACATCCAGGCACTTCCACAAATTGTATCACCGCATAGAATAGGTTCAAAGAACGGAACAGGCATATTGCATCCACCGTTTACATCACCACCGCAAATTTCATTTTCAACAATATAGGTTGGAGAGCATGTTAAAATACAAGGAGCCAAACAAACTACATCCAAGGTAAAATTACCGGTTGCACCTGCATATCCGTTAACTAAAATATAGTAATCAACTCCAAGAGTTGATACAAATGATACCTGTGATTGTAATCCACAGAAATCATCATTTCCACCAACACAAACAAGATTATTACAATCGCCTGAATACACATTTATTTTTGAATCCCAGGTTGTTCCTGTACAAGTAGAGAAAATTACATTAGAGCCATCACCGACAAATGTGTACCAAACACCAGGGGCAGTAACGGTTGTTCCGCAGGTTAATGCTAAATCAGAAATAGCTCCGATAGTAGTACCAGCAACTATGTCACCGCATATTACTGGAATTGCTGTTGTACAAAAATCGTTTGGAAGAATTGATGGTGGACCATCAAAAATACAAATCTCAAAAGTTGTTGTTGAAGGAACAGTAGCGAAAATATCATACACTCTAACAAAGTATGTTTGACCTATAGTTAAAGGCGCTAAAGTTTGGGAAGCAACACCACCAGTTCCTGTTCCTTGAATACAAGCAAGTTGATTTCCACCGCATGCATCCAATACTTCTGCTACGGGATAAAAGCCAACTGAACCTGTAACCTGAATTGTTACTGCATTTGTTGTTGCAACAAATTGATACCAAACATCATCTTCAGCTGTTCCAACGCAAGCTGCACCTGTTTGAATAAAAGCACCTGCAACATCACCGGTTGTAGGAACACAAGTTGCATTTTGAGTTAGAACAGTTGCACTATCACAAATATCGTTAGTTACTACTGACGGAGGGTTTGGTGCACATACATAAGTTAAATAACTGTTTTGACCACTTCCGCATGGATAGCCATTAAACAAACTTGGTGAAATAAAATAAATCCATGTGCCTGCAGATAAAAAACCTGTTAAACTAAGTGTATCACATTCATCGGGTGAAGTTACATAATCAGTAAAAGCAGTTATCGGACAAGCTGCATTAGGCCCAATATAACCCATTTGAGCAGGGAACATGGTGTTAGCTACTATGGTATAAATTCCGGGAACTGTTACATCAAAAGTAAACCAGTCAGTATCTCTGATATTTGCATCAGCCCATCCTGAACCACAAATAGTGTCACCACAATTAATTGGTTCAAAGAAAGGAACTGGCATATTGCATCCGCCATTTACATCAGATCCGCATGCTTCTGATTCTGCAATTGAAGTTGAAGGACAATCAAAGCAACCAGTATTCCAGAAAGCTGAGAAAGGATATCCGCTTGAATCTGTTGCACTGCAAAATGTAGAAACCTGAAATTCATATTGAGAAGCGGGGGACAATCCAGTAACAGAAAGGGTAGTTGTTGGTGCTGTTACAATTGTTGGGGTCGCCCAGGTTGGGACAGTTGTTGGGTCAGTTGTCAATTTATATCTTACTTTGTATTCTGTTGCTGAAACATCACCAGTCCAGTTTAAGTCTGCTGTTGTTGTTGTTGCGTTAGTTACATTTAAGTTAGTTGAAAAAGGACATGTAGGCCCAGGTTGAACATTTACTGTATAATCTTCTGTTTCACCATAGAATGATCCGTTTCCATTACAAGGTTCAGGTGCGATGTTGTAAGTCATCATCACACGCATTCTTGTTATACCTAAAGTTGCAGTAAGAGGAACATTAACATTTCCAGAAAAAGAACCTCCACCATTATCTGTTAATGTATTAGATTCTCCCGGGTCACTGAAATCCAAATCCTGATTCCAGTCAGCATAAACAGCAATTTGATCGCCAGGATAAAATGGAGGACCAACATTTACAGTTACCGGATAACTTAATCCAGCAAATAAATCTGTAAAGGTGGAAGTGAAATCCTGATATTGGGTGATACTGCAGCCACTGCCATAGTTTATGGCTCCAACATTTACATTACTGATGAATTCATCGCATCCGCCGAATCCATAAGTTGGTATACAATACTGTGCATTTGTTTTTGTGTTTGAAAACACAATTAAGAAAAACAGAAAGCAAAAAAACAATTTGTGCCATCCTGTTCGATTGAGGGATTGGGAAATGTATTCCATAAGTTTTTGGTTTGGTTTTAATTGTAAGTTGCCATAAAGAGAATTAAATAATTCTAAATAACAAACAATTTCAATAATATTTTTGAAAATTATTTCTTCAAAAAAAATTGGATGATTAATTTTTATTACAGATTAAAACCAGGGTCTGCCAATAATTTCGCGAAATGGCCATGGAATAGAAGCAAGCATAATTAATAATGAAAGCATAAAATAAATGGAGCCTTTTGAAAATTTTGCAACATCTGTTTTTCCTTTTTTCACCATTACTCTTCCAATGTGAACGAGTGCAATTGCAATGATCATCATAGCCAGGTGTTCCATTCCCCAGAAGCGACTGAAAGTATCTTTCATATCAATTTGAAATGTATTGGTGATTGGACTTAAAAATAAATAGAGCACTAAGCCAACAATCAATTGAATATCCATAGCAATAGAATAAAACAAACTGATTTTATTTTCAGAAGCGGTAAACGATTTTTTTTGTAACCAGCCAATTAAATATTTTACAACGGTGATGAGTGCAAGAATTAATACCACCCACCTTAAAAAAGAATGTGTCATTAAAATTATTTCGTACATAATATTGTTTTTAGTAAGCTCTGTTTAAATCATATTGCTCCAAATAATCTGCAACTTTTCTGAGGAAGGAACCACCGAGTGCACCATCTACTATTCTATGATCGTAAGAAAGAGACAAGAACATCATATGTCGAATGGCAATTACATCTCCCTGCAGAGTTTCCAGCACAACTGGTTTTTTCTTTATTGTTCCCGTTGCCATGATTGCTACTTGTGGTTGATTAATAATTGGTGTGCCCATCAGGTTTCCGAATGTGCCGACATTGGTAACGGTGAAAGTTCCGCCTTCAATTTCAGTAGGTTTCAACTGACCTTTGCGGGCGCGATTAGCTAAATCATTTACCTCCTTTGTAATGCCGATTAAATTTTTTGTGTCTGCATTTTTGATAACAGGTACAATTAAATTTCCACTCGGAAGTGCAGCTGCCATTCCGATATTAATATCTTTCTTCCGAATGATCTGTGTTCCGTTCAATGATGAATTTACCAACGGGAAATCTTTTATTGCTTTTACAATCGCTTCAATAAACAAGGGCGTGAAAGTTATTTTTTCACCTTCGCGTTTTTCAAAATCTTTTTTCACGCGCTCTCTCCACAAAACCAGATTTGTAACATCCGCTTCAACAAATGAAGTGACATGTGCACTCACCCGCTTGCTCATCACCATGTGGTCTGCAATGAGTTTGCGCATTCGATCCATTTCTATAATTTCTACATTACCTGAAACAGAAACAGCAGGAATATTTACCTGCTCTTCAACAACAGTTGGTTTCATAGGAGATGGAAATCCACCTGAACCGCCACCTGATTTTTTTACCTGTACATAATTCAGAATATCCTTTTTGGTCACACGATTTTCTAAACCGGTTCCGGCAATTGCTTCGAGTTCGCTCATGCTGATTCCTTCGCTTCGTGCAATATTTAAAACGAGTGGCGAATAAAAACGCGCACCGTGGCTGTGTCCATTCGTTGCGGATTGCGCAACTGTGACAGCCGGAGCCGTCTGAGTTGCTGTTGCCATTTTTTGTGAAGGTGTAACAGTCGGTGCAGAAACAGGAGTGGCAGATTTTGATGCAGCAGCACCGGTTGAAATAATTGCAATCGGTTTATTTACTGCAATCACATCACCGACTTTATAAAGAATTTTTGAAATAGTGCCTGCATAAGGCGATGGCACCTCGCTGTCCACTTTATCTGTTGCAATTTCCAATACAGCTTCGTCCAGTTCCACTTTATCACCTTCGTTCTTCATCCATTTCAATATGGTTGCTTCTGTTATGCTTTCGCCCATCTTGGGCATAATGAGTTCCACTTCAGCCATTGTAATTTTTTTCTGCCGCGAAAATAAGAATCAAAATTTGTTTGGAAATTTTATGTTGGTTAATGCTCCAATGTGCCGAGTAATTCCATTCGTAACATATTCAAAGCAGCCACACTTGTCATTTCAATATTCTGAATTCGGTTTCGATGAAAGAAAAATTTCTTCGCAATAATTTCTTTTTCAGTTGCTAGCGCAATCCATACGGTTCCAACCGGTTTATCGGGAGTGCCACCATCAGGCCCGGCAATACCACTCACTGCAATGGCATATGTGGTTTTGAATTTTTGTTTAACTCCAGCCGCCATTTCCCGAACAGTTTCTTCACTTACCGCTCCGTTATGTAACAGTGTGTCGTGATTCACGCCAAGAAAATTTTCTTTCGCATCGTAACTGTATGTAATCAGGGAGCCATCGAAGTACGAAGAGCTTCCTGAAATGGAAGTGAGTTTGTGTGCGATGAAGCCACCGGTGCAACTTTCAGCGAGGGCAACATTTGCGCTTCTAGCTTTCATCATTTTCCCAACAACACTTTCCAAAGGTTCATCATCGTAACCAAAAACATATTTATCTATTAGTGGAATGAGTTTGCTTTCCTGTTCAGCAATTTCTTTTTTCAGTTTCAATTCATCGGTTCCGGTTGCTGTCATTCGCAAACGCAACTGATTCAATGCGGGCAAGTAGGCAAATCGAAAATGTGTTGGAAGATTTTCTTCCCATGCTTTTATTAGTTCTGCAAGAAAAGATTCTCCTATTCCACAAGTCATAATGGTGCGATGAATAATGATTGGAAACGAAAAAGTTTTTTTCAATAGCGGAATAATTTCTTCAGTCAGCATTGTTTTCATTTCATACGGAACACCGGGCATCGAAACAAAAACTTTTTTGTCCTGCTGAAACCACATGCCGGGTGCTGTTCCGTTTTTGTTTTTTATCACCTCACAATTTTCAGGCACTTCGGCTTGCTTCAAATTTGTATCAAGCATCGGGCGATTGAGTCGTGTGAAAAAACTTTTCACATTTTGTAATACTTCTTCATTCACTATCAACTTTGCGCTGAAATAGTTACATAAAACATTTTTTGTGATGTCATCTTTTGTTGGCCCAAGCCCACCGGTGATTAAAATAATATCTGCAACTTGTTTCGCTTGTTCGAGTGCACGCAAAATATCTTCTTCGCGATCGCCGACACTAATGCGCGAATGAATGTGTACACCGAGCTTGCTCATTTCCTGACCAATGAAAGCTGAGTTGGTATCCACCACCTGACCGATTAAAAGTTCATCACCAATTGTTACAATGCAGCAGTTCATAAATAATTTTCAGGCGATAAATGTAATAGTGCTATTCATTCATTAAATAGAAACGGCATTTTCCCCTGAACTATCCACATCAACTGTTCGTTAACTTTTTGCAATAGAAAAATAAATCTGAGTTCCGCGATTAATTTTGAAAAGTAAGGAATTAGCAAATAGTTTTTCATTTTTATCTTTTAATTTTTAGTTCAACAAAAAATGCAAGAAGCATACATAGTAGCAGGTCTCCGAACCGCGGTAGGCAAAGCGAAGAAGGGCGGTTTCCGTTTCACGCGACCCGATGACTTGGCAGTTGAAACCATTCGTCAATTGCTCGCCACTGTTCCGCAACTCGAACCACAACATGTTGATGATTTGATCGTGGGCAATGCAGTACCCGAAGCTGAACAAGGTTTGCAGATTGGAAGAATGATTGCAGTGCGCGCACTACCAATGAATGTTCCGGGCATGACAGTGAACAGATATTGTGCATCAGGTTTGGAAACCATTGCGATTGCCACCGCAAAAATTCGCTCAGGCATGGCAGATTGCATTATCGCCGGCGGCACCGAAAGCATGTCGCTCGTGCCCACAGTCGGATGGAAAACAGTTCCGAATTACACCGTATCGAAATCAACTCCTGAATATTATCTCGGCATGGGACTCACCGCTGAAGCCGTTGCGAACGAATACAATGTAACCCGCGAAGACCAGGATATTTTTTCGTACCAGAGTCACAAAAAGGCAATTAACGCCATCACCAACGGATATTTCAAACAGCAGATTGTACCCATTACAGTTGAAGATGTAACAGTCAATGCAAAAGGCAAGCGCGAAACAAAATCATACATAGTGGACACCGACGAAGGACCGCGAGCTGATACTTCGCTCGAAGTGCTGAGTAAATTAAAACCGGTGTTCGCTGCAAAGGGAAGTGTAACAGCCGGCAATTCTTCGCAAACTTCTGATGGTGCTGCATTCACCATTGTGATGAGCGATAGAATGTGCAGGCACTACAATATAAAACCGTTGGCTCGTTTAATTGGTTGCGCAAGTGCCGGAGTGCATCCGCGCATCATGGGAGTCGGTCCGGTTGAAGCCGTGCCTATCGCACTCAAGCAAGCAGGATTAAAACTGAAAGACATTGACCTCATAGAATTGAACGAAGCATTTGCTTCCCAAGCCATTGCCGTGATTCGCACACTCGGAATAAATCCGGAGATTGTGAATGTGAACGGCGGCGCCATTGCATTAGGTCATCCGCTCGGTTGTTCGGGCGCGAAACTCACCATACAACTCATTCACGAATTAAACCGCCGCGGAAAAAAGCGCGGAATAGTAACAGCATGTGTAGGAGGCGGACAGGGAATTGCGGGGGTGATTGAGGTGATGTGATTAGTGAATGGTGAAAAGTGAATAGTGAAAAGTTTTTTGCTTCGGTAAAATGTTTTATCAGAAATAAAATTCAGGACTGTAGTTTTACAATTCGTTATGACAGCTTTTGAAGAAAAATATTTAAACATGGCAAAGGAAATTGTGCTTGCACATATTCCGAAGGAAGAGTATGCTGTTTTTTTATTTGGTTCGAGAGCGAATGGAAAAGCAAAAGTGAATTCTGATTTTGATATTGGAATCCTTGGTCAGGAAAAATTACCGAATAAAATCAGGTGGAAGATTGAAGAACTGATTCAAGAATCAGATATTCCGCACAAAGTAGATTTGATTGACTTTAATACAGTAGACGATAACTTTAAAAACATTGCGTTAGAAAAAACTATTCTGTGGAACACTCCAAAAAATTTTACAATCAACTCAGCGATTTCACAAAAGCATTAAAATCTTTTGAAAAATATCTTGCAAAAGATTTTTCCAAAATGAATGCTGATGATTTGGATGCAAACGAGAATGCAATGATTCAAAAGTTTGAAGTATGCTGTGAACTCACTTGGAAAACCATCAAATTATTTTTAGAAGAAAGGGGAACATTGGAATTTCAGTCTCCGCTGGATGTGTTAAAAGGATTTTTTCAAAAAGGATATGCTGATGCGGAAATAGTGGAAGGTTTAATTGCTATGATAAAGGACAGAAATAAGATGAGTCATATTTATAGCGAGGATTTTTTTCGCGGAGTTATAGGAAATCTTTCAAAACATTTTAATGCAATTCAAAAAGCAAAATCAATTCTCGACAGAGAGTCTAAATAAATTTCAATGGCTGAAACACTAACAAAGCAAGCGCTCAAAGGCGGTGAATTCTTAATCAGAGAATCTTCATCGGCTGATACTTTTATTCCTGAAGAGTTCAACGAGGAACAGAAGATGATGGCGCAAATGGCGGAAGATTTCATCAACAACGATGTGCTTCCCGTGAATGAACAACTCGATCATCAGGAAGAAGGTCTGATGATAAAGCTGATGAACAAAGCGGGTGAACTCGGTTTGCTCGGCGCAACTATTCCTGAAGAGTACGGTGGCTTCGGAAAAGATTTTATTACAGGAACATTGCTCACAGAAAAAATAGGCGCAGGTGGTTCGTTCGCGGTTGCGTGTGCGGCGCATACCGGAATCGGTACGCTACCGATTTTGTATTTCGGCAACCCGGACCAACGGAATAAATATATTCCAAAACTCGCGAACGGCGAAATGAAAGCAGCTTACTGTTTAACCGAACCGGGAAGCGGAAGCGATGCGCTTGCTGCAAAAACAAATGCAAAACTTTCGGCTGACGGAACGCATTATATATTGAACGGACAAAAAATGTGGATTACCAATGGCGGTTTTGCCGATGTATTTATTGTGTTCGCGAAAATTGACGGAGAAAAATTTACTGGGTTTATTGTTGAAGGAAATTCAGAAGGGCTAACCCGTGGTGAAGAAGAAAAGAAAATGGGAATCAAGGGTTCATCCACCAGGCAAATATTTTTTCAGGATGTAAAAGTTCCCGTTGAAAATCTGCTGGGCGAAATTGGAAAAGGTCACCTGATTGCATTCAACATTTTAAATATCGGACGGTTGAAATTGTGTGCTGCCGCAATGGGTGCAACAAAAAGAATGGCAACTATTTCAATTGAATACGCCACTCAACGCGAACAATTCAAACATAAAATTTCCGACTTCGGTGCTATAAAATACAAGCTTGCTGAACAGGCAATAAAAATTTTCACTGTAGAAAGTGCCATGTATCGTGCGTCAAAACAGATTGAAGAAAAAGCACACGACCTTATTGAATCCGGATTGGAATATCCGAAAGCACTGATGGGCGCAGCAGAAGAATTCGCAATCGAATGTGCAATACTAAAAGTATATGGAAGTGAAATGCTCGATTATGTAGTGGACGAAGCCGTGCAGATTCACGGAGGATTGGGTTTCTCTGAAGAATATACTCCCGCCCGTGCTTACCGCGACTCACGCATCAACAGAATATTCGAAGGCACCAATGAAATTAATCGCCTGCTCACGGTTGACATGTTGCTGAAGCGCGCACTAAAAGGTCAGTTGGATTTAATGACTCCCGCCATGAGCATTCAAAAAGAATTAATGAGCATTCCGGATTTCGGTTCGGAAGATGAAGCACCTTACGCGAGTCAACGCAAACAGATTTCCAACATGAAGAAAGGAATTCTGATGGTGGCAGGTGCGGCCGTGCAAAAACTAATGATGGCTTTGGAAGGTGAGCAAGAGTTATTGATGAATGTAGCCAACATGATTTCTGAAACATACTTGTGCGAGTCGTTACTGCTTCGTGTAATGAAGTTGAACGAAACCGGAATTGCCACTGCTGAACACAATGATATTCTCAATGTCAATTTTCATGATGCTGCTGATCGCTTTCACTTCGAAGGAAGAAACGCACTCGC
The DNA here is from genome assembly GCA_945903305.1 of Chitinophaga pinensis. Classification (GTDB taxonomy): domain Bacteria; phylum Bacteroidota; class Bacteroidia; order Chitinophagales; family UBA10324; genus UBA10324. The sequence goes on from CAMDOA010000036.1 coordinate 12,124, forward strand.
CACTTTTGCCGAAGGTGATGAACTGCGAATGATGTTGCTCGGGTTAAAACGATTTTCAAAAACAGAAATCATTAATACAAAAGAGGGCCGAAGAAAAATTGCTGCCAGATTAATTGATGCGAATAAGTATTGCTTTTGATTCAATACATTTGATAGTGTAAAAATAATTTTTCATCCGCTAAACTTTAAGGCACTGTGTTTGTCTTAAGTCGCACACAAATAAAATTAAACCATGAACAAAAAAATTCTGACTGCAGTTTTAGCACTCACTGTTACTGCAACTTCAACAATCGCACAAACAAAGCAACTTTCAGCTCCAAGTAAAACTGAAACCGTCGCACCCACAAATACCGAAACAGCTCCTGTTAAACCAACCAACAACTCAGAAACCAATTCGCCTTTAATTACACCAACATCTACTCAGGATGTTATTCCGCCTGATGCAGTAGTTAAGAAATTTAAAAGTATGTATCCGGAGGTGCTCAGTTTAAAATGGAAAATGAACAAGCAGTCGTACTACATTGCTATGTTTAAGAATAAAGTAAACGAAAGTCGCACTGTTTTTAAGGCCGATGGTAGCGTAATAAGAGAAATGATGGTTGTTCCGGTGAGCGAATTACCAACAGCGGTAAGCGATCATCTGACTAAAAATTTTACAGGTAAAACACCCAAGCGTTGTGAACTGATAAAAACTGAAAGCGGTAAAATAGTTTATACAATAAAATATGAAGACCGCTTAATCCGATTAGATGATAAAGGAGTGGAAGTAAAATCAATGAGTGAAATGGACTAAAGCAAGTAACCATTTTAATAAGTAAAAAAAAGTCCTCCGATTTTTCGGAGGACTTTTTTTATGTCAATAGCTGATTGATTTCTTGCGAAAATATTCCTTTAATACTTTTAACTATCTGTTCCCCTCTCCATTTATTCATGGAGTGGGGTTAGGGGAGAGGTTAAAAAGTCGCAATGTATTTTCAGGAGAAGACTATTTAATACCATGCATTCTTTTTTCCAGCCATCTGTAAATGCCAACCAACAGAATTGCAGCACCGCCACTCAGCACAATAAACACACAGAAAAATTCGAACAGATTTGTTATTTCAAATCCGGCAAACGATGGGAAAGTAACTGCACCCGCTTCATTGGTTAATGGTTTTTCGCCTGCGCCCGGAGGAATTAATGCACTTAATGTTCCGGTAAATTTATTTGCAGCAGCATTGGCCAAAAACCAGGTGCCCATCAATAACGACGAAAAACGAAGCGGAGCCAGTTTCGAAACCATGCTCAATCCGATTGGCGATAAACTCAATTCGCCCATGGTGTGAATAATGTATAATGCAAACAACCAGTACATCGCAATTTTAGTATTCGCATCAATGCCGTGAACAGCATAGGCAATTATCATAAAACCAAATGAAACCAAACCTAAACCCATAGCCATTTTTAAAGGCGACGATGGTTCACGATTTCGTTTTGCCAGCGCACCCCACAAAATAGAAAACAGCGGAGCAAGCACAATTACAGCTAAAGGATTTATTGATTGAAACCACGATGCAGGCATTTCCCAACCGCCAATCATTCTATCGGTTTGCTGATCGGCAAAAATGGTGAGCGAAGCACCGGCTTGTTCAAAACAAGCCCAAAAGAAAATAACAAAAAAGGCCAGTATAAATATCACCATTATCTGTTCCCGTTCATTCTTCGTCAGCGATTTATTTAACAGGATTATGGCGGGCATTATCACCATGGAAGCATATATCACATAACCTATCAAATCAATATCAGTATTGAATAATGATTTGAAATTTAACAGGAAAAAAGTGGCGCCAATAGCTCCGAGAATAGTTAGCATGGTAGTGACATCCATTTTTTGCTTAGGCATGCCTAACTGTTCGCCCTCAGGAGAAAGCAATAATTTATTTTTCAGCAATTCAAAAGAAATAACACTTATCACCATGCCAATTCCTGCAGCTAAAAATCCCCACTTAAAAGCACCAATCAAATCAATTCCGTTTATGTCTTTTTGTTCAGCCAGTGTACCGCATATTAATGGCGAGAAAAAGGCGCCCATATTTATTCCCATATAAAAAATAGTAAATGCCGAATCAATTCTCGAATCGCCCTTTGGATATAACTGTCCCACCATGGTAGAAATATTCGGTTTAAAAAAACCATTGCCTATAATTAACAAGGTGAGCCCTGCCCACATAAATGTTAATGCACTTGGATTTAAAGTATCAGCCGTTCCATAATCGGTAACTAAACTGCCACTGAAAAACAGCAAAAATTGCCCGAGTGCCATCATAATTCCACCGGCAAAAATCGAACGGCGGTTTCCCCAATACCGGTCGGCAATGTAGCCGCCCAAAAGCGGAGTTAAATAAACGAGCCCTGTAAAACTTCCGTAAATGTTTGATGCATCGGCATTAGACATAAACAATGCCTTGGTCATAAACAAAATGAAAATGGCGCGCATGCCATAGTAACTGAATCGTTCCCACATTTCGGTGAAGAACAATAAATACAATCCGCGTGGGTGAGAACTTGTTGTGGTGTTGCTCATAATTTAATGAGTGTTGGTTTTAGTTTTTTTTTGTTCAGTGCTAAAAGTAAAAAAAGAAATGAGTTAAGGAAGTTTAGTTGAAACTTTTACTCAATACTTGAAAAATTTATTGAGATAAAATTTGTTGCCATATTTTATTTCAAGAATATAAATTCCGGCTACAAGTTCTGCAACATCAATTTCAGAATTATAATATTTACCTGCAATCAATAATCTACCACCTGTATCAAAAATTTTAAATTGTGGAATGAAATCCAAACAAGTTTGAAGTTTATTATCTGTAATATTTGAGATTAAGTAGTTGAAACAATTTGGAATTACAACAGATGTAGAGTCTATCGGTGTATACCAATTCCAATCCCCATAATTATTCCCGTTGCAAGTAAACCCAACCATATTTGCACCACTATTATAAGAATAAGGATATGGAGTGTAATTTAATATTTCACCTGGTCCAACGGCATAACTATTTATTGGTGAACCATAGATAGGGCTGTAAACACAAGGAGGAGTTCCGAAAAAATAAGATTCACCAATTGCAGGAACCCCAAGAAAATTTCCATAGACTATTTTATTTACTCTTGGATTCAAAACAGGACTTGACTTAAAAGATATTTGCGTGAAGGTTTTTGAAAAAAGAAATTGATAGTCTGTTTTATAAAACTTGATAGTGTCAACAAAGAAAACCGTACCTATTAATCTATCTGTATATCTTTCAAAATGCTGTTTTCTTTCACGAACTATTGCTACAATCGAATCAGGATACCATTGAACCTGAAGAACAGAATCTCTCCAGATATTATAATCATACTTGAATGTTTGTTCATATTTGAAAATATTTCCTTCTTGCCAACAAGAAAAATAATCTTCAAATGTCGGAAGTGTGTATCCGAATTTATTTCCGTTTAACTCACAACCCACAAGTGTGTATTGTATTGCATCAAACAAATTACTCTGACGCAACAAAAACTGAAACGAAAACCAATTTGTCAATCCGAAAGTTTTACTCAACTCAAATTCATAATTGTTAAAATAATTTACAGAACTTCCGTTGTTCCATGCTTCAATTAAAAACCGTTTAACACTATCTGTTTGTCCGACAATAGTTGACAAGTCATTAAATGTGCAAGTCACTTTTATGCTGTCGAATCCCTGACCTCCATTCGGACAACTGATGAACCAGAAATCTCCTTGCTGAGAAAATGGAAAAAATTGAGCAGTATCACTTCCGAATATGAAATAATAAAAATTGCTGTTGTTGCTTAAAGAATCAAACTCAGTTGAATCGCCAAGCAATTTGCATGATTCATAAATGCATTGGTCATGATTCAATGAAAAAGGAAACCGATTGAAGAAAAAAGTTTTTGAACCACCATCATCACGAATAGAATCTTGAGTATAATGATACAGGTGATTGAAATCAGTAGAGCCATTATCACTGTAGTAGCTTGATTGATTGAATGGAAATAATTCCCAGTTATCAGCAAAAGCTGAATTGTAAATATTTAACAGAATAAAAAATATCAGACTACTGGTTTTATTCATTCATTAAAAGTAAGTAAGGAAATCTCAATTAGTACCTGCATGAAAAAAATACTAATTGACTAATGAACCGTTGAACGAATCAACCATCAATTACAAATTCACAAACACCCATTCATACATTTGTGTAAATAAATAAGCCCTAGAATTCCCTCCCGAAATTCCATGATTCTTATCGGGGAAAGTCATTTGCATGAACACCACATTGTTTTTATACAATGCTTTCAGCATCTCAGCGGTGTTCTGGAAATGCACATTATCATCAGCCAGCCCATGAATCAATAAAAGTTTTCCGCGAATGTTTGCAGCCGAACTCAGCGGCGCAATTTTATCGTAACCATCTTTATTTTCTTTTGGTGTGCGCATATATCGTTCAGTATAAATGCTGTCATAATATTTCCAGTTCGTAACTGGTGCAACCGAAACTGCCGATTTAAATACATCGGGATAATTGCTGATGCACATCAGCGCCATAAACCCGCCATAACTCCAACCCATCATTCCTATTCGCGTAGCATCAATGTATGGAAGAGCGCCTAAATATTTTGCTGATGCTGCCTGATCCATGGTTTCAATTTTACCTAATTGCAGGTAAGTAATTTTTTCAAAATCTTCTCCGCGAGCTCCGGTTCCTCGGTTATCTACACACACAACAAGGTAACCGTGTTGCGCGAGGTAATTAAAATTCATCGTGTTAAAAGCATCATAACTATCCAGTACTTGTTGACTGCCCGGCCCTCCATAACAAGTCATAAACACCGGATATTTTTTCTTTGATTTAAATCCCGTTGGTTTTATCATCCATCCGTTCAACTCTGTTCCATCTTCCAATTTGAAAGTGAAAAATTCTTTTTTATGAAGTTGATAATCGGCAATCATTTTTTTGAATACTGAATTATCTTCCAGCACTTTCACCACACTTCCATCAGATTTACAAATGGCATAATCAGGAGCGGTATTCGCATCGCTGTGATTACGCAAAAAATAAGTAAAGGTGCTGTTGAACGAGGCATTGTTGGTTCCCGCATCGTTTGTCAGTTTCTTTATATCACTGCCATCAGTTTTAATTGAATACACAAATCTGCGCAATGGAGATTCTTCGGCGCTCTGATAATAAATCAATCCGTTTTTTTCATTACAACCATAAAATTCGGTTACATCCCACTTGCCGGTGGTCACCTGTGTTTTTATTTTCCCATCAAATCCATAGATGTAAATATGATTGTAACCATCTTGTTGCGAAGTCCAGATAAATTGAGTGTTGTTTTTTAAGAAAGTGAGATGGTCGTGTATGTTTATGTACTTTTTATTTTCTTCAGTCATTAGCACCGATGTGTTGCCTGTTGCGGCATCAGCTAATAGCAATTCCAATTTATTCTGTAGCCGGTTCATTCTGAAAATGCAAAGAGCATTGGCATCATTCGTCCACTTAATGCGCGGAATATATTGGTCCTGCTCAGCGCCAATGTCAGCTTTAGCAGTTGCACCTGATTGAACATTGTATAAATAAATTTCTACCACCGAGTTTTTTTCACCGGCTTTCGGATACTTGTAAGTATAATTTTCGGGATGCAGATTGTTAAAAAACTGCACAGTGTATTCCGGCACGGCACTTTCATCAAATCGATAAAAAGCCAAAGTGTTTCCATCAGGGCTCCATTGAAAAGCCTGCACAAAACCAAACTCTTCTTCATATACCCAATCAGTAATTCCGTTGATAATGAAATTCTTTTTTCCATCAGTAGTTACTTGCTTTTCAATTCCGGATTCCGAATCTTTAATAAATAAATTATTGTCGCGAACAAAAGCCACTTTTTTTCCATCGGCCGAAAAAGCCGGACTGCTTTGTTTTCCGTTTGTGCTGAGTGCGGTCAGCGTTTTCTTTTTTATATCAAAAATGTAGTAGAGCGCAGTTGAACTCCGGCGATATATTTTATCTGTTCGTGTAGGAATAAGAATATGTTCCTGACTTTTATCGAACGAAAAACTTCCCAAAGAAAAATTCCTGGCCGAATCAGCCGGAACATCGCGACTGACTGTGAAAATGGAATCAGTTTTCGCAGCCGTCTTATAATCATAAATATAAATGGCTGGTTTGCCATTTATATCTTTATCCACTCGTGCATAATGTTCACCATCATTCAGCGGAGTAAAACCATCCACACTTGCCGGAACAAATTGGTAGTTCAGCCAGATATCATTAATGGCAATTTGTTTTTGAGCGAAAACATAATTTCCGTACAATTGAAAGAAAACAAAACAGAAAACAAATTGGAGAGTAGGGTAAATGTTTTTTTGCATGAAAAAATTCTTTATCGAACAAATATATATGTAAGTGATTGCGGATGAAGTAAAGTTATAAAAGTTGATTTCCAAATGAAGTCAAGTAACAGATGCTTCAAAAATCAGTTGATTGAAAAAATAATTTTTTAAAAATCTTACTTATCAAGCAGTTTAAATAATTTTTAAAAATCAGGGGGCACTGTATTTCCGTTGATTACTTTTGGAAAAAAATAATCAGTAGTGAAAAAGAAAATCAGCATCGTTATAATCTTCTTAATTGGATTGACTTTTAATTCTTATGCGCAGGTGAATGCCGGAAACGATACCACTATTTGTCAAGGCAATTCATTGACTTTGCATGCTGAATCTGATTCAGTTGGTGCTGTTACACAATTAAATTTACCCGACGATACTTATAGTCAACCGGTAAACATTGGATTTCCTTTTACTTTTTTTGGAAATACATATACTCAATGTCTTCTTTCTACTAATGCGTATATTGATTTCGACTTAAGCGGCGCCGGGAACTATTCTCAATATCCTATCAACAATCCAATACCTTCAACAGCCAATCCAACTAATACTATTATGGGCGCCTGGCACGATGTTGACCCGAGTGTTCCGACTTATGGTATTATGAGTTATGCCACAATGGGAACTGCACCGAACCGGTATTTTGTTTTTAACTTTTGCAATGTACCTGAATTTCAATGCAACAGTTTACTATATACCGGACAAATTATACTTTATGAAGGAACAAGCATTATTGAAACACACATTACCGATAAGCCAATTTGTACAACCTGGAATAATGGTGGTGCTGCTATTCATGGTTTGCAGAATGCATCAGGCACAGTTGCATTTGTTGTACCCGGCAGAAATTTTCCAACCATATGGACTACGACCAATGATGGCTATCGTTTTACACCTGATGCTACATTTACTAATTACACCATTGCACCTATAACTTTTGCTCCGGTACCCATGCTTGGCGGCATTCAGTGGACAAGTCTTACGGGTGCTTTTTTAGGTAATGATCAGGATATGACTGTTTCTCCAACAGTAACTACTTCCTATATAGCCTCGGTAGATTTATGCAATGGTAATTCTTTCGTTGATACTGTGACAGTAACAGTGGCTCCGGGATCCGCCACATTTGCTCAGGGAAATACAACCTGTCCGCAATCAGATGATGGATTTGCAGCATTTATACCGCAAGATTCGTCGGTGTGGTTTTATATTTATCAGAATGCAGCCGGAACTATTATTGATTCCGGAACCATAACACTTACACCGGATACTTTATTTAACATAATGGCCGGCCAGTACACACTCACTTTAGTTAACTTACAAGGATGCTCCATCACCAATAGCTTTAATATTCTGACCGCAAATTTTAACGCTACTGTTCAATACTCGCAAGAGAATTCATCGTGCCTGCAAACCAGTGATGGATATGCCATATTTACTCCGCAGGATACTTCTACCTGGTATTATTCGTGGTTTGATGATCAGAATAATTTAATAAGTACAGGTAGTGTTAATCAAATAGCTGATACTTTATTTAATCTGCTTGCAGGTCAGTATTCAGTAGTATTAACAAACAGTTTTGGGTGCAGTGTTTCACATAATTACACAATACAAGCTAATTTGTTTGATGCCCAATTTGCAGTTTCGGCTGATCCATTATGCGATGAGAAACCGGTGAATTTCAGTAACACTTCAATTGGCGCAATTGATAATTATATCTGGTCGTTTGGTGATGGCAGCACAGCTGTTTCGCAAAATGCTATTCATACCTTTTCGCCTCCGGGCACTTACGAAGTAGATTTAATTATCACTAATAATTTAGGATGCAGTGATTCAACATCTGTTACATTAACTATTCATCCGAATATCATTGCCGATTTTACCTTCAGTCCTTTAGAAGGTTGTGTGGGTGAGTTGATTGAGTTTTCTGACAAATCAAATTTATTTCCTGTTGCCTGGGATTGGAATTTTGGCGATCAGCAAACAAGCAGTACTGAAAATACTTTTCATGCCTTTGGTGCCGATGGAGAATATATCGTTTCACTAACTGTAACCGACAGCTTATGTGGATTTGATACTAAAACTCTTCCAATTATTATACACTTTGTTCCAGATGTATATATCGGCGGCGATACTTCACTGTGTAAGTATGAAAGCCTGACTTTAAATGCCGGATACCCGGGAACAACTTATCAATGGTCAAGTGGAGAAACATCTCAATCGATAACTGTACCGATGGCCGACCACGATACTTACTATTCTGTTATTGTCAATAATTTTGGTTGCCTCGGATATGATACAATGCTTGCTGAAATTAATTGCGATGTTGTGATGCCTTCAGCATTTTCGCCGAATAGCGATGGAACTAATGATATTTTCAGACCACTTGGTTTCAGAATCACGAATTACACCATGACTATTTTTAACCGATGGGGCGAAATCATTTTTGATATTAATACAAATAATGTTAGCGATGGCTGGAATGGAAAATATAAAGGGGAAGATGCCGAAATTGGTTCGTATGTGTTTTTCATGAATGCCACATTTATAAACGGAGAACAAAAGTCAATTACTGGAAATGTTACTTTGCTAAGATAAAGTTCCGGGTTAATTTATTTATTCAAATTGATCTAAGCATTTTTTTCAATCCACTCGGTAACATTTTTTCTGATTCGTTCTTCAGGATTTGCCGAAGTATCAGCTTCAAATTTTTTACCGGTGATCTGTTCAAACAATTCGATATATCTGTTAGTCACAGTTTGCACAAACTCATCCGGCATAACAGGAATTTGTTGTCCTTCCTTTCCCATAAAATTATTTGCAATCAACCATTCGCGAACAAACTCTTTTGATAATTGTTTTTGTGGTTCTCCCTTGCTTTGTTTTTCTTCATAACCTTCCGAATAAAAATAACGGCTGCTGTCAGGTGTATGAATCTCATCAATTAAATAAATTGTTCCATCTGCTTTACCAAATTCATACTTGGTGTCAACTAAAATTAAACCGCGGCGATTGGCTTCTTCGGTTCCGAATTTGAAAAGTGCACGGGTATAATTTTCCATTTGCACATAATCACTTTCGCTCACAATTCCGCTGCTCATAATTTCTGCTCTTGAAATATCCTGGTCGTGACCTTCAGCTGCTTTCGTTGTGGGAGTAATTATAGCTTCAGGAAATTTATCATTCTCTTTCATTCCATCAGGCATTGGAACACCACAAATCATGCGTTTGCCCAATTTGTATTCGCGTGCGGCATGACCGGTTACATAACCCCGAATGACCATCTCTACTTTAAATGGCTCACACATTTTTCCGATTGCAACATTGGCATCAGGAGTTGCCAGCAGCCAGTTTGGAACTATATCTTTCGTAAGATTCAAAAAATGTGTTGCCACCTGATTCAGTACTTGTCCCTTGCATGGAATTGGTTTGGGAAGAATAACATCAAACGCGCTGATGCGATCACTCGCAACCATTACCAGAAATTTATTATCGATGGTATATACATCGCGCACCTTTCCGCGATAGAATTTTGTTTGTTTTGGAAATTGAAAACCGGTTTGATAAAGTGGGCTCATGAATTATTTTATGAGTCGCAAACCTAATGGCTGAATTCAGTTTTTAATATTTCAGAATTGAAGTGTTAGCTATTTGTTAATAGAATTTATTTCAAATAGAATAGTCATGGCAAAACAGTTATTGGTGCAGTAGTTAAAACATTACTGTAATGATTTGCCCGGTCGCGAATCTGAATTTCAAATACAGCACTTTCAGAAGTGGAAGTATTGTTTTGAAGAATAGTATTATTCAATATTATCGGAAGATTTCCTTTTATGGAAATAGTTGAATTCATAGGGCTTAACGGTTGCAGATGAAAAGCAATAGTGAGCGGAAATCTTTTATCAGTTATAAAAACCGACATCGAATCGGCATCAGAAAATCCTAAATCACCATCACCATCGGTATAAGAAATGGTAAATACGATTGAATCTTGTAAGGCTTGAACACTGGTTGGAGTCACACTCACTAATTCAATAACCGGTGTGGTACTTGCTTTTGGAATCGGATCATTGCTCTTCTCTTTTTTGCAGGCAGAAAAAATAATTGCTGCTAAAAAAACTAACCGCATAATCGCAGAGAGGCAAAGAGTTTTCTTATATAAAAGAATTATTTTTTCAATTCTCATTTTCAAAATCATTTTACAATTAACTTTTTTATCACTCAAAAAATTGTATTTACAAATAACAGATAACATTAAACAAATAACATATTCTCCATAAACAAAAAACTTTTTCAAACTACTGAACCTTGAATGAACAGAACATTTGATAATAAAGCGGAGCTGTGCCTGATGGAATTTCGGTAGGAGAGGAGTGTTGTCCATCCTGAACATACGCGCGTATGTAAACTATGTCGCCAATAGTCCATTGCGAAGTATTCACGGTGTAATGCAAAAAGTAGGGTGCAGGACCCCATCCCCAACCCGGTGCATAAAACGGATTTATCTCAACAGTCATTGGAAGTGCCGGTGCACTTGCAAAATCATTCGGGTCGGTGCTGAATTTTATTTTGTTGTAAGTGAAAAGCGGAGGTAGTGTAATATCATCATACAATCCCATCCATATTTTTATATCTGAATTTGCCGGGGCATAAAAAGGATAATAAGAAGCGGTACCTCTGATTGAGTCAACTCGTTGATTGCCGCTGTTTGGTAAGTAAGCCACTAACCCGAAAAATGCAGGCTCAGTATTGGCCTGATTCATCACATTGCCGAAAATATCTTTTGCTCCTGAACCAATCCAGTTTGCAATCATTTGTATTTGTCTTTTCGGAAGTGTGTCGTACAGTGGCATTCGGCCAAGCACTGCATCATCGGTTGTTATTCGTTCGTGCAGCCAGCTCATGCCGGTATCATACGGAACCACGCGATAATTAAAAAGAGAATCAACTGTGTTTTTCAAAACGGGCGCATATACCAATGTGTAGTACGAACTTTGAACTGTACGATAATCAGGTTCAAAACTTCCATCATGACAGCCGGGCACTGCACATTTCACACTGATTATGTATTTATGAATACCAAGAAAAGTATTTGAATCAATGGGTACTTCCGGTATTCCGGTTGCATCATAATTAATAGTGTCATAAGGATTATCTCCTAATGTTCCGGGAATGATGGTAATCGTTTTCTTACACGAAAAAATTATTGCCACGCATCCAATCAGAATCAGAATTTTTTTTATCATTTTATTTTTTCTTTCTGTTTCAATTAATTTTTTCTGAAAAAATATTTATCTGTTTTTTTCTGTTTAAAATTTCAGCTAAATAAATGCTTGCGTTAAAATTTGCCCAGGCAACATGCCACTCGGAATCTGATCGTAAAAACCAAGTATGTGCGCAATGGTTGGAACAATATCAATAGTTTGTCCAACCGGATTACCTGCGCTTCCTAACACTAAATTCTGATTCACTTTTCCGGCAGGCCCAACTATTAATGCAAATACGCGCCGCGAGTTTGCATCAGTAGTATGATCGAAAGCACGCAACCCGTTTGCATCATAAATATTATTCGGCAATTCATTTCGTCCATGATCGGGCAAACAAATCATGATGGTATCATTTTGTAAAACAGGGTCGCTTTGAATTTTATTCCATAACCAACCAACTCCATAATCTGCTTTGTGCATCAGATTTATGTAACCTGTAAAATCAGAATGACAGGTATCTAAATTGAAAGTATTGATGACTGTTAATTCAGGATGAAAATTTTTAAGTACTTCCCAAGTGTATTGAATATTGATTAAATCTCCTGTCATTTCATAAGTAGGAACTCCGTTTGGTAATGGGAATTCAACCGTTCCGTTTTGTGTTCGGTTTAAAACATCTTTCAGAAAAGCATGAATAAATTCTTTATCAGTAGAATTATTAATAATGCCCGGAAGGTCGCTAACAGATTTATCAAAATTACTATCGAAGAAATTTTTAAGAGTATTCAACCTGCCAACATCATCGGGCTGCAGCGTGAGTCCGTTGTTTAAATAATCCAACCCAATATTTCCGAAAGTTGAAAATGGTCTTAAATAATTTGCGCCATACATGGGGCCGTACATTCCATGCTTGCTGTAATTCAACGCCGGATACGGGCCTAATCCTTCGCTCAGCCACCAACTGTTAATGGCGCTTTTAGCCGGGTCGTTGTGCTTGCGATAATACTCAAACACAGTTGGAAAATCAGGATTGATAGCAAGGTTGGTTCCTGTATCGGTATAATTTCCGGTGATGGCAGCAGTATGTCCATTGAAGTGACCTGTTGGTCCTTGGGCATATTGCAATTCTTTAAAAAATGTTCCCTGCGATGCTAGCGATGAACCTTGAATCGGGTTCCACGGTGTGTATAATAAATTGCTGGAAGGAGCTGCACCGGTAAACATATTGCGCATCACATTTCCTGAATTTGCACCCTGATAGGTTAAGTATGCCTGATCAACAGATTCCTGATGACGAACTCCACCGGCAAATAAAACCAGCACCACATGATTCACCACCCGGTCGCCGGCTGCAGCAAACAATCTTCCACTCGGTAAAATATAAGGAGCTAAAAATGTTCCGGCAGTTGCTATGCTGGCTTTTTTTATAAATGATCTGCGCTTCATTTTGATTTTGTGTTTTAGTAGAACATGTATTCGTTTGAAAGAGCGAAAGCCGCATAAACAATTTCAGGAGTGATATTGGAATCATTCTGAATTAAATTTTTCAAATAAATTTTTTCGTACTCGGTTGGGTTGCGTAAATAAAACCGCTGATAGGCAGAAGAAATAAATCCATCTAAGTCGGCTTGCATTTGTGTGGCTGTTGGAATTTGAATTGCCGGTACAGTCAGCAACCTTTCTAAAATCAGTTGATTGGCTAAACCTTTATCGCCGATGCTAACAATGGCTTCACCAATGTTATTTAAATCGGAACCGGGAATGCTTTGATTGAACAAATCAGAAAATAAAATACTGATGTATTGCAAACTGCTTTTCTGTTTATTTTTTTCAGCGTTGCTGGTATATAGAGTAACCGGTGTTACTTCGTAATACACATTGTCGTAAATGGTTTGTTTCAGCACTTCTTTCTTGCACGAAGAAAAAAGGATGTTTGAAAAAAGTAGAATAAGAAAAATATTTTTCATTCTGTTTTGCTTTTTGTTTTTATAAAAATGATTTCAATTTAATTCCGGCAGCGAAAAACATTTTTAATATTTAATTTCTAATCTTTAATTTATTTCAGAATCCGGCATACTCATCCGTACTCACTAATTTTTTTATTAAAGTTTTCCAATCCAAACTCACATTTAATGTTTGTGTTTCCAATCCCATTTCTCCGCTCGTAGGATTTCGCAATAAAAACTGGATATAACATTTTCGAATAAAACCTTCAGTAAACTCAGGTGAGTTAACAATGATAATTTCATAATCGCCTTTGTTGGTTCCGCTTTGGTCGAAGAGTGTGGTTGATGCGCCATCCACCATGGCACTTGCGTTTTGCAATTCAGAAGCAGTAGGAGTTCGTAAATACAAATCATCAAAACTTCCGATTACAAAATTTTCGGTACCCATATTCACCTGATCGTAAAAATAATTATCAACGAACCGGCGATAAAATTCGCGCAAATTGATAGTGTTATTTTTCAATTCTGTTTTGCAGGAGCTGATTGCATTTAAACGCAAAAGTTCGGCATAATAATACGGGAGATTTTGTGATAAACCATTTAACGAATCGAAATAAATAAAATAGTAAAACTGAGTGGTGGCATCTGCTATGTCAACCGAATCAATACCGTTGGTCATGTCGGCACTTGTTATATCAAACAAGCGATTGTAAAAATCAGTTGTGTTTAATAACTGACTGACCACATTTTCTCTTGAACTGATGCTCAAATGATTGGTTTTTAAAAAATCAAACTGAATGGATAATTCCAGCGATGAAGGTTGGCGGCCAATTAAATCAACATACAATTTATTAATATAAAGTTTAATCTGCAATTCCGAAATGCCATTGTAAGGAGGAGGATCATTTCCGGTGATGGTAGTGTCGATATGATTATCAATCAGCAGCGGATCTTTCTTGCAGGAAGAAAAAAAGATGGCAAAACTTAAAGCAATAATGAAGGTGAGATAAAAAATCCGGTGCATGAAGAAGTTTGAGACGAACGGGTTTTAAAAAAGTTTAACTATTTAAGAACGAAAATAGGCCAATTGTATTATTCAGAATTTTCTGTTTGGGTAAAAGTGATTTCTGTTTGCAGCAAAGTGTTTGAATCAGGAGCGGAAAAATTTGCTTTTTTATCAACTGCTGAATTATCCAGTTGCGATTTCATTTGTGTTAGAAACGATTTAACATTTTCTAATGAATGAATTATTTTCATTCGCTCCTGCAATTCATCGCGGTTTTCGCGCAGTTTTATTTTTGCACCTTCAATGGTATATCCTCTTTCTTTTATCAGTTCTTTAATGATGCGGATGTTAGAAATATCTTTTTTAGTAAAGAACCGATCGCCTTTCGCATTCTTCTTCGGCATCAGAATATCAAACTCGTTTTCCCAATATCGAACATTTGATACATTCAAGTCAAACATGGCGGCTACTTCACCAATGGTGTAATACACTTTTTCTGTTTGTTTTTCTTCATCCAACATGGTGAAAAAATAAAGCAGTTATTTGGTTTTGCAAATTGTTTTTTTTGCACGAAATAAACATAGACCGAATTATATGAATAGTATATTGAGTTGATTTTTATTCCGAATAAAATATGTTCGCATCTCTTCTCGTTTTATTTCATTCAACCAATACTTTTGTTAAATCATGAACAAAATTTTCTTCTTGCTTTTTACATCAATCCTTTTCTCCTGCAATTCAAATCAAAAAACGGAAGGAGATCCGAATTACAATGCCTCACTTGAAAAAATCAAGAGTGGAATGACATTCGAAGAAACGGAAGCCATTACCGGAATTTCATATAAGGTGGAAGACCTTGGAAAGGCTGAAACAGAAAATGGCGACACCACACATTTGATTGAGTGGCTGTATGGAAATAATCAATCTATTATGTTTACCAACGGAAAAGTTTCAGGAGTAGAACTGGATATTAAAGCAACTCAGGAACGAATTCAACACATTATGGATAGCGCTAAAGCTGTCGGAGGAGAAAATGGGGGTGCAATTATTCAGCCTCAACGGTAATATAAACTATGAAATTCGGGGTTGTTACACGGGAAATTTTAATGGCTTTTAAAAATATTGTTGGCGAAAAATTTATTCTCACCGACGAGGAAAACAAATTGCATTACGGTCATGACGAAACAGAAGATTTAGTTTTTAAACCAGCGGTTGTGGTGCGACCTTCCAATACAACTGAAGTGAGCGCTGTGATGAATTTGTGTTTTGAAAAAAACATACCGGTGACACCACGCGGCGCAGGAACAGGTTTAAGCGGTGGAGCGCTTCCGGTTTTTGGTGGTGTATTGCTTTCGATGGAACGGTTTGATAAAATTATTTTTATTGATGAAGAAAATTTTCAGGTAACAGTTGAACCGGGAGTAATTACTGAAGTGCTGCAGAATTCAGTAAAAGAAAGGGGATTGTTCTATCCACCCGATCCAGCGAGTAAAGGTTCATGCTTTATTGGCGGAAACATTGCAGAAAATTCAGGCGGACCAAAGGCAGTGAAGTATGGTGTGGTGAAAGATTATGTATTGAATCTCGAAATGGTTTTACCAAACGGAGAAATAATATGGACCGGAGCAAATGTTTTAAAAAATGCAACTGGTTATAATCTCACTCAACTGATTGTTGGCAGCGAGGGAACGCTGGGAGTTGTAACAAAAATTGTTTTGCGATTAATACAGCACCCAACAAATGATGTGCTCATGCTTTCACCATTTTCTTCAGCAGAAAAGGCCTGCGAAGCAGTGAATGCCATTTTCAGAGCAGGTGTTTGTCCTTCGGGATTGGAGTTCATGGAGCGTGATGCCATTGAATGGGCAGCAAAACACATTGGCGAAACCAATTTGCCAATGAATGAAAACATAGAAGCCCATTTGCTGATTGAAGTGGATGGCAATGATATGGATACATTGCATCGCGATGCAGAAAAAATATCGGAAGTATTGCAGAAATTCAATTGTGGCGAAATTTTATTTGCTGATACAGCACAACAAAAATCTGATTTATGGAAACTAAGAAGAAGTGTTGCAGAAGCAGTGAAAATGAATTCAGTTTATAAGGAGGAAGATACTGTAGTGCCACGCGCAAAATTGCCGCAGTTATTGAAGGGAGTAAAAACTATCAGCAAAAAGTTTGGTTTCAAATCAGTCTGTTATGGTCATGCCGGTGATGGGAATTTGCATGTAAATATTATAAAAGGAACACTGACTGATGATGAATGGAATAATAAAATAACAGAGGGCATTCGCGAAATTTTTAAACTCGTGATTGAACTCGGTGGAACACTTTCAGGCGAACATGGAATTGGATTGGTGCAAAAGCCATTCATGGAAATTGCGTTTAGCAACATACAATTGCAATTGATGAAAGACATAAAAAAAGTTTTCGATCCAAAAGGAATTATGAATCCGGGAAAAATATTTAATGATTAGAATTACACCTGATGAAAAATAAAATATTCTTACTCTCCATTTTACTGATTGCCTCATTCACTCAAACTGTCAAGGCACAGAGTGAAAATAGTTTGAAAGAAACTCCGTGGTTGAGCAAGCAGCGATTTTATATTGGTGGAACCGGCGGCTTAAGTTTCGGAAGTGTAACTTATGTTGAAGTTGCTCCATTAGTAGGGTATCGAATTACTAATCGGTTTTCAGTTGGCCTGAATCCAAAATACACTTTTATACATTTCAAACCGGTTTACAACAACGGATATATTACTCAGGATTACAAGACTCATATTTTTGGAGGAAGTTTTTTTGCACGCTATTTTATTCTGGAAAATATTTTTTTAAGTGGAGAATACGAGGTTAATAATTTTGAAGCATTAGTGGCGCTTCCGAATTTCGGAGGATTTGAAGTCAGAAGATTGACCATCGAATCGCTCTTGCTTGGCGGAGGATATTTTCAAAAATTTGGCAACAGTGGTTCTGGTTTTTCCATTCAGGTATTGTATGATGTATTGCAAAATCCGTATTCACCCTATTATGGTATTCCGGTTATTCGTGCGGGGGCTGTTTTTGGGTTGTGAATATTTCAAATTCGAACTCAAATTTTTAATTTATGCAAAAGTTAATTTTTCTAAATATTTTTAGATTCAATTAAATCAATTGATATGGAACTGAAAAGAATTTTCGACATCCCTGTTTTCCAAAAAAATAATTATCCGAAAAGCGACGCGCTCAATGAAAAAGTAAATGGAAAATGGATTAACCATTCTATTGATGATTGTATTGATAATATCAACAAAGTGAGTTTGGCATTGATGGCTTCCGGAATAAAAAAGGATGATAAAATTTCTATCATCAGTAATAATCGACCGGAGTGGAATTATGTTGATTTCGGGGCCATGCAAACCGGCGCCATAAATGTTCCGGTGTATCCTACAAGCACTGAGGAAGATTATGTTTTCATTTTCAATGATGCGGAAGTGAAAATAGTTTTTGTCAGCAGCGAAGAGTTGTATCAGAAAATTCAGAATATTAAAAGCCGGATTCCATCACTTAAAGAAGTCTTCACTTTCAATCAGGTGAAAGGTGCTTCACACTTTTCAGAATTTTTGGAAAGAAGTAATAACGGTAGTATAACAGAATTGGAAAAAATAAAAAGCAGCATTGTACCGGAAGATATCTCAACAATTATTTACACGAGTGGCACCACCGGATTTCCGAAGGGAGTAATGCTGACTCACAATAATATTATGGCCGATTTGATTGCGGCTAAACCATTAATGCCTGTTGGTGAAAAGGATAAAGCATTAAGTTTTCTTCCGCTGAATCACTCGTTCGAAAAAATGATTTCGTACCTGTACTTGTGCTATGGCGTTTCAATTTATTATGCTGAAAGCATGGACAC